>JALZKJ010000015.1 GCA_030859305.1 Pseudomonadota bacterium | reverse complement strand
AGCGCCGACACCTCGGCCTGCGCATCGGCCGCCATTGCCTCCAACAGCACCGTCAGATGGCTCACCCAACGCTCGATCGTCTCACCGTCGAACAGGTCGCTGGCGTATTCCACCCCGCCCACCAGTTCGCCGCCGGCTTCGGCCATCGACAACGACAGGTCGAAGTGGGTCGTCGTATGCGGTTGGCCCAGCACGCTCAGTTCCAATCCCGCCAGCGACGGCGAGCGCTCCCCCGGCGTGTTGTTCAGACTCAGCATCGCCTGGAACACCGGACTGTAGCTCAGAGTCCGCGCCGGTTGCAGCGCTTCCACCACCTGCTCGAACGGTACATCCTGGTGGCCCAGCCCCGACAGCACCGTCTCGCGCGTCTGCGCCAGCAGCTCCGCCACGCTCGACGTTCCGTCCACCCGAACCTGGAACGCCAGCGTGTTGACAAAGAAACCGATCAGCCCTTCCACCTCCGCCCGCTGCCGGTTCGCCATCGGCGTGCCGACCACGATTTCGGCCTGCCCGCTCAAGCGCGACAGCAGGGCCGACCACCCCGCCAGCAGCGTCATGTACAAGGTCGTGCCATGGCGCTGCGACAGCGTCTGCAGCGAACGCGTCAACCCCGCCCCCAGTCGCACCGGCACCACCGCACCGCGGTAGCTCTGCACCGCCGGACGAGGCCGGTCGCCCGGCAGTTCCAGCAGCGCCGGTGCGCCGTGCAAATGCCCGCGCCAGTAGTCCAGCTGCCGTTCCAGAACCGCGCCCTGCAGCCATTGCCGCTGCCACACCGCGTAGTCGGCATACTGGATCGGCAACCCCGGCAACGGATCGCCCTGGCCCGATCCGTAGGCCGCGTACAACGCGCTCACTTCACCCACCAGCACTCCCATCGACCAACCGTCGGAAACGATGTGGTGCATCGTCACCAGCAGAACGTGCTCCTGCGCCGAACACCGCAGCATGCGCGCACGGATCATCGGGCCTTGCGACAGATCGAACGGCGCCTGCGCTTCCTGGCGTGCCCATTCTGTGATCGCCGCTTCGCGCTCGGTCTCGGTCAAGGCGCTCAGGTCGTGCTCGATCGGCGACCACTGTGCCGACGCTGGGGCGACCTGCTGCCACGGCATGCCGTCCTCAACCACGAACCGCGTGCGCAGGTTCTCGTGCCGCTGCACGATCCGCGCCAGCGTCGCCGACAGCGCCGCATGATCCAGCAGGCCGCTCAGGCGCAACGCCACCGGCATGTGGTATGCGCCGCCGGCAGCGCGGTCGAGCTGGTCCAGGAACCACAGCCGCTGCTGTGCCCATGACAGCGGAAGACGTGCCGCGCGGTCGGCCGGAACAAGGGCCGGCTGGGCGTTCGTCTGTGCCTGTTGCGCTGCCGTCGCCAATGCGGCCACGGTCGGCTGCGCAAACAGCTCGCGCACCGGCACGTCCATACCGAGCCGCTGGCGCAGTCGCGACACCACTTGGACCGCCAGCAGCGAATGCCCGCCCAACTCGAAAAAGTGATCATCGCGGCCAACCCGCTCGATACCGAGCAGGGTCTGCCAGATCTCGGCGATCGCTGTCTCCACCGGGCCCTCCGGCGCTTGGTAGTCACGGCTCGCCACCGCCGCGCCGTCCGGCGCCGGCAGGTTGCGCCGATCGACCTTGCCGTTGGCGGTCAGTGGGAGCGACGGCAACGACACGTACGCGCCCGGCAGCATGTGCTCGGCCAACACCTGCGCCAGTTGCGCTCGCAATTGCGCCACGTCCAGGGCAAATCCATCGGCCGCCACCACATACGCCACCAGGCGCCGGTCGCCGACCGTGTCCTCACGCACCGTCACCGCCGACTCGGCCACACCCGTGCACGCGCACAGGCAGGCCTCGATCTCGCCCAGCTCGATGCGGAAGCCGCGCAGCTTCACCTGGTCGTCGTTGCGGCCCAGGAACTCAATCGTGCCGTCACGACGGTAACGGCCCAGGTCGCCGCTGCGGTACAGGCGCTCACCGGCACGGAACGGATCGGCGACGAACCGCGCTTCCGTCAGCTCCGCGCGGTTCAGATAACCGCGCGCCACGCCAGCACCACCGATGTACAACTCGCCCGTGACCCCGATCGGCACCGGCTCGCAGCGCGCATCCAACAGGTGGATGCGCGTGTTGGCGATCGGCCGGCCGATATGCGCAACCTCCCCGGAGATCCGCGCCAGACTCGCATCGACCGTGCACTCGGTCGGACCGTACACGTTGTAGTAGCAGACCCGCGACGACGCCAAGCGCGACCAGGTCTGTCGCGTCAGCGCCTCGCCACCGACCAGAATCACCTCCGGCCCCTCCTCGTCCGCGAAGCGCAACAGCTCCAACTGGCTCGGGGTGCAGTCCAGCGCGGCCAAGCCGCGCTCGCGCACGAACGCACGCATCGCATCGCCCTCGGCGCGGATCGATGCCGGCACCACCACCACACAACGGCCCGACAGCAACTGGCTCAACGATTGCACCGAAGCATCAAACGACAACGCCGCGTTCAAACCGATCCGCGCCTGCGCCGGCAACGAGGCGAACACCGCTTGCTCCAATGCCTGCCACAGGTTGACCACGCTGCGGTGTTCGACCATCACCCCCTTGGGACGTCCGGTCGATCCGGAGGTGTAGATCACATAGGCCAGATGCCGCGCGGTCGTGCCCTGCGGGTCGGGATCGCTCAAAGGCCACCCCGCGAACGCCTCATCGGCGTCCACCTCCAGCGCATCGGCCTGCGCCGCCTCCGGCAGCCGCGATCGCGACGCCGCGTCCACCAGCACCCGCACCGGCGCGCTGTCCTGCAGCATGTACGCCAAGCGCTCCGCCGGATAGGCCGGATCCAACGGCACGTACGCGCCACCGGCCTTCAACACCGCCAGCACCGCCATCACCATTGCCGGGCCGCGCTCCAGACACAGCGCCACCCGTGCATCCGGACCCACGCCCTGCGCCCGCAGCGCATGCGCCAGACGGTTCGCCCGCTCGTTGAGCTCCCCATAGCTCCAACACTCGCCCGCGTACTCCAAAGCCGGCGACTGCGGCGTGCGCCGCACCTGTACCTGGAACAACTCGTGCACCAACGCCTGCTCCGGGTACGCCGTCTGCGTGGCATTGAACGTTTCCAGCAACTGCTGACGTTCCTCTGACCGCAGCAGCGGCAGCGCCGACACCTCGGCCTGCGCATCGGCCGCCATTGCCTCCAACAGCACCGTCAGATGGCTCACCCAACGCTCGATCGTCTCACCGTCGAACAGGTCGCTGGCGTAGTTCAACAGACCGCCGATGCCCTGCTCGTCCTCTTGCAGCACCAAGGTCAGGTCGAACTGCGCAGTCCGGCTCTCCAATACCTCGCCGCTCAATTGCAGACCCGCCAGTTCCGCCTGCGGACGCGGCATGTTCTGCAACACCAGCATCGTCTGGAACACTGGGCTATAGCTCAGAGTCCGCGCCGGTTGCAACGCTTCCACCACCTGCTCGAACGGCATCTCCTGATGACCGAAGCCGGCCAGCGCCGTCTCACGCGTCTGCGCCAGCAGTTGCGCCACGCTCGCCGTCCCGTCCACCCGAACTCGAAACGCCAGCGTGTTGACGAAAAATCCGATCAATCCCTCCAACTCACTGCGCTGCCGGTTCGCCACCGGCACGCCCACCACGATGTCGCTCTGACCGCTCAAGCGCGACAACAACGCCGCCCAACCCGCATGCAGCACCATGAACAAGGTCGCGCCATGCTGCTTGCCCAACGCCTTCAATCGCTCGCTCAGCGCCGTATCCAGACGTACCTCGATGCCGCCGCCGCGATAACTCTGCAATGCCGGCCGCGGCCGATCGCTCGGCAGTTCCAGCAACGTCGGCGCACCCTGCAGGTGGCCGCGCCAGTAATCCAGTTGCCGCTCCAGCACCGCGCCCTGCAGCCACTGCCGCTGCCACGCTGCATAGTCGGCGTACTGCAGCGGCAGAGCCGGCAGAGGGTCGGGAAGGTCTGCGCAGTACGCCGCGTACAAGGTCGACACCTCCCCGACCAACACCCCGGTCGACCATCCGTCGGAGACGATGTGATGCATCGTCACCAACAGCATGTGTTCCTTCCCCGAGCACCTCAGCAAGCGGCCGCGGATCAATGGACCGCGCCCCAGATCAAACCTTTCCGACGCCTCTTGCGCGGTGTGCTCACGAATAGCCTGTTCCTGCTGCGTCGGCGTCAGCGCCGACAGGTCCAGCGTGCGCAGCGCGAACGACGATGCCACCTCAATCACCTGCACCGCGCCTTCCGCGCCGGCCACGAACCGGGTCCGCAACGACTCATGGCGCTCGATCACCCGGTCCAACGCCCTTCGGAAGGCGGCCTCGTTCAATACCCCGCGCAACCGGAACGCATCCGCGATGTGGTACGCCGTGCTCGCGCCGTCCAACTGCTCAATGAACCACAGCCGTTGTTGCGAAAGCGACAACGGCAATTCGCCGCTGCGGTCAACCACGGCGATGGTCGGCCCAGCGGGGGCGGCCAACTTGCGTCCGGCGCCACTCAACCGTTGCTGCAGCAGGCGACGCCGCTCGGCGGACAGACCATCTTTGCGCGCTTGAATATCCATGTCGCCACTGCCTTTCAATGTTTCGACCCCTTCCAAAGAACTCTCCGAATCGCCGCCTGCGTGCATGCGCAGACCGGTTAAGCCGCCAACTCCGAAACCACGCTCACGTAGGGCGGATAGGC
>JALZKJ010000129.1 GCA_030859305.1 Pseudomonadota bacterium | reverse complement strand
TCATGGTGCTTCCTCGTAGGATGGGCAGGGAACCTGAATTCGATGAACAAAATAATCCCGGCTGCGTGGTTGCCAAGTGATGGGCGCGCACCCCGTTCAGTTTGCAGTACGTGGATCCCCCGCGTCGCTCGCATACCGAACATCCATTGGCCGGAATGATGTGAAAGCACTCAGCCGCGCTGCTTGCGGAAAGCCTCGAGTGCGGCGTCGCGGCCGCCTGCCAGGTCCACCAGCGGTTGCGGCGGATAGTGCGGCGCCAGTCTTTGCAAGGTTTCGGGCTCACGCCACGGGGCGAACCGCAAAGGCACCGGCACCGGCGCCAGTTCGGGCACCCAGCGGGCAATGTATTCGCCGTCGGGATCGAATTTCTCGGCCTGGGTGACCGGATTGAATACGCGGAAATACGGCGCGGCATCCGCGCCGGTGCCGGCGACCCACTGCCAACCAAGCGTGTTGCTGGCCAGGTCGGCATCGACCAATGTGTCCCAGAACCAGCGCGCGCCGTTGAGCCAGTGGTAGCGCAGGTGCTTGGTCAGATAACTGCCGACAATCATGCGCACGCGGTTGTGCATCCAGCCGGTGGCCCACAGCTCGCGCAGGCCCGCATCTAGGATCGGCACCCCAGTGCGCCCCTGCTGCCAGGCCAGCAGTCGTTGCGGCACCACGCGCGCCCAGTCGAAACCGTCGAAACGCGGGTTGAAGTTCTCCTGCGGCGTCTTCGGAAAATGGTGCAGCAGGTGATGGGCGAACTCGCGCCAGCCCAGTTCCTTGATCGCGATATCGATGTCCTGGCCATTGGCCCTGCCGCGCTCGGTTTGCAACGCGGCGACCACGCGCCACGGTGCGACCTCGCCGAAGTGCAGGTGCGGCGACAAGCGCGAGGTGCCGATGCGGTCCGGGCGGTCGCGTTGCTTGCCGTAGCCACGCAAGGCACCTTCAATGAAGATGTCCAGTGCTTCGCGGGCGCCGGCCTCGCCCGGCATCCATTGGTTCCAGAAGCTCCGATCCCATCCGGCTACCGGTACCAGTTTGAAGGCGTCCAGCGCGACACCTTCAAGGTCGATCCGCGCAGCGGGCAAACGCCGCGGCGCATCCCACGCGTCCTGCAACCCCCATGACGCCAGCGCCGTGCGCCAGAAAGGCGTGAATACCTTGTACGGCCCTCCCTGCTGGTTGCGGATCTGCCAGGGTTCGAACAACAAGGCGCCGTTGAAACTTTCGACCAGCACGCCTTCCGCGCGCAACGCCTGCTTGATACGGGTGTCGCGCTTCTCGATCGCCGGCTCGTAACGGCGGTTCCAGAACACCGCCTCGGCGCCGGTGGCGAGGATCAGCGTCTGCAAGGTCGGCAGGCTCGGGCCGAAGAAACGCCGCAGGCGCGAACCGCGCGCGATCAGGTCGGCATCGAGCGCGGCAAGTGAACGGTGGCGCCAGGCATTCGACGCCGCGCCGGGCGCCCACGCGCCGTGTTCGTCCGGGGCGTGGATGTAGATCGGGATCGGCGTGTAGCCGCCTTCGATCGCCGCGCGCAGCGCCGGGTTGTCGTCCAGCCGCAGGTCGTTGCGGAACCACACCAGCGCGATCGCATTCTCAGGCTCGGACGCCATGGCCCCTGTCGCTACCGGAAACAACAGCCGGCAGTATGCCCGGCGTCTGCGGCCGTCATCTCACGCTTCGATGAAGCGCACCCGACGGTTGATCGAACAGGTCAGTTCGTAGCCGATGGTGCCGGCCGCACGGGCGATGGTTTCCACCGGCAACGGCGGACCCCACAACGTGACCGTGGAGCCGACCCGCGCATCGTCCAGGCTGCGCAGGTCGACCGTCATCAGATCCATCGACACCCGACCGATCACCTGGGTGGCCTGGCCGTCGACCAGCACGGGCGTGCCGGCCGGCACTGCGCGTGGATAGCCATCGCCGTAACCGATCGCGGCCACGCCCACCGGCATGTCCTGCGGGCATTCCCACGTCGCCGAATAACCGATGCGCTCGCCCTTGCGGATGTGGTTGACCGCGAGCAGGCGGGTTGCCAGTGTCATCGCCGGGCGCAGGCCGAAGTCGGCGCCGCTGGTGCCGGCGACCACCGACATGCCATACAGCGCTCCACCGGGACGGATCCAGTCGGCATGGCTGTCGGGCCAGCCAAGCACTGCCGCCGAGTTCGCCAGCGAACGCGCGCCGTCGAGGCCCGCGGTGGCCTCGGCGAACACCCGCATCTGCTCGCGGGTCTGCCCGCCGCTGCGGGTGGTGGGTTCGTCCGAGCTGGCGAAATGGTTCATCAGCACGATCCCGGCTACCTGCGGCAACGCCGCCAGCCGCGCATGCGCCTCGCGAACGTCCCCGGGGGCGAAGCCGAGCCGGTGCATGCCGCTGTCGAGCTTGAGCCAGCAACGGATCGGCTCGCCAACCTGCGCCTGCTCCAGCATCTCGATCTGGCTGATGTGGTGGATCGCCGCGTCGACCCGCAGCGAACGCAGGCGGGCGATATCGGCCGGCTCGTTGAAGCCCGACAGCAACAGGATCGGTTGCGTAATGCCGATCGCGCGCAGGCGCTCGGCATCGGCCAGCGCCGCGATGCCAAAGCCATCGGCATCACTCAACGCACGCGCGACACGTTCCAGCCCGTGGCCGTAGCCGTCGGCCTTGACCATCGCCATGACCCGGCTGTCAGGCGCGCGCAGGCGCATCTGGCCGAGGTTGTGGCGCAGCGCGTCGGTGTGGATGGTGGCGGTGGTGGGTCGGGCCATCGGAGAATTCCAGCGAGCGCAGGCGGGTGATTGCAGAAGAGGATTCCAGCCACGCTACGCGTTACTCGAAACTCCCCACCGAATCGTGCGACAGGTTGTCGAATCGCGTGTACTCGCCGAAGAACTTGAGCTTCAACGACCCGGTCGGGCCGTTGCGCTGCTTGCCGATGATGATCTCGGCCAGGCCCTTGTCCGGCGAGTTTTCCTTGTTGTAGTAGTCGTCGCGGTAGATGAACACGATCACGTCCGCGTCCTGCTCGATCGCGCCGGACTCGCGCAGGTCGGCCATGACCGGGCGCTTGTCGGCGCGGCTTTCCAGCGAGCGGTTGAGCTGCGACAACGCGATCACCGGCACGTTGAGTTCCTTGGCCAGGTGCTTGAGCGAGCGCGAGATTTCCGAGATCTCGGTGGCGCGGTTCTCGTTGTTGCCCGGGACCGCCATCAACTGCAGGTAATCGATCACGATCAGGCCGAGGTCGTGCTCGCGCTTGAGCCGGCGGGCCTTTGCGCGCAGGACGTCCGGCGAAAGGCCGGGGGTGTCGTCGATGAAGATCTTGGCCTCGCGCAGCATGCGGATCGCGCTGGTGACGCGGCTCCAGTCCTCGTCCTCGAGCTGGCCGCTGCGCAGGCGCTGGGCGTTGACGCGGCCGTTGGAGGAAATCAGGCGCAGTGCGAGCTGGCTGGCCGACATTTCCATCGAGAACACCGCCACCGCCTTCTTGGTGCGGATAGCGGCGTGCTCGGCCATGTTGAGCGCCAGCGTGGTCTTGCCCATCGCCGGACGCGCGGCAATGATCAGCAGGTCGGTCGGCTGCAGACCGGCGGTCATCTCGTCGAATTCGGTGTATCCGGTCGGCAGGCCGGTGACGCTGCCGCCGTTGGCGTAGCGCGTCTGCAGCACGTCGAAGGCTTCCGACAGCGCCTTGTTGACCGGGACGAAATCGGTGCGCCCGCGCGCGCCGGCTTCGGCGATCGCGAATACCTGCTGCTCGGCGGCCGACAGTATCTCGCTGCTGTCGCGGCCGTCGGGCTGGAAACCGTCGTTGACAATGCCGGTGCCGACCTCGATCAACTGCCGCAGCACCGCCTTGTCGCGCACGATCTCGGCGTAGGCGGCGATGTTGGCGGCCGACGGCGTGGTGCTGGCCAGTTCGATCAGGTAGGCGCCGCCGGCGACCTGCTCGGACTGGCCCATCGATTCGAACCATTCGCCCAGCGTGACCGCATCGAAGGGCTTGTTCTTCTCGGCCAGCTCGCGGATCGCGCGGTAGATCAGCTGGTGATCGCGGCGGTAGAAGTCGTTGTCGGTGAGCTGGTCGGCGATCCGATCGTAGGCGTCGGGCGCGAGCATCAGGCCGCCGAGCACGGCCTGCTCGGCCTCGACCGATTGCGGCGGCACGCGCAGCTGGTCGACGCGTTGTTCGGCACGGGTTTCGAACCGCTTGTCGCTGCCGCGAAACCCTGGTCGTAGATTCATTGCCGATGGTGTCCCCGTGATTGGCGCGTTGGAATGATGGCGGTCGCCTGCCGAAACCGGCATTTGTCTGTCCAGAACCGGCCTGTCCAGAACCGGGCGGTCGGCCATGCTAGTCCCCATCGCAGTCGGGGCGTTGCAGACAAGTCTGTGGATATCCGGTGGATAGCGCATGTTTCGCTATCGCATGGGGGTGTCGCAGCGGTTGCGACGGGCCAAACAGCACGGGTCGTCGATCGCCAACAGTGCAGCGAAAACAGCAGCCCATGCGGCTTGGCTGATGTCAGTCATCGGATACAAGAGCCGGATCAACATGGACCCCGGCGTTCCCCCGGATGAGGGCAAGCAGATTTGCAGGATGTTTCGAATTCGGCGCTTTCGATCGCTTTGCCACGCTGGTTCGGCCACAAACACGAAAGGCGCCTTGCGGCGCCCCTCGATCAACGATGCAGTCCGATCCGAAGAATCAGGCGGCTTCGCCCTCGACGATCACCTTGACGGTGGTCTCGATGCCGGCGTGCAGGTGCACGACGACGTCGTACTCGCCGGTGCGGCGGATCGCGCCCTCGCCCATGATCACTTCGGACTTTTCGACCGGATAACCGGCCTTGGTCAGCGCCTCGGCGATGTCACGCGAGGTGACCGAACCGTACAGCTTGCCTTCGGCGGCGGCGTTGGCGTGGATCGTCACCGAGGCTTCCTCGAGGTTGGCTTTGCGGGCTTCGGCGTCGTCGTGGTAGGCCTGGGCCTTGGCTTCGTACTCGGCGCGACGCGCTTCGAAGTCGGCCAGGTTGCTGGCGGTGGCCGGTGCGGCCTTGCCCTGTGGGACAAGGAAGTTGCGGCCGTAGCCCGGCTTGACGTCGACCTTGTCGCCGAGGTTGCCGAGGTTCTGCACGTTCTGCAGCAGGATCAGTTGCATGGTGTTTGCTCCGGTTTCGTTAGCGGGCCTTTAGGCCCGCAGCGGGATGCGCTGTCCGAATGGGGCGCCCTTGAAAAGTGGCGCTGCCCTCACCCCTGCCCTCTCCCGCGTGCGGAAGAGGAGGAAGTGGTGTCGTCCTCGCGGACGCCAGCTTTGCTCAGGCGTTGTGGTTGTCGGTGTACGGAATCAGGGCCAGGAATCGCGCGCGCTTGATGCAGGTCGACAACTGGCGCTGGTACTTGGACTTGGTGCCGGTCACGCGGCTGGGGACGATCTTGCCGGTTTCGGTGAGGTTCTGGCGCAGGGTGTTGAGATCCTTGTAGTCGATCTCCTTGATGCCCTCGGCGGTGAACTTGCAGAATTTGCGGCGGCGGAAGAATTTGGACATGGGGGCGTTCCTTATGCGGCTTCGGCGTTGTCGTCGGCGGGCTTGGCGTTGTCGCCATCGCTGCCGCCGTCACTGTCTTCGTCACGGCGGCGGCGCTCGCCCCGCTCGGGGCGGTCGCCACGATCCCCGCGGTCGCCGCGATCACCACGATCAGGCTTGTCGCCCTTCTCGTCCTTGAACTTCATGATCAGCGACTGCTCGGTGTCGGCGTGGTCACGCTTCATGACCAGGTGACGCAGCACCGCATCGTTGAATCGGAACCCGTCGACCAGTTCGGTCAGCACGCCCTGGTTGCACTCGATGTTGAGCAGCACGTAATGGGCCTTGACCAGGTTCGCGATCGGGTACGCCAGCTGACGGCGGCCCCAGTCCTCGAGACGATGGATCTTGCCTTCGCCCGCCTCGATCAAGCCCTTGTAGCGCTCGATCATGGCCGGCACCTGCTCGCTCTGGTCCGGATGGACCAGGAACACGACTTCGTAATGACGCATGGTGTTGTCCTTGTGGATGTCGGCGGGAAATCTGCAGGGAAACTCAAGCAGAATTCCGGCCAGTTCAGCCCCCCGCCACCCGTGGTTGGCGCGGTAGGGCAAGGTTCCGCCCGGCACGCAGCCGAGGGAAGCGGCGAAGTATGGCAGCTACGGGCAAAGGCGGCAAATACAGGCCGCCTCGGCGTCAGACTTTGACCCGGTGGTAGGAGTCGCAGCGTCGTCCCAGTCCCGGTCAGCCCGCCGCAGCTGCAGCCTTCTGCGCGGCAATCCACGCCTCGATATGCGTCTCCAGGGTTTCCAGCGGGACCGAGCCGGTCACCAGCACCGCATCGTTGAACTCGCGCAGGTCGAAGCCGTCGCCCAGTTCGCGCGTGGCTTTCT
>JALZKJ010000104.1 GCA_030859305.1 Pseudomonadota bacterium | reverse complement strand
TCATGTGACCGTCTCGATCGGCGCGACGGTGCTGGCGGCCGATGAATCGGCCAGCGACTGGCTGAGTCGCGCCGACGCGGCGATGTACCGGGCCAAGCGGGAGGGCCGCAACCGCGTGGTGGTGGAGGAGGTAGACGCCAAGCCCAGCCTGTTTCGTCATCAACTGCCGCCAGAGGTGCGATTCCCGGCTGATACTGGCAGTGTGCCGCGTCGGCCATGTGCCAGCCAGCCTGCGTATTGCTAAGGTCGAGCGCAGCCCAGCCATCCACGCCCGGAGCGCCCGCATGATCCGTAATGTCTCCATCCGAAATGTCTCCCTAGGCCTAGCTGCCTGTCTTTTCCCGCTCTCCGCGCAGGCCGCTGACACAGCGTCGGTTCCACCGGCCAGCCTGCCGCTGCTGCACACCATCGGCACCGCGCCGTCGGCCGATCGCATCGAAGCCGACATCCGCACCCTGGTCGGCTTCGGCACCCGCCATACGCTGTCGGAGACCGCGTCCGATACCCGCGGCATCGGCGCGGCGCGGCGCTGGATCCATGCCGAGTTCGAACGCATCTCCGCACAATGCGGCGGCTGCCTGGAAGTGCGTTACGTAAGCGACGTGATCCAGGGCGAGACGCGCATCCCCGACCCGGTCGAGGTGGTCAGCGTGATCGCAATCCAGCGCGGCCGCAGCGATCCGGGCCGCTACGTGATCATGAGTGGCGACATCGACTCGCGGGTCAGCGACGTGATGAACTTCACCGACGACTCGCCCGGCGCCAACGACAACGCCTCCGGCGTGGCCGGCACGCTGGAAGCCGCGCGCGTGCTGAGCAGGCACAAGTTCGGCGGATCGATCGTTTACGCCGCGCTGGCCGGCGAGGAGCAGGGCCTGTTCGGCGGCAAGATCCTCGCCGAGCACGCGAAGAAAAACGGCTGGCGCATCGAGGCGGTGCTCAACAACGACATGATCGGCAACATCAGCGGCATCACCGGCGTCACCGACAACACCACCGCGCGGGTGTTTGCCGAAGGCACGCGCATGGGCGAGAGCGAAGCCGAAGCCCGCCAGCGCCGCTTCACCGGCGGCGAAGTGGATTCGCCGACGCGCAACCTGGCGCGTTACATCGACCGCATGGCCGACCTGTACGTGCCCAACCTCGACGTGATGATGATCTACCGTCTCGACCGCTTCGGTCGCGGCGGCCACCACCGTCTGTTCAACGACCTGGGTTATCCGGCGGTGCGGATCATGGAGACCCACGAGCACTACGATCGCCAGCACCAGGACCTGCGTACAGAGAATGGCATCGTCTACGGCGACACCATCGACGGCGTCGACTTCGACTACGCCGCCAAGCTCACGGCTCTCAACGCGGTTACGTTGGCCGGCCTGGCATCCGCTCCGCCGCCGCCGGCCGACGTCACCATCAAAGGTGCGGTCACTGCCGACACCACCCTGGCTTGGACCCGGCCAAATGCCGGGCAGGCGCCGAACCTGGCCGGTTACAGGGTCCACTGGCGTCTCACCACCGAACCGCAATGGACCCACAGCATGTTTGTCGGCAACGTCGGCGAGCACACGCTGCGGAACGTGGTGATCGACAACTACTTTTTCGGCGTGTCGGCGGTGTCCAGGGAGGGTGCCGAAAGCCCGGTGGTATTCCCGGGTGCGGCGGGCGATTTCGGAGGCTATGCCGCCGGCCGCGATTGAGCGGTCGCGGTACGGCAATGTCGTATAGCGCTACAGCAGCATGCCGCGCGCATCGACAGGGCGGCCGGCGGTGGTCGTCGCGGCGAGGTACGGTCCAGCGTCATCGCGCTCAGCGTGTCGACTGGTGTTGCCGTGGGCGAATACGGCCGCGACACCCCCGAACAGGTGTTCGATCGCGCCGACCAGGCGCTGTACCGGGCCAAGACGAATGGCCGCAACCGCGTGGTCGCCGACGACACGCCGCAGGTCTGAAATTCCACTGGTGGGTCAGGACCCGGCCTGCGCGCATCAATCCCAGACGTTCGGCGCGGCGCCCTGCTCCGGGTGATGCATCTTGACGACGCAGAAGCGCTGTCAGCTCGGGGCTTCCATCACCCACCAGCGTTTCACGAAGGCGATTTTTTTCGCCCCCAGCGTTTCCAGTCGCGCCGCTTCGGCGTCGAGATCGTCGCTCTCGATGTCCAGGTGCACGCGCGACGAATGGTCGACCTTCTGCACCTCGATGTGCAGGTCGCCGGGAGTGTCTCCGAACTGCGCGTACTGGCCGGGCACGTCGCCGGCGTCGGGATCGGCGACAGGCAAACCCAATGCGTCGCTCCAGAAAGCGGCGGCGGCATCGAGATCGCCGGTCTGGCAGTCGATGATGAAGCCGGCCAGGCGGCTGCGGTGGATCATGCGGGTTCTCCAGTGTCGCCCTACTGCGCGCGGCCCAGGTCGTCGAGCATCGCCTTGAGGAACCGTGCCGCCTCGCCGCCGGTGCAGACGCGGTGGTCGAAGGTGACCGACAACGGGATCACCTTGTGCGATTCGAAGCCGCCCATCACCGGGGTCATCTGATGGCGTCCCTTGCCGGCTGCCACGATCGCCACGGTCGGCGGCACGATCACCGGCGTCGCGTAACGGCCGGCGAACATGCCGAAGTTCGACAGCGAGATCGTGTAACCCGACAACTCCGAGGCCGGGATGCTGCGGTCCTCGACCTGCACGCGCAGCCGGTTGACCGCCTCGCGCACGCCGCGCGCGTCGAGCATGTCGGCATTGCGCAGCGCCGGCACGAACAGGCCGTCGTCGGTGTCGACCGCGATGCCGATGTCGACGTGCGGATGCAGGGTGCGGGTCAGTTTGTCGCCATCGAACCAGGCATTGAGCGCGGGTACCGCCTTGCAGGCCGCGACGATCGAACGCACCAGTCGGCCGGTGATGTCGTTGCCGGGCGCCCAGGCATGGATGTCGGCGTCGTCGGACAGCGTGGTCGGCACGACCTTTGAATGCGCATCGGCCATTACCCGCGCCATGTTGCGGCGCACGCCCTTGAGCTGCTCGGGCTGACCGGATGCGGTCACGCCGGGCGGTTGGGTGCGCATCGGCTTGCCAGACTGCGACAAGGGGCTGCGGGCGGGCGCGGCGGTGGTGGTGGACGGTCCACGATCCGCCGCACGCGGCGCCGGCGCAGCGCCGACCTTTGCCGAACCATCTGCCGCGGCCTGTTTGACATCGTTCATCGTCACCGCGCCATCCGCACCCGTGGCCTGCACGCGCGACAGGTCGACGCCCAGCTTGCGCGCCTGGGCGCGCACCGCCGGCATTGCCTTTATGCCGCCGACGGCCAGCGCCTGCTCACTGCGTACCGCGTCCGAGGACTGCATCGCGCCGACCACGGTGCCACTGTCCGTACGTTCGCCGGCCTCGCCTTTCGGTGGCTTCTCGCCCTCATGGGTGATGGCGCCGCCAATGTCGGAGGCGACCACGCGGTCGTCCGGCGCCGGGTCCTGGCTGCCGACACTGTGCCCGACATCGTCGTCGTCATCGTGCTGCGCGCCGCCGCCATGGTGGTGCCCGGTGTCCTGGCCCGCCGCGCGCTGCGGCTGCGACGGGTCGATCTCGAATTCCGCCAGCATCGCGCCGGTGATTATCACGTCCCCCGCCTCGCCGGCGAGCTTGAGCACCTTGCCGGAGAACGGCGACGGCACCTCGACCACCGCCTTGGCGGTTTCCATCGACACCAGCGCGTCGTCGAGGGTGATCGTGTCGCCGACCTTGACCGACCATTCAACGATGGTCGCGTCTGGCAGGCCTTCGCCGAGGTCGGGCAGGAAGAATTTCTTGGTGTCGCTCATTGGAGGTTCTCAATGTCTGTTCGTAGAGCGGAGCTTGCTCCGCTGCCGGGAATTCGAAGCCGGGCAAGCCCGGCTCTACAGGAAAAGGCTCAGCCGGCCTGCACCACGCGTTTGGCCGCGGCCACGATGCGCTCGACGCTCGGCAGGTACTTCATCTCCAGCCGGAACAGCGGGATGTGGGTGTCGTAGCCGGTGACCCGTACGACCGGTGCGAGCAGGTCAAACATCGACTCCTCGGCCAGCCGCGCGGCGATCTCGGCGCCGAAGCCGGCGGTCTTTGGCGCCTCGTGCACGATCACGCAGCGGCCGGTCTTGCTGACCGATTCGGCGATCGTGGCGAAGTCGAGTGGCCGCAAGGTGGCCACGTCGATGACTTCGGCGCTGATGCCTTCGCCGGCGAGCTGTTCGGCCGCCTCCAGGGTTTCCTTGACCTGCGCGCCCCACGTCACCAGCGTGACATCGGAGCCGTCGCGCAGCACGTAGCAGACATCCAGCGGCAGCGCTTCGCCATCGTCGGGCACGAGTTCCTTGTATTGCCGGTAGATGCGCTTGGGCTCGAAGAAGATCACCGGGTCCGGGTCGCGGATCGCGGCCAGCAGCAGGCCATACGCGCGCGCGGGGGATGACGGCATCACCACGCGCAGCCCTGGCACGTTGGTGAAGATCGCCTCGTTGGCTTCGCTGTGGTGCTCAGGCGCACGGATCCCGCCGCCCCACGGTACCCGCAGCACCATCGGGCAGGTCAGCCGGCCGCGGGTGCGGTAACGGAAGCGCGCGGCGTGGCAGATGATGTGGTCGACCATCGGGTACATGAAACCGTCAAACTGCGATTCGGCGACCGGCTTCATGCCCTGGCTGGCGAGGCCTACGGTCAAACCGGCGATCGTGGTTTCGTCCAGCGGCGTGTCGAGCACGCGCTCCGGCCCGAACGTCGCCTGCAATCCCGCGGTGGCGCGGAATACGCCGCCGTTGATGCCGACATCCTCGCCGAGCACCATCACCGTGTCGTCGTGTTGCATCTCCCACGCCAGCGCCTGGGTGATCGCCTCGATCAGGGTGATCGCCGTCGGCGTGTCGGCGGCCTTCGCGGCGGCGGCCTTCGCTTTGGTTTCGGCGTTCATCGGCGACCCTCCAGCGCGATCGCATCGGCGCGTTGCGCGAGCAGGTCCGGCGGCGGGTCGGCGTAGAGATGATCGAACATCGCCTCGACCGGCTGCACAGGGGTTTCCAGATAGGCGTTGATCTCGACGTCGACTCGCTTGCCGCATTCCACGGTCCAGGCTTTTTCCTCGTCCTCGCTCCACAACTTCTGCGCGGTGAGGTAGGTGCGCAGGCGCGGGATCGGGTCGCGGGTCCAGGCGTCGCTGACCTCGTCGGCGCCACGGTAACGGCGCGCGTCGTCGGCGGTGGTGTGGTCGTGCAGGCGGTAGGTCATGAACTCGATCACGCTGCCGCCTTCGCCGTTGCGCGCGCGCTCGGCGGCGCGGCGCATGCCTTCGAGCACCGCGATCAGGTCGTTGCCATCGACCTGCAGGCAATGCAGGCCGCCGGCGATGCCTTTCTGCGCCAGCGTCTCGGCGCCGGTCTGGGCCGAACGCGGCACCGAGATCGCCCAGCCGTTGTTGATCACGCACAGGATCAACGGCAGCTTGTAGGCGCCGGCGGAGTTCAACGCGGCGTAGAAATCGGTTTTCGACGAACCGCCGTCGCCGCAACAGGCGACCGCGAGTTGTTTCTGCTTGCGCAGCTTGAAATTGAGCGCCGCGCCGGCCGCGTGCAGGCACTGGGTCGAGATCGGAACGCACCACGAATAGTCGTGTTTCGGCCCGGAGAAATCGTTGCCGCGTTCGTCGCCGCCCCAGTACAGCAGCACCTCGCGCGGCAGCACGCCGCGCATGAACTGCGCGCCGTATTCGCGGTAGCTCGGCGCGAACACGTCGGCGGGCTGCATCGAGGCCCCGATACCGACGTGGGTGGCCTCGTGGCCGAGGCAGGCCGCATACGTGCCGAGCTTGCCGGTGCGCTGCAGCGCGATCGACTTGGTGTCGAAGATGCGCACGAACAGCATCTGCTTGAACAGCGGCAGCAGCGCCTTGGGATCGCGGAAGGCGGGCGGCAACTCGGCGACGGGGGTGCCGTCGGCGCCGAGGTATTGCAGGTACTCGATCTCGAACTTTGCGGCGATGGTCATCGCGGGGGGAATCCTTGTTGAGCGGTCATCAAGCAGGTCGGCAACACGATCGTTCGATGATAACCATAGCGGCGTTAAAGCCCGTTGCGCGGCGCGGCATGGCCTTTGGGGTTGAAAGCCATTGGTCCGGCTGGTCCCTGTGGGTTGCAGGAGCGGCCCATGGCCGCGAACGCCTGATCTGTCCCTGTGCGGGCAGTCGCGATCGCGCCCATGGGCGCTCCAACGAAAAAGGGCGCGGCTGGTGGCCGCGCCCTTGTTGCCTGTCGCGATGGATCCTAATGGTTACCGGGTGCCGCCGATCGCCCGGGTAAAGGTCGAGGTGTTGTTGTCGAGCGATGGATCCGGGGTGGCGGCGCTGATGTTGGCGGTGATCGTCAGCGGTACGCCTCTGGCCGGCAATCCCGGCAGCACGATGGAGGCGGCAAACCGTTGGGTGCCCAGTGCCATCGCCTGTGCGCGCGCGCATTGCACACGGAAACCGGCGTCGCTGTTTTCGAGCGGATCGCATGACCAGCCAACCGGCTGGCTTATCGACACCATGCTGGCGCGGGCATTGCCCTGAAGCACCAGCACGGCAGCTTCGGCGATATCCGGGCCGGCATTGGTGACCGATACCAGGAATTCCGCCCGTGCGCCGCGGCCCGACCCGTTCGCATCGCCCTGCAATTGCACCGACAGGTCCGCGGCGGTCACGATCGCCACCTCGACTGCGGCTTGGTTGTTGCCGTTGGCCGGGTCGGTGGTCTGCGATTGCACGGCGACCGCCATCCGCAGCGACGCGCCATCGGCGAGCGCCGGGGCGATCACGTCAATGGCGAACGCGGCATTCGCGCCAGCCGCGAAGCCCGGCGTGGTGCAGGTCACGGTGGTCGTACTGGCGTCCTGTACCGGCGCGGCGCAGGTCCAGCCGGGCGCCGCGCTGGTGACGGACGGCGACAGCAGCGCGTCGAACACGAATGCGACCGCGGCGAACTCGGCCGCGCCTGGCCCGGCGTTGGCGACGCTGGCGTTGAAGGTCACCGTGTCGCCGGCACGCACGCTCATCGGGTCCGCGCTCGCGGTCACCGACAGGTCGGCACTGCGGAACGCCGGCACCACGATCGCCAGGCGCACCGGGTCGTGATCGGAAGTGCGCAGCGGTACCGTGGCGTCGCCGAAATTGTCGGTGCCGAAGTCCGCGTTGATGCGCGCGTGGTCGACCTGCAGGCCGGCGGCCCCGGCGAGCACCGCCTGGTTGACCAGGACGTGATCGAGGTTCTGTGCATTGCCGGCGAACACGTACGAGTAACGCCGCGTCGGATCCGCGATCAATTGCGAACCGTCCACCAGCAGCGAGGTCAGCGGGCTGTCGACATGGGTCAACACGGCGTCCGGTGCCGCTTCGTCGCCCTTGATCACGCCAAGCACGTCGACATAGCCGTCGTTGAACTCGAACGCGTTGAAGTCGCCGACCAGCACGATGTTTTCGTCCGGGTCGGCCTGCTGCAGCGACTCCACCAGGCCGGCCAGGTACGCCGCCTGAGCGCCGCGCTTGGCCCGCACCCGCTCGCCGCCGGTCGCCCAGCCACTGCTGCCGCTGGCGATGTCGTCGATGCCGCTGAGCGAGCGCAGGTGGTTGACGATCACGGTGACCGGATACGCCGCGCCGCCGTCGTTGCGCACGACCGCGCGCAGCAGCAACGGCGGACGGTCGTTGAGCACGCTGGTGCTGCCGTTGGGATTGGTCAGTCTGTCGTCCTTGCCGATCTGGCTGACGTTGAGCACTTCGACCCGTGGCGCGCCGCCGGCGACCGCGCGGGTGTTGACCAGGAAGCCGACGTTGATGCCGCCGACATCGTTGCCCGGCTCCAGGTACGGCACGTACGCCGGCGCACTGGCGCAGGTGGTGTTGATGCGCTCGGCCAGCAGGCCCATCACGCGCAGGTTCTCGATCTCGACCACACCGAGGATGTCGGGCGTCTTGAGGAATTCACAGATCGACACAGCGGTCTTGGCCAGGCGCTTGTCGAGCGCCTCGGGCGTCAGGGTGACCGCGCCATTGCCGTCGGCGATCTCGTCGAACAGCCGCAGCACGTTGAAACTGGCGATGGTCACTGCGGCGTAGTCGGCGTCGTTGACCGCTTCGGGCAGGCGCCCGCCGCTGACGGTCGGCGGCGTGCCAACGTCGGGCAGCAGCGCCCAGGTGCCAGCGAAATAATCGAGCACGCCGATCATGCCGGCGACCTGCGCGTCGGCGTCCACCGACAGCGGCTGCGCACCGGCCTGGCCACGGCTGCGCACCATCAGGCGTTCCTGGTTGGTGTCGAAGATCGGCGGGTTCTTGTCGGCGGGCAAAGTGGCCAGCGACGCATCAAGTACGCCGATGCCGGGCTCGCGGAACGGCCGCGCGATGGTGGGCAGGACGACGTGGAACACGCCGTCGCTGGTGGAGGTGGCGTTGCGTTCCTGGATGGAGCCGCCCGACGGCGCGACCACCTTCGACTGCGCCACGCTCACGCGCATGCCTTCGAAACGCTCCAGCGTGCCGGGCAGGGCGTCGCTGCCCAGATCGGCCGCGGTGAGTTCGATCGCGGCCGGCAGTGCCACGCCGGTTTCGAGCAGTTCCACCGTCGGCGATACCAGTTCGGTGATCGTGAGCTGGTTCGGGTTGGACGACGGCACGAACTCTTCCACGGTGGCGGTAACCCGCACGCGGTTGCCCACCGTGGCGCTGGCCGGTGGCGCGCTGCCGGTGAACACCAGGATGCCCTCGGACGTGGCGGGGTTGCCGTCGTCGTTGGCCGCCTGCAGGAAGAAGCCGTTGTTGAACTTGCGTGCGGTGACGATGCCTTCGGTGACCACGGCCTGCTTGTTGTAGGCCGAAACCAGGCCGCTGCCCTGTATCTGCGCGATGGTCAACGCGAGCGCCGGTGCCGGTGGCGCGGGCGGTTCCGAGCGGCTGTTGCGCGGATCCGGCGTGGCAGCGCTGAAGTCCGCGCTGTTGTTGCCGGTGTCGACGCTGCCATCGCCCTTGCGCAGCGCGGCAGTGGTATTGCTGAGGGTCGCGGTCGGCGCGGTCTTGGCGCAGTTGGCGCTGCTGCCGAAGCCGACGAAATCGACCAGCACGGGCGCAGTGAGCGGGCAGCTGCCACTGAGCGCGCCACCGCCATTGACCAGCGCGACCTTGCCGCTGGTGGCGGCCATGCCGATGGTGCCGGTGGCGTCGGGGGTGGGCAGCGCGACGCTGCCGCCGGCGCCGTCGGCCTGCTTGACCAGGTAATAGCCGCCCGGCGCGATGCTGCCGGCCAGCGCGGTGCGCTGCCAGGTCGAACCCGTCGAGGACGCGTATTGGACGCTCCAGCCGTCGACGCTGACCGCACTGGCGCCGTTGTTGCGCAGCTCGATGAAGTCGCTGCGCAAAGTCGCGCCCGAGTTGCCGCCGCCGCCGTACACCTGGCTGATCACCACCTGCGCGTGCGCGGTGCCTGCCATCATCGTCGCTATCGACAGTGTCGCTATCGACAAAATCATGGTCGCGCCGCGACCGAGGAACCTGTTCATCAATGAACCCCGTGTGTTCGTAAGCGTGAATGTGAAGTATATGTGCTCGCCGCCAGACCATGGCAGCAGGCATGCCAGTGACGGCGATGCTCGCTGCCAAGCATGTCAGGACGATGACATGCAGGTGCGGTACACGTTAGCGCGAAGCGATGACTCGCACCAAAGAAATTCAATATCCCGAATTCACGGCCAAGTGACCTCTGGTGCAGTCGATTGCGGTAGCGCAAAACGCCCACGTAGCGGCATGCGCTAGAGCATCTTGCCTTCGACCTGATCGATCAGCTGGAAGCGCGAATTGACGCTGGTGGCCTGACCCGAGGGCGCCGGACCGCGGCTGGCCAGTTGTGTATCCCGAGTTTTGATCCATGGCGCAGGTGTGGTTACACCTTGGTGGTGGGCGATCCAGGGTGATCCCCGGAATGTGAAATCGACCGGCACGCGGACATTGGTCGGGACCGGTTTGCCATCGACGAATTCGAACGGCTCCCACGCCCACTCCTGGGCGGCGTCCACGGCGGCCTTTGCAAATTGCTCGCTCCAGGCCTTGATCTGGAACTTGCTTCCGCTCTGGCCGAGGTCGACCCGTTCGACATGCACCCGATCGACTTTGCCGGTTTCGTGGAGCCGCAGCACCAGCATCACCGTGCCGGCAATACCCCGCTGCGACAGAGCGCCCGGATAGCGCGGCGGTGTCAGCGTTGTCGCGAGGCTGCCGCCGAACCAGACGTTTTCCACCCGCAGCAGGTAGTCGTCGCCATCCAGCACCGCCCGCAGCGCGATGGTCATGTCGGTCATCGCGATCACCGGGCGCCCGTTCTCGACCACCGGTTCGAAGCGCCAGCTGCGCACGGCCTTTTCGACCAGCGGCTGGACCGCCTTGGGGGTGCCCTTGTCGATCCGGTAATCCAGCACTTTGCCGTCCGGGCCGATCTCGACACGGCCCTTGACCTCCAGGCTGTACTCCGGGGATGGGGCCGCCGACAGCGCCACGCACCACAACGCCATCGTGGCGAGCAGCAGCCCGCGCCAGACATTCCTTCGCATCGCACTTCCCCAGGTCGGATTATTGGCGAACATTAGAGCGACGGGAACGCGGCTGCAACAGGCCAGAGGGTCAGAGTTGCCGTGCGTCCTGGTAAGGTGGTCGTCCATGCCAAGCGCCTGGTAAGGCAAAGTCGCTGGGTTCCCGCTTTCGCGGGAATGACGAGCAAAAACGTTGTTGAAACTCTTTACAGCGCTTCGGCACAAGAGCCGGCACGTCGGCTGCGTTACCCTTTCCGTTTCCGGGAGACGCTCCCGCTGGGGACTGGCAATGACCGTCGACAAGAACCAGCGCGAGCTGGAATCCGACATCCACACCGATCTTTCGGGGCGGCTGAGCTATACCGGCTACCTGCGCCTTGATCGCCTACTCTCGGCCCAGCAACTACTGTCCGATCCCCCGCACCACGACGAGATGTTGTTCATCGTCCAGCACCAGGTCGCCGAGCTGTGGATGAAGCTGATGATCCACGAGCTCAAGGCGGCGATCGCATTGCTGCGCGCCGACGAACTCGGCGGTTGCCAGAAGATCTTTTCGCGCTGCAAGGGCATCCTGCGCCAGCTCACCGAGATGTGGTCGGTGCTGGAAACCCTGACGCCGTCGGAGTACATGGAGTTCCGCGAAATCCTCGGCCCGTCCTCGGGCTTCCAGTCGCTGCAGTACCGCACCATCGAGTTCCTGCTCGGCAACAAGAACGCGGCGATGCTGAAGGTGTTCGCGCATGACGGGGGCGCCGCCGCCGAACTGCGCGAGGTGCTGGAGTCGCCGAGCCTGTACGACGAGGCCCTGCGTTATCTGTCCCGCCACGGCCACGCGGTGCCGGCACATCACATCGAGCGCGACTGGTCGATCGCGCATGTGTCCGACCCCGACCTGCTGCCGGTGTTCGAGCGCATCTACGAGGACACCGAATCGCACTGGGCGGCGTACCACCTGTGCGAGGACCTGGTCGACATCGAAACCCAGTTCCAGCTGTGGCGCTTCCGCCACATGCGCACGGTGATGCGGATCATCGGTTTCAAGCGCGGCACCGGGGGGTCCAGCGGGGTGGGGTTCCTGAGGCAGGCGCTGGAACTGACGTTCTTCCCGGAGTTGTTCGAGGTGCGCACCTCGATCGGCGCCGGCCCGGGTTACGGCACGCCGTTGGCGTAGGCGGGTATGGCGCGGTCGATGAACCCAACGACGGGTTGAAGCCCGCGCTACGGATCACGGTTCGCCGCACCTCGCGATGGCCTTGCTAGGATGCCGGCGTCCGCATCCAGGAGTCGGCATGAACCAGCCCAGCCCAAGCCCCACGCCCGCGTCACGCGGCTTCGTCACCCGTTTCCTCGACGGCGTCGAGCGCGTCGGCAACAAGTTGCCCGACCCGGCGGTGCTGTTCCTGATCCTCATGCTGGCGGTGTGGGTGATCTCCGCGCTGCTGGCCAACGTCAGCTTCAGCGAGCTCGATCCGCGCAGCGGCGAGCCGATCGTGATCAACAGCCTGCTCGCGGGCACCAGCTTCACCGCCTTCATGGCCGAGATGGTGCGCACGTTCGTCAACTTCGCGCCGCTGGGCGTGGTGCTGGTGGCGATGCTGGGCCTGGGCGTGGCCGAGCACACCGGCTTCATCAACGCCGGCCTGCGCGCGATGCTGTCGGTGACCCCGAAAATGCTGCTGACCCCGATGCTGGTCGCGGTCGGTGTGCTCAGCCATGTCGCGGTCGATGCCGGCTACGTGCTGGTGATCCCACTGGGCGCGGTGATCTTCTATGCCGCCGGGCGCCACCCACTGGCGGGCATCGCGGCGGCGTTCGCGGGCGTGTCGGGCGGCTTCTCGGCGACGTTGTTCGTGCCGTCCAGCCTCGATCCACTGCTGGCTGGACTGACCCAGGAAGCCGCACGGATCATCGACCCGGCGGTGATGGTCAACCCGCTCAACAATTACTTCTTCACCACCGCGTCGGCATTCCTGGTGATCCTGGTCGGCTGGTTCCTCACCGACAAGGTCATTGAGCCGCGGCTGCGCAACACCCCGGTCGACGGCGACATGACCAAGGCCCCGACCATGGACGCGCTGCAGCCGGCCGAGCGCCGCGGCCTGTGGTTGGCGCTGGGCGCCATGGTGCTGGGCTTTGCGGTGCTGGTGCTGAGCGCGCTGCCGGCGGACTCGGCATGGCGTGCGCCGGCCGACCTGCCGGTGGCCGGGCAGCTGCTGGTGTCGCAGGCGCCACTGATGCAGTCGATTGTCGCGCTAATCTTCGTGTTCTTCCTGGTGCCCGGCGTGGTCTACGGCGTCG
>JALZKJ010000077.1 GCA_030859305.1 Pseudomonadota bacterium | reverse complement strand
TTGGACAGCGGCTCGTCGAAAATGAATACCTGCGGATGCCGCACCAGCGCACGGCCGAGCGCGACGCGCTGGCGCTGGCCGCCGGACAGCACGGCCCGGCCGGCTTGCGATCGAGCAGCGCGTCGATCCGCCGGTGGCCGAAGGTGGCCGCGTGCGCGACCCGCTGCGCACGGACTACCTGCAGAAACACCTTGGCGCCGTGCACGACGCGATCGAGGCCGGCTGCGACATCGCGGCTACATGCTGTGGTCGCTGCTGGACAGCCTGGAGTGGTCGCTGGGGTATTCCAAGCGCTTCGGCATGGTGTACGTCAACTACGCTACCCAGGAGCGAACACCGAAGGACAGTGCAAGCTGGTACTCGGGGGGTGATCGCCAGCCACGGCGGCGCATTCGACAATCCATTGCCTTGAGCAAGGCCTGCTGAAATACCAATGCAGAACCTGCTGTTGCAGGAGCGCCCCACGGGCGCGATGCTCTGTCGCCTCGTGGCATAACATCGCGCCCATGGGGCGCCCCTACGGAACACTTGTTGTATGGCCCACAGACACTGAGCGAATCTTCTCCCATGCACGACTCCCTGCTCCTGTTCGGTGCCACCGGCGATCTCGCCCAACGCTATCTGTTCCCGTCGCTTTTGCACCTGTGGCGTGACCGGATATTGCCAAGCGAATTCCGGCTGGTCGCGATCGGCCGCCAGGCGATGGACGACGACGCCTTCCGCGACTGGTTGCGCGAGCGCCAAGCCGACGAAGCCGGCGAAGACCCGAAGGGGTTCGAAGACCTGCTGCAGCGCACGACGTATGTTTCGGTCGACCTGCGCGACGAAGCGGCGATTGCAAGCGCGCTGGCGCCCTACCGAGACCGTCCCAGCGTCAGCTACCTCGCAACCCCGCCCGACCTGTTCGTACCGGTCGCGCGCGGGCTGTGCGCCGCCGGCGTGCTGAAAGACCCGTCGCGGCTGGTGCTGGAAAAACCCATCGGCCGTGACCTCGCCTCGGCGCGCGAAATCAACGCCGCGCTGCGGGCCTGCCTCAACGAATCGCGGATCTTCCGCATCGACCATTACCTCGGCAAGGCGCCGGTACAGAACCTGCTGGCGCTGCGGCTGGGCAATACGCTGATGGAAGCGGTATGGCAGCACCGCTGGATCGAGTCGGTTGAAATCCTGGTCGCCGAGACCGCCGGCGTCGATGGCCGCGAGGACTACTACGCCGGCTATGGCGCGCTGCGTGACATGGTGCAGAACCACATGCTGCAATTGCTGGCGTTGATCGCGATGGAGCCGCCGGCCTCGCTGGCGGCCGACAGCATCCGCGACGAGAAGACCAAGGTGCTGCGCGCGTTGCGGCCGATGACCGCGGCCGACGTCGCCACCTCCACCGTACGCGGTCGCTACGGCGCCGGCGTGGTCGACGGCAAGGCGGTCAAGGGTTTCGAACATGCCGGCAACGCCGGCCAAGGCAGCGGCCCGGTCGAAACCTTTGTCGCGTTGCAGGCGTGGATCGACAACTGGCGCTGGTCGGGCGTGCCGTTCCGGCTGGTAACCGGCAAGCGCATGACCGCGCGCACCAGCGAGGTGGTGGTGTCGTTCAAGCCGGTGTCGCATTGGCTGTTCGAACGGCCGACCCGCGAGCGGGCGCGACCCAACCGCCTGCGCATGCAGTTGCAGCCCGAGGAAACCATCGAGCTCGGCCTGATGGGCAGCCTGGCGGCGCCCGAATGGGGACAGCTGGAGCTGCGGCCGATGTCGCTCGACCTGCCGGGATCGCCTGCCAAACAACGTCGTATCGCCTACGAACGCCTGCTGGTGGACGCGCTGCGCGGCAACCAGACGCTGTTCGTGCGTGATGACGAAGTCGAGGCGGCGTGGCAGTGGATCGACAGCGTCGAGCGAGCGTGGTCGCAATCCTCGGCGCCGGTACACGACTATCCGGCCGGTTCATGGGGTCCGGCGCAAGCCAGCGATTTCCTGCCCGTCACGCTGACCCAATCCAACGCAACCACGTCGCGCACAGGCAAGTCATGAGTGGTGCCTGCGCCCTGATCGCCGACATCGGCGGCACCAACGCCCGATTCGCGCTGGCGGACTTGGACGCGGGCGAATCCTCACCTTTGCGCGTCGACAGCATCCGCACCTTCGCGTTGGCGGACTTTCCCTCGCTGGCCGCGGCGGCGCGTCATTATCTTGATGGCGATGCGCCTGCAGAAGATGCTACGCATGGCACCGGTGCCCGTATCGACCCGGTCGATATCACCCGCGCCGTATTCGCGGTCGCAGGCCGCATCGATGGCGACGAAGCGCGCATCACCAACCACCCCTGGGTGATCTCGATCGTGCGCACGCGCCAGGCGCTCGGACTGGAGCGGCTCGATCTGGTCAATGATTTCACCGCGCAGGCGATGGCGCTGTCGCGGCTGGCGACGCAGGACGTGTTGCAGATCGGCTCCGCAAGCTGGGCCGGCCAGCACACCGAAGGCGACCGCAACTACGCGGTGATCGGCCCCGGTACCGGTCTGGGCGTAGGCGCGTTGCTGCGCCGCGATGGGCGGTATCACCCGCTACAGACCGAAGGCGGCCACGTCAGTTTCGCGCCTGGCACCCCGGAAGAAATCCGGGTGCTCGAACGCCTGTCGGGCGAGTTCAACCGCGTGTCCAACGAGCGCATCGTCAGCGGTGCCGGCCTTGTCAACCTGCATCGCGCGCTCAGCGCGATCGCCGGCATCGACCCCGGCCCGCTGCGGCCGCAGGACATCACCGCAAGAGCGCAGCAAGGCGACGCGCGCTACCTGCATGCCATCGACGTGTTCTGCGAGGTGTTCGGCGCGGCCGCAGGCGATCTGGCGCTGACACTGGGCGCCTGGGACGGCGTGTTCCTGACCGGCGGCATGGTGCCCAGGCTGATGCCGTGGCTCGCACACTCGGGATTCCGCGCCCGCTTCGAACACAAGGGCCGTTTTTCACCGACGATGGCGCGCGTGCCGACACTCGCGGTCATGCATCCGCAACCGGGGCTACTCGGCGCGGCCGTTATTGCGCAGAGCATGATTGAGCAAAGCATGGTGGTGCAGAGCACGCTGGTGCAAAGCCTGCCGGTTCAAAACACGCGGGCTTGAGGTGTGGCGTGCGAGACTCCAGTGATGCGCCACGACTCCATACTTCAACGAGGCACGTCCCATCAGGTCGCGAGGGCAGAACCCCACGCCGCGTCGTATCGGTTTTTCAGCTATCGCGGTGCGGATGCCTGGACATGGGGGTGCGCGGTCGCCATCGCGGCTGAATTGCGTCGCGACCTGCAACATCGACCACGCGCGCGGCTGTTGTTGTCCGGCGGCGGCACCCCTGGCCCGGTCTATCGCGCGCTCTCGATAGCGCCATTGGAATGGGACCGCATCGACGTGGCGCTGGTCGACGAACGCTGGTTGTTGCCCGACGATCCCGACAGCAACGCCCGCCTCGTGCGCACCCACCTGCTGAAGCACCATGCGGTCGCCGCCCGCCTGGAGACGATGACCCAGCCCGGCCGACGCATCGAGGACGTGGTGGCGAGCGCCAATGCGCATGCCCAGCAGGCGACCAGCGTGGCGGTGCTGGGCATGGGCGAGGACGGCCACACCGCGTCGATGTTCCCGAACATGCACGAACTCGACCGCGTGCTGGCCAGCCGCCAGCCTTATGTCGCCGTCGATGCCAGCGGCTGTCCGGGTGCGCGGCAATGGCACCGCCGGATCAGCCTGACACCTGCCGGACTGGCGCGAGTGCCATGCCGCCTGCTGCTGCTGCAGGGCTGGCACAAGCGTGAAGTCTTCGAACGCGCGGTGGACAGCGGTGATGTGCGTCGCTGGCCGGTACTCGCGGCGCTGGACGACGCGCATGCATCGCCGCTGCAAGTGCACTGGTATCCGTGAGTGCGCGCACCCGCACCAATGCGACCACCGAACCTCCACTCCACTAACCGGGATCGCCGATGAGCCTGCACCCCCGCATCGCCGACATCACCGACGGCATCCGCCAGCGCAGCCGCGCCACGCGCGCCGATTACCTGTCCCGCATCGATGCCGCGCAACGCAGCGGTCCGCATCGCGGAGCCCTCGGTTGCGGCAACCTCGCGCACGGCTTCGCCGCCAGCGGCGAAGACAAGCCCGCGCTGAAAGACGTGCGCGCGCCGAACCTCGGCATCGTCACCAGCTACAACGACATGCTGTCGGCGCACCAGCCGTTCTCGTCTTATCCGGACGCGATCAAGGCCGCCGCGCGCAGCATCGGCGCCACCGCGCAGATCGCCGGCGGCGTGCCGGCGATGTGCGACGGCGTCACCCAGGGCCGCACTGGCATGGAACTGTCGCTGTTCTCGCGCGACGTAATCGCGCAGGCAACCGCGATCGCCCTCTGCCACGACATGTTCGACGCCACCGTGTGCCTCGGCGTGTGCGACAAGATCGTGCCGGGCCTGTTGATTGGCGCGCTCGCGTTCGGGCATCTGCCGACCGTGTTCGTGCCGGCGGGGCCGATGCCGAGCGGGCTGTCGAACAAGGACAAGGTGATGGTGCGCGAGCGCTACGCCGCAGGCGAGGCGACGCGCGAGGAACTGCTCGAAGCCGAGTCGGCCTCGTACCATTCGCCCGGCACCTGCACGTTCTACGGCACAGCGAACTCCAACCAGATCCTGCTCGAAGCGATGGGCCTGCAGCTGCCAGGCACCTCGTTCGTCAATCCCGGCACACCGCTGCGCGATGCGCTTACGCGCCAGGCGGCGTTGCGAGCCGCGCGCATCACCGCGCTGGGCGAGGACTACCGGCCGATTGGCCGCCTGCTCGACGAGCGAGCGATCGTCAACGCGATCGTCGCGCTGCTGGCGACCGGCGGCTCGACCAACCACACCATCCACTTTGTCGCGGTCGCCCGCGCGGCCGGCCTGCACGTGACCTGGGAGGATTTCGATGCGATCGCGCGGGTGGTGCCGTTGCTGGCACGCATTTATCCCAACGGCAATGCCGACGTGAATCATTTCGCCGCGGCCGGCGGCAGTGCTTTCGTGTTCCGCGAACTGCTCGATGGCGGCTTGTTGCACGAAGACATCGAAACCATCGTGCCCGGCGGGATGCGCGCGTACTGCGACGAGCCCTATCTCAAGGATGCCCTCGACGGTGATGGTGGCGATGCCGTCGCCTATGCACCCGTGTCCGCGCAAAGCCGCGACCGCGACATCGTCCGCCCGCTGGCCGAACCGTTCGACCCGCACGGCGGCCTCAGCCTGCTCAAGGGCAACCTGGGCCGCTCGCTCGGCAAGCCCTCGGCGATCAAGCCCGAGCACCGCCGCATCCAAGCGCCGGCGGTGGTCGTCGACGACCCGCGCGTGCTCAAGCTGCTGCACGAACAGGACGCGCTGCCGCGCGACTTCATCGCCGTGGTGCGTTTCCAGGGTCCACACGCGAATGGCATGCCGGAACAGCACAGCCTGATGCCGCTGCTCGGGATCATGCAGAACTCCGGGCGGCGGGTGGCGCTGGTCACCGACGGTCGTCTGTCGGGCGCGTCGGGCAAGGTGCCGGCGGCGATCCATGTGGTGCCCGAAGCCTCACTCGGTGGCCCGCTGTCGAAGCTGCGCGATGGCGACGTTATCCTGCTCGATCTCGACAACGACCTGCTGGTGGCGCAGGTAACGGATGACATGCTTGCTTTTCGAACGGCGGCGATGCCGCGCACCGAAGGCGGCATCGATCTGGGCCGTGAACTGTTCGCGCACAACCGCGCCAACGTCACCGCCGCCGACGAAGGTGCTTTGTCGATCAGCATCGCGCCGTTCTCGACCGGTATCCGCCAACCCGAACTGCAAATGGCGGAGGGCGGCGAATGAACGCTTCCCATTCGACCGCGGCGCAATTGCTGCGCCGTGCCGGAGTAATACCGGTGGTGACGATTCGCGATGTCTCCCATGCGCTGCCGATCGCACGTGCGATGGTCGAAGGCGGACTCACCGCGATCGAGATCACGCTGCGCTCGGATGTCGCCCTGGCGGCAATCGGCGCGATACGTCGCGACGTGCCGGAACTCTGCGTCGGCGCCGGCACGGTGCTCGATGCCCGTCAGATGAAGGCCGCGCAGGATGCCGGCGCACAGTTCATCGTGACCCCGGGCACACCGGCGGCATTGATCGATACGCTGGTGCAAGCACAGGTGCCGGTGGTGCCGGGCGCGGCCACGGTCAGCGAGATTCTCGCGCTGGCGGCGCGGGGTTACGACGCGGTGAAACTGTTCCCGGCCGAACCGCTGGGCGGGGTGGCGATGCTGAAGGCCTTGCAAGGGCCATTGCCGGCCATCGGCGTGTGCCCGACCGGTGGTATCCAGGAGTCGCAATTGGCCGATTACCTCGCGCAACCCAACGTGTTGTGCGTGGGGGGATCGTGGCTGGTGCGCGAAGAGTGGCTGGCGGCCGGGGATTTCGATGCGATCCGCGATGCGGCACGGCGTGCAGCGGATGCGGTGAAGACCGCGCGCGGTTGAAAGGCTCGTAATGCCGAACATAGGCTGGGTTGGCGTTACCAACCAAGCTTTCTGGTGCGATGTGCCGGATTGATGTAGCCGCTTACATCGGCATGCAAAAATACTTGCGCCACTAGGTGTCGCTGCGCCGGCGGTGCCGCGCACGCAGCGCGCAGGATTCACGCACGATCAGGTCCGGCGTCATCACCACGTTGGCGTGGTCTTGCTTGGGTTCGATACCCAACCGGGAAAGGAGCATGCGCACTGCGCGATCGCCGACCTCGGCGATGCTGACGCGCATGGTGGTCAGGCCGGGATGCACGTAGCGCGCCAGCGGGATGTCGTCGAATCCCGCCAGGGCAATCGCATCGGGCACTTTGATGCCCGCCTGCGAGAACGCGAACAGGCAGCCCAGCGCCATCATGTCGTTGGCGGCGAAGACGGCATCGGGACGCGTAGCTTCGGCCGCCAGCACCACGCCGGCGCGGTGGCCGGAGGCCTCGTCGAAGTCGCCCGGCACGATCCACTCCTGCGAATCGGGCAGAAGTCGCGCGAGCGCGTCACGATAGCCGCGCAGGCGCTCGTGGGCGTCGAAGTTGTCCTCGGGGCCGGCGATGAACGCGATCCGGCGATGGCCGCCGGCGACAAGGTGCTCGACCATCGCCACCGCGCCGCCGTAGTTGTCGACGCGGAGCGCGGCGATGCCGCCTGCGGCGGCCTGGGTATTGATCAGCACCACCGGCAACGCGGCCAGGTCATCGGTGATTGTGACTGGCGCCGCCACGTAAGGCGACATCACCAGCAAGCCATCCACCCGCCCGCGCATGCTTCGCAACGCCGCGCCCTGCTCATCGGGATGGCCGTGGTAACTCGATACCAGCAGATGCAGGCCATGCGCGCGCGCGGCCTGGTCGATGCCGCGCACCAGTTCGGCGAAGTACTCGCCGTACAGGTTGGGCAGTACGACGCCCAAGGTATGGGTGCGACGACTGCTCAGGCTGCGAGCGGCGGCGTGCGGGGTATAGCGCAACTCGCTGGCGGCGGCGATGACGCGCTTGCGGACTTCCTCGGCGACATTGTTGTGGCCGTTGAGCGCGCGCGATACGGTCGCGACCGATACGTTCGCGACGCGTGCGACATCTTTGATGGTTACGCTTGCCACGTGCTGGGCCAGACGCCTGGCCGCCCCTCCGCGGTTCGGATGCGGGGCAGACTGTAAGCGTTTTCAAACCGAAGTGTAAAGTTCCTGTTATGACCCCGTCGCTAATGCCGGGTAGCCAGTAGCACGGACGTTTCGGCCGATCGTGGAATGCTGCATTGCGACATCGGCACCGGTTCGTCTGGCGAGCCGTTGACGCCGCTTTTCACATTGTTTCCTGCAGGGTGCGCGCGCGAATCGACAAGGCATGGATATCCGTCGTCATCAAACATTCCACTGCTGCGTACACCACGCGATGGCGGGCGATCGCGTTCATCCCGGCGAAGGCATCACTGACAACGTCAACGCGGAAATGCCCGCGCCCGTCACGCGCCCCTTCGTGGCCGGCATGGCGATGGCTTTCGTCCTCGACCTCCAGCGATTGCGGCGCCAGCGCGGCGGTGATCGCGTCACGGATCGCGCCGACACGCTGATCGCGTGGCAGCGAACCGGGGATCGACACAGTGGTCTGCTCCGTCACGGCAGCACCCGCCTGAACGGTCGCACCTCGACCCGGGCATACACGCCTGCGGCGATGTAGGGATCGGCATTGGCCCAGAGGCGTGCGTCATCCAGCGAGTCGAACTCGGCGATGACCAGGCTGCCGCTGAAACCCGACGGACCGGGATCCTCGGCATCGATGGCCGGACAAGGCCCGGCCATCAGCAGCCGGCCCTGGTCGCGCAACGTGGTCAGCCGCGCCAGGTGTTCGGCGCGCGCGGCCATGCGTTTGGCGAGTACATCGGTGCCGTCGTATCCCTCGATCACGTACCACATCTGTCTTGTATTCCTGAATTACCCGTCATGGAGATTGCCGTTTCGATGCCTGCCGACGATTGTAGTCACAGCCGCCGGACACCACTGCCCGCAACCGTAGACGACCAGCTGAACCTGCCGGCTGGACAGGGGTTTAACGACCCCGTACCCTAGGTTGCAATTGCCCGAGGCCGGACGCAGCTGGCCCGTCGCGACAGGTTCCCCATACCGTCGCCACGTCCCGTACTCCGCACCTGACAAGTGCACCTGTACGTTGCTGCAGACCACCGACCCGCGCCCGCAACCCTTCTGCCTCACGCCGTCACGCTGTCACGCCATCCGTGAAGCGGTGATGCGCACGGTGGAGCCGTTCGGGCCAAGCACCGACCTTGACGTCTTTTGCATTTGCGCTGGCTGCGTCCCGCTGTCAGCACCGTTACCAATACGCACCCACGCATCAGCACATACAGTGCCCGCGACAGCAGTGACCACGGCCCGGAGGGGGCCGGCCACGCATGAGCAACGAACTCGCGCCCGAGGCGATCGACCCCGACCGTAATCCGGGTGATCCAAATCCCGGTGATCCAAATCCCGGTGACCACAATGCCGGTGAGCGTCCACAGCAGCAGGAAATGCGGCTGGCGACGGTGCTTGGCCAGCCGATGCTGCAGATCCCGCAGGACCTGTACATCCCGCCGGACGCACTGGAAGTCATCCTCGACGCGTTCGAAGGCCCGCTGGATTTATTGCTGTACCTGATCCGCCGGCAGAATCTGGAGATCCTCGACATCCCGGTCGCGGAGATCACCCGCCAGTACGTCGACTACATCCAGGCCATGCACGAGATGCGTTTCGAGCTGGCCGCCGACTACCTGGTGATGGCCGCGATCCTGGCCGAGATCAAGTCGCGCATGCTGCTGCCGCGCGCGGCCACCGAGGAAGGCCTGGAGGACGACCCGCGCGCCGAACTGGTGCGCCGCCTGCAGGAGTACGAACGTTTCAAGAAGGCCGCCGAAGACATCGACACCCTGCCCCGGCAGGATCGCGACACCGTCCCGGTCGCCGCCTACGTGCCGGACCGCGCGTCGATCCGGCTGCCGCCGCCGGTCGAGCTGCGCGAGATGCTGCTGGCGCTGCACGACGTGTTCAAGCGCGCCGAGCTGTTCACCCAGCACGCGATCAAGCGCGATGCGCTCAGCGTTCGCCAGCGCATGGGGGAGTTGCTGGAGCGCATGAGCGACGGCGCGTTTCATCGCTTTGATTCGTTGTTCACGGCGGAGGAAGGCAAGCTTGGGGTGGTGGTGACGTTCCTCGGCCTGCTCACTTTGGCCAAGGAGCAACTGGTCGAGATCGTGCAGGAGTCGCAGTCTGACGAGCACCAGCCGCTGGCGCCGATCTACGTCAAGTCGCTGGCGATCGGTGCTGACACCGCCGGGATCGAGCTGACCAGCGAGTTCGATGACGCCGCCAATGATGATGCTGTGTAGTGCCGTTGTTGCTCGACATCCCGGCCGTGTCGGTTATTCCCGCAAGGGCGGGAATCCGGTGACTGCGACCCTTTCGCCTGGCAATCCATTCAAACACGCCCCATTCCCGCCCTCGCGGGAATGACGGCAAACAACAGAAGCCTGCATGGACCAACCACTCATCATCCGAATCGTCGAAGCCGCCCTGCTCGCGGCCCATCAACCGTTAACGCTGGCACAGCTGCACGCGCTGTTCCCGGAAGACCAGCCGGCGCCGGCCGACAGCGTCGAGCAGGCTCTCGAAAGCCTCCGCGAAGCCTGCAACGGCCGCGGCGTGGAACTGGTCGAACTGGCCTCGGGCTTCCGCTACCAGGTTCAGGCCGACGTGCATCCCTGGGTCGCGCGCCTGTGGACCGAGCGCCAGACCCGCTACACCCGCGCCACCCTGGAAACCCTGGCGTTGATCGCCTACCGCCAGCCGATCACCCGCGGCGAGATCGAACAGGTGCGCGGTGTCGCGGTCAACAGCAACATCATCAAGGCGCTGGAAGAGCGCGAGTGGATCCGCGTGGTGGGTCACCGCGACGTGCCCGGCAAGCCGGCGCTGTTCGGCACCACCAAGGTGTTCCTCGACTACTTCGGCCTCAAGCGCCTGGACCAGCTGCCGCCGCTGTCGGAACTCAAGGACATCGGCGAGCTGGATCCGCAATTCCCCTTCGACGGCGTGCCGGCCGATGCCGACAAGACGATCGCTGCCGGCGGTATCACCGACGGCAGCGGTGTCGAAATGGCCAACGTCGATGACGCCGACAACGACAACGAAGCGGACGCAGGCGACACCGACTTCATCGACGATCCCGGGCAAGGCACCGACACCGTCGCAACGACGACCGATGCGTTCAACGGCAGTGACACTCAACTCGATAACGACACCCTTGATGACGACGCCAACATCCCGGCCTCGTCGGAGCAACAGAAATGACTGAAGAAAAGAGCCGCAAGCTCACCCTCAAGCGCAGCCCCGATGCCGGCAGCGAACCCGCCCCGCGCCAGGAAGAGCGGCTGCACAAGGTGCTCGCGCAGGTGGGACTCGGCTCGCGCCGCGCGCTAGAGCAGCGCATCGCCGACGGACTGGTCAAGGTCAACGGCGAGGTCGCGCAGGTCGGTCGCAGCATCGGCAGCGGCGACAGGATCGAGATCGATGGCCGCCAGTTCGTCGCCAGCGCGCTGACCGAGCCGGCGCGCGTGCTGATGTACAACAAGCCCGAAGGCGAAGTGACCACGCGCGAGGATCCCGAGGGCCGGCCGACGATCTTCGAAGCGCTGCCCGCGCTCAAGGGCGCGCGCTGGATCGCGATCGGTCGCCTCGACATCAACACCACCGGCCTGCTGCTGCTGACCACCGACGGTGAGCTGGCCAATGCGCTGATGCACCCGTCGTTCGAAGTCGAACGCGAATACGTCTGCCGCGTGCGCGCACCGGAAGGCCAGGACAAGGTGCCCGACAACATCGTCGACCGCCTGCGTCGCGGGGTCGCGCTGGAAGACGGCCCGGCCAGATTCGACGAGATCGAACAGATCGGCGGCAGCAACGCGCACGATAACGTCGGGCACGACTGGTTCCGCGTGCTGCTCAAGGAAGGCCGCAACCGCGAAGTGCGCCGGCTGTGGGAATCACAGGGATGCCAGGTCAGCCGCCTGAAGCGCGTGCGTTACGGCAAGGTCTCGCTGCCGCGCGAGCTGCTTCGCGGCCAGTCACAGGAGCTGGTGTCGGACAAGGTCGAGGCGCTGCGCACCGAGCTCGGCTTGGAAGATGGCACGCCATCGGCGCTGACCCTGCAGCCGGTGATAGGCCAGCGCAAGGCGGCCAAATCGACGATCAACTTTGGTGGCGAAGGCCGCGGTGGCGAAGGCCGCGCGCATGTCGGCGGCCCCAGCCGCTCCGATGAAGGCCGCGAGCTACGCCGCTTCGATCATGTCCGCGAGGATCGCGGTGGTCGCGGCGGCCCGCGCAAGCACGGCGGCCTGACCGTCAGCGGCGAAGCGGCCGCCAAGCAGTCGCAGAAACCGTTCAAGCAACGTCCCGAAAAGGGCAACCGCGCCCTGCCCGATGGCAACCCGGCCGCGTTCCGCACCTGGTACGTGCCCGAGGGCGTCGATACCGGCCCGAGCGGGCATCGCAACGCTGACGGGCAGGCGCCCAGGAAGCCCTACGGCAAGAAGCCCGGCGGGCGTCCGGGCGGCGGTGGCGGCTATCAAGGTCAAGGCCAAGGTCGCAGCGAACGCGGTCCGGGTGGCGGCAGTCCGTACGGCGGTTTCGGCGGTGAGCGTCGCGGTCCCGGCGGCGGCCAAGGTCAAGGCGAGCGCAGCCCGCGCCCCTACGGCCATCCGGGTAACGCCCCGAGTTTCCCGTCCGACCACGCCAACCCTGGCAGCTTCAATCCGTATGGCGACAAACCGCGTGCGCCGCGTCCGAGCGGTCCCGGCAGGCCAGGCCCCGGCAAATCCGGCCCCGGCAAGCCCGGCGGCCGCCCCGCCGACGGTCCGCGACCCGCTGGTTCGGATGGTCCGCGAC
>JALZKJ010000066.1 GCA_030859305.1 Pseudomonadota bacterium | reverse complement strand
TGCCGCCGTCGGCGCGCATCGAATGCGTCAGGTGCGCGACCGCCGGGGTCGGCATCGGCCCCATCAGCTGCACGTCGACGCCGGCGGCGACCAGTCCGGCCTCCAGCGCTGCCTCGAACATGTAGTTTGAGATCCGCGTGTCCTTGCCGATGATCACCACCGGCTTGCGCCAGTCGCGCGTGCCTTCCTGGGTCGCCTTCAATGCATACCCGTAGGCATTGCCCAGCCGCAGCACGAAGTCGGCCGAGATCGCGCCTTCACCGACCCGGCCGCGGATGCCGTCGGTACCGAAATATTTGCGGCTCATGCCTCAAGCACTCGCGTATTGGCTTCCTCTCCGCCGCGAGCGGGGGAGAGGGAAAAACAAGCGCGGTTCACGCCACCACCTCCGCATCGTCGACCGGCTGGGGTTGTTTCATCATCAGCGCCAGCAGGTGGGCGATACGGTCGCGCAGCTCGCGGCGGTCGCAGATCTGGTCGATCGCGCCGTGCTCGACCAGGAATTCGGAACGCTGGAAGCCTTCTGGCAGGGTTTCGCGCACGGTCTGTTCAATCACCCGCGGGCCAGCGAAACCGATCAGCGCCTCTGGTTCGGCCAGGTTGATGTCGCCGAGCATCGCCAGCGACGCCGACACGCCGCCGGTGGTCGGGTGAGTCATCACCGAAATGTACGGCAGCCCGGCCGCACGCAGCCGACCCAGCGCCGCCGAGGTCTTGGCCATCTGCATCAGCGAGAACAGGCTTTCCTGCATGCGCGCGCCGCCGGTGGCGGAGAAACACACCAGTGGGCAACGGTGCTCCAGCGCGGCTTCGGCGGCGAGTGCAAAACGCTCGCCCACCACCGAGCCCATCGACCCACCCATGTAGGCGAAGTCGAACGAACACGCGACCAGCGGCCGCGATTTCAGGGTGCCGCGCAGGGCGATCAACGCATCGCGCTCGCCGGTGGATTTCTGCGCGGCCTTGATGCGGTCGGAGTATTTTTTCTGGTCCTTGAACTTGAGCACGTCGACGGGACCCAGCTCGGCGCCGATCTCGCTGGTGCTGCCTGGATCGAACAATCCGGCCAGCCGCGCGCGGGCGCGGATCGGCATGTGGAAATTGCATTTGGGGCAGACTTCGAGATTCTCCTCCAGCTCGGGCCGGTACAACACCGCGCCGCAGCGGTCGCATTTTTCCCACAGGCCCTCGGGCACGCTGCGCCGCTTGCTGGCCGCGCCGGCTTCGGTACGGATGCCGGTGCGGATGCCGGATGGCATGAGTTTCTTGAGCCAGGACATGCGTTGTGGATTCCCCGTTCAGGGTTGTCGGCGAGCGAAGCAGTTTAACGCGAGCAGGCGCGTAGAGCCGAGCTTGCTCCGCTGCCGGGGGTCAGGTGGGTAGAGCGGAGATTGCTCCGCTGCCGAGGCTCCGGAGCGTAGAGCGGAGCTTGCTCCGCTGCTCTGAGCGAGGAAAAGCAGCGGAGCAAGCTCCGCTCTACGATGCGCGGGGCTCTTCGGCATCCAGTGCCGCACGCAAAGGGGTCAGGAACTGCGCGGCTTGTACCACCGGGTCGGCGCCTTCGTTCAGTGCTGCTACCAACGCGCTGCCCACCACTACGCCGTCGGCCTCGCGCGCCATCGCGACCGCGCTGGCGGCGTCCCTGATCCCGAAACCCGCCACCACCGGCACCCGGCTTCCGGCACGGATGGCGTGCAGACGGTCGCTGGCGACGCTGGTATCGAGACGGTCGGCGCCGGTGACACCGGCAAAACTGACGTAGTAGAGGTACCCCGCCGCCTGCGCGCACAACTGCGCCATGCGCGCGTCGGACGTGGTCGGCGCCGCCAGCAGGATCAATACCAGGCCGTGCGCTGCGAAGGCGGTGCGGAAGTCGCCGGCCTCCTCGGGCGGCAAGTCGACCAGCAGCACGCCGTCGACGCCTGCGGCCACCGCTTCCATGGCGAAGCGCTCGGCGCCGCGGATCTCGACAGGGTTGAGGTAACCCATCAGCACCACGGGCGTATCGGCATCGCGCCGGCGAAACTGGCGCACGCAGTCGAACACGTACTCGCGTCCCGCTCCGCGCCCGAGCGCGCGTTCGGAACTGCGCTGGATGGTCGGGCCGTCGGCCATCGGGTCGGAAAACGGCACCCCCAGTTCGATGACGTCGGCGCCGGCCGTGACGAGTGCATGCATCACCGGCACGGTCGCCTCCAGCGAGGGATCGCCCGCGGTGATGAAGGGCACCAGCGCCTTGCGGCGATGAGCCTTGAGTTGGGCGAAGCGGGTGTCGATTCGGTTCATGGCGATGCCGTGGTAGGAGCGGCCCATGGCCGCGATGCTCGGTGGTCGTATCGCGGTGTTCGCGCCCATGGGGCGCTCCTACAGGTGCAGGTCTTCGCGAGCCGCGATCGTATGCACGTCCTTGTCGCCGCGGCCGGACAGGTTGCACAGCACGATCGCGTCGGGCGACAGGTCGTGCGCCAGCTTGGCCGCCTGCGCGAGCGCATGGCTGGACTCCAGCGCCGGCAGGATGCCTTCGGTGCGCGCCAGTTGATGGAACGCCGCCAGCGCTTCGTCGTCGGTCACGCCAACATAGTCGGCTCGCCCGGTGTCCTTGAGGAACGCGTGTTCGGGACCAACCCCGGGATAGTCCAGTCCGGCGGACACCGAGTGGGTCTCGATGATCTGGCCGTCGTCGTCGCACAGCACATAGGTGCGATTGCCGTGCAGCACGCCCGGACGTCCGGCGGCCAACGAGGCCGCGTGCAGGCCGGTGTCGATACCCTCGCCCGCTGCTTCTGCGCCGACCAGGCGCACGTCAGGATCGTTGAGGAACGCATGGAAGATGCCGATCGCGTTGCTGCCGCCGCCGACGCAGGCGGTCACCGCATCCGGCAGGCGGCCGTATTCGGCCAGCATCTGCGCGCGCGCCTCGCGCCCGACCACCGCGTTGAAATCGCGCACCATGCGCGGATACGGGTCGGGGCCGGCAACGGTGCCGATGATGTAGAACGTGTCACGCACGTTGGTCACCCAGTCGCGCATCGCCTCGTTGAGCGCGTCCTTGAGCGTGGCCGAACCGCTGGTGACCGGCACCACCGTCGCGCCGAGCAGCTGCATGCGGTAGACGTTGATCTTCTGGCGCTCGATGTCGGTGGCGCCCATGTACACCACGCATTCGATCCCCAGCCGTGCCGCCACCGTCGCCGATGCGACGCCGTGCTGGCCGGCGCCGGTCTCGGCGATGATCCGGGTCTTGCCCATGCGCGAGGCCAGCAGCGCCTGGCCGATGGTGTTGTTGATCTTGTGCGCGCCGGTGTGGTTCAGGTCCTCGCGCTTGAGCAGGATGCGCGCGCCGCCGACTTCCCGGCTCAGCCGCTCGGCGTGGTAGATCGGGCTGGGCCGGCCAACGTAGTGCGCAAGGTCGCGTTCGAATTCGGCGATGAAGGCCGGATCGATCCGCGCGGCGTCGTAGGCGGCTGCCAGTTCCTGCAACGGACCGATCAGGGTTTCGGCGACGAAACGGCCGCCGTAGCGGCCGAAGTGGCCGGAGGCGTCCGGGTAGGCGTGGAAATCGAGGGGGGATTGATCAGTCATCGACACGCAACTTCATCAGCAAAAGACACCGGCATATCCGGTCAGCGCACCAGTCTAGATGCAAACAGCGCGCAACTCGAAGCAGCCGCAGCGTCCGCGGTCACTCCAGAATGTGACAGTCGGCGCGTCGCACTTCCTCGACGAAGCGACGCATCCTTTCGCCATCCTTGAGCCCCGGCGAGCTTTCAATCCCGCTGGACACATCCACCGCCCAGGGCAGCGTGCCGATGATGGCGTCGAACACGTTCGCGTCCGACAGGCCGCCCGCCAGCATGTAGGGCTTCTGCACGCCGGCGGGAATCCGCGACCAGTCGAAGGTCCGGCCGCTGCCGCCCGCGCCGCCCTGGGTGTGACTGTCGAACAGGAAGCCGGCTGCGTTCGGATAACGAACGTGCAGGTTGGCCGGATGCTGGCTGGCGATATCGCTGCCCATCGCAATGGCCTTCAGGTATGACACGCCGAAGCCGCGACAGAACGCATCGTCTTCGTCGCCGTGGAACTGCAGCAGGCTCGGGCGAACCTGGCGCACCACTTCACGCACTTCCTCGGCCGGCGTGTCCGCGAACAACGCCACCGCGTCGACCAGCGGCGCGAGCGCCTGGCGCATCGCGCGGGCTTCTTCGGCAGCGATCCGCCGCGGGCTGGCTTCGGCGAACACGAAACCTATCGCGTCGGCGCCAAGTTCGCATGCCAGGCGCACGTCGCCCGGACGGGTGAAGCCGCAGAACTTGATCCGGGTGCGGAACAACGTGCGATTGAGCGGGGCGATGTTCATGCGTTCGTGCTCGATGAGGTCGTTCTTGTTGAAGCCATGCTCGGCGAAGCCACGCTCGATGGGGTCAGGTTCATGGCGCTATGTTCACAACGTAACGTCGGCGGGAAGCTTGCATTCGACCGGATACCGCGGGCCGAGAAACACCAGTCCCGCGGAGGAGGCCGTAGGCCCGGCCAATGAGCGATCGCCGCCGGCCAGCAAATCGCCGATCCAGGCCTCGGGCTGATCGCCGCGGCCAACCAGCAACAGACTGCCGACGATATTGCGCACCATATGATGCAGGAATGCATTGGCCTGCACCTCGATTTCGACCACCTCGCCCTCACGGCGCACGGCGATGTGCTGAAGGTCGCGACGTGCGTGCGGGGCTTGGCAGTGCACCGTGCGGAACGCGGAGAAGTCGTGGTTGCCGTGCAGCGCCTGCGCGGCCCGATGCATGGCGTCGGCGTCGAGCGGATGGCGCTCCCAGCTCAGGTACTGGCGCTGCAGCGCCGGCCGCACCGCGCGATTGAGGATGCGATAACGGTAGCGGCGAGCCCTGGCCGAGAAACGCGCGTGGAAATCCGCTTCCACCGGCACGCACCAGCGCACACACACCGAAGCCGGCAATCGCGACGTGGTGCCGAGCGACCAGCCGCGCGGATCGCGTCCGGCCGGGCCGTCGAAATGCACCACCTGCGCAGACGCATGCACGCCCGAATCGGTGCGGCCGGCGCAGGTAACCGCAATCGGAGCGCCGGCGACGAACGACACGGCTTCCTCGAGCGCGGCCTGCACGGTCGGTTCGCTGCGTCGTTTGGGCTCGCCGGGCTTGTTGAGCCGCTGCCAGCCGCAGAATTCGCTGCCGTCGTATTCGATCGCCATCGCATAGCGGCGCGTCGCGTTTGTCGCCACGGTCGCGGCGTCCGCAGCGATGGAGGGCTCGGTGGCCGCCACCGCCTAACCGAGTTCGCGCAACATCCGCGCCGCCTGCTGGCGGGCGGCATGGTCGCCGTTGACGGTCACCTCGCCCAGCAACTGGCGGGCGCTGTCGTGGTCACCGAGCGCGACATAGGCGCGGGCCAGCTCGAGACGATCGTGCCCGACCGCATCGGTCGCCGTTGCCGTCGCGACCACGTCGCCCCCTGCCGCAGTATCGGCGGCATGCCAGGTCGGGGCGCGCTTGCCGGGAACCGGCTGACGTTCGCGGCGATCCCATAGTGCAGGGTCACTTTCCTCCGATGCGCCGTGTGAGGACGCCACGCCAGCGGCGGAGGCTTGGACAACGTCGGTATTGCGATCGGCTGTATGGTGGACCGATGCTTGCGCAGACCTGTCGGACCCGACTGCGGCAGCCGGCGTGGCGACCGGTGCAGGCGGAAACGCATCGGCCAGCGACGACGCCCGCGACGGGCCGTCGGGCGCACGGAACACCGGCGTGGCTGCGCGTCGGCGGCTGAACCACCAGCCCAGTAAAGCCAGCAGGATCAGGCCGATGCCGCCGAACACCCAGGGCATTGCAGGGTTCGACTGCGCCGCCGCATTCGGATTCGCCTCGCCCGACTGCGCCAGCCGCTGTTGCGCGGCGGCCAGCTCGCTGTCCTTCATGGTCAGCAACTGCTGTTGCTGCTGCTGGAGCTTTTCCAGCTCGGCGATGCGGCTCTTCATGTCCGCCAGTTCGGCATCGCGCGCGGCCAGGGTTTCCTGGGTCTGTTGCATTTGCTGTCGCAGCATGTCGCCCTCGCCGCCGGCACTGATGCCGGACTGTGTACCCGCCTGCGTCGCCTGGTTGGCGCCGGGTGGAACGATTTCGAGCCGTGCGCCACTGCTCGGAGTGGTGCTGCCGGCGGCCGGTGTGGGGGTGGCCGTTGCAATAGTCGTCGAAGCCGGGCCAACCGTTTCCGTCGCTGGCTGCGGTACCGCGCGCGTGGCTTCCCGCCATTGCGCGACCTGGCCGCGCACCACCGCCAGTGCCTCGGCGGCCCGGATTCCGGCGACCTCGGACGTGGCTGGCACGCGCAGCACCGCACCCTGCCTGAGCAGGTTGATGTTGCCGTCGATGAACGCCTCGGGGTTGGCCCGCAGCAGCGCGACCATGGTCTGGTTGAGGCTGGTTTCGCGGCTCGCATCTAGCCCCCCGGCGATGCCGGAGAGCGTGTCGCCGCTCTGGACCGGGCCGTATTCGCCAGGCGCGCTGGTCGGCGCTGCGGCGATCGGTGCGGGCGGCGCGGCAGGCACGGGTGCCGGTCTCGGCGTCGGAGTGGGAGCGACCGCGTTGTCGGCAGCAGGTTCGGGCTGAACCGGGGTGGCGGCGACCGGCGGCGGCCTTTGCGGCACTACGGCCGGGCGCACGATGGTGTTCGACGGCGCCGCGACCAGTGCCTGGATCGTTGGCTGCACCGGTGCGGACACCGTGCGTGGCGTGTCCAGCAGCGCCGAATACTCGCGCACCAGCCGGCCCTGGCCCCAATCGACCTCGATCAGGAACGTCAGCAGCGGCTGGTCGACCGGCTGCGGCGTGGTGACGCGGATCACCGGGTTGCCGCGGTCGTCGAGCGCGATCATGAACTGCAGGTTCGATACCAGCCCGCGCGGCGCATCCAGCCCGACGCGGGCGAACGTCTCCGGCGAAGCCAGCCGCGCCTGCAGCTGTTCGAGTTCGGCCGGATCGCTGGAAATGATCGGGATTTCGGCCAGCAGCGGCTGGTCGAGCCGCGACTTGACCTCGATCTGGCCCAAGCCCAGCGCCGCCGCCGTGCCGCTGGCCAGCATCAACGCCGCGGCCAACGCCAGCTTCAGCGATGGCTGCTTCAATAATGACTGCTTCAATAATGGATGTCGTGCAGGTGGCTTCACAGTCGATCCCGTGGCGATCCCCTGCGGCGACTCTAGCCGCCGCTGCCCATCACACGCAATGTGCACGGCCCCGCGCGACATCCGCATCCCTTGTAGAGCCGAGTTCGCCCGGCTGTCTTGCCCATGATCGAAGTGCAGCGGAGCGAGCTCCGCTCTACGCACGTGTACGACCTCCGCGCCACCCGTAGAGC
>JALZKJ010000043.1 GCA_030859305.1 Pseudomonadota bacterium | reverse complement strand
GTCAAAGCTCGCGGCCATGGGCCGCTCCTACGACGGAAGGAAGTCCAGTCGGACGACCGAAGCAGGTCGGACCAGATCGTCAGCTGACGCCGCGCTGGCGTACCACCTCGAACAACGTGACTCCTGTTGCGACCGACACGTTGAGGCTTTCCACCCCGGTGCCGGGCATCGGGATCTTGACCAACTGGTCGCAATTGTCGCGAGTCAGTCGGCGCAGTCCATCGCCCTCGCCGCCCAGCACCAGTGCGACGTTGCCGCGCAGGTCCAGCGAATACAACGACGTGTCAGCCTCGCCGGCCAGTCCGTACAACCACACGCCGAGCTGCTGCAGGTCGCGCATCGCGCGCGCGAGGTTGGTGACCGGGATCACCGGCACGCTGTCGGCGGCGCCGGCCGACGTCTTGCGCACGGTGGCATTCACCTGCACCGACTTGTCCTTGGGGATCAGCACCGCGGTCGCGTTGGCGGCGGCGGCGCTGCGCAGGCAGGCGCCGAGGTTGTGCGGGTCCTGCACGCCGTCGAGGATCAGCACCAGCGCGCGGCCGTCTGCGGCCTCGACCAGTTCCTGCAGCTCGTTTTCGTTCCAGGTCTTGGCGGCGGCATACCGCGCGACCACGCCCTGGTGGCGCAAGCTGCCGACTACCCCATCCAGCGCCTGCTGATTGACCCGGCGCACGTCGATGTCCTTGCGCCGCGCGTTGCTCTCGATCTCGGTCAGACGCGGATTCTTCGCGCCGGCCTCGATCAGCACCTCACGCACATTCTCGGCGTCGTGCTCCAGCGCCGCCGCGACGGCGTTGATGCCGGCGATCCATTGTTTCTGACTCATGTGGAGCCACTCAAACTCGAAAAAGTGCGGCCATTGTAGGGCCGCGCTTGCTCGACTGCTTCTGCGGCCACGAATCCAACCGCAGCGGAGCAAGCTCCGCTTTACCGGTAACGCTTAGCAGCGGAGCAAGCTCCGCTCTACCGATAACGGTCAGTACCTCGCCTTCTTCTTTTTCGCCGGCTGTCCGCGTGGCGGCAGTGGCTTCGCGTCGCCGCCAGCCTTGCCGTCATCGACCAGCCGGAAGTCGATCTTGCGATCCTCGACGCTGGCCTTCATCACGATGATCGCAAGCCGGTCGCCGAGGCGGAATTCGCGCCCCGCGCGCTGGCCACTGAGCGTCTTGCGGATCGGATCGAAGTGGTAGAAATCGTTCGGCAACTGGGTCACGTGCACCAGCCCGTTGACCTTGGAATCGTCGAGTTCGATGAACAGGCCGAAGCTGGTGACCCCGCTCACGGTGCCTTCGAACTGGCCGCCGATGTGCTGTTCCATCCAGGCGGCGCGGTAGCGGTCGTCGACCTCGCGCGCGGCGTCGTCGGCGCGGCGTGAGCGCTCCGAACTCTGCAGCGACAGCGCCGCCATCTCTCGCGGCGAGTACTTGTACGTTTCCGGCTTCGCCCCGCTCAACGCGTGCTTGATCGCGCGATGCACCAGCAGGTCGGGATAGCGGCGGATCGGTGAGGTGAAATGTGCGTAAGCCTCCAGCGCCAGACCGAAGTGGCCGATGTTGCCCGGGTCGTACACGGCCAGGCTCTGGCTGCGCAACAGCACAGACTCGATCAGCGCGGCGTCCGGGCGCTCGCGGATCTTCCGCAGCAGTTGGGTGAAATCGCGCGGGTGCACCTTCGACCACGGCGGCATGCGCAGCTGGAACTCGGTCAGGAACTCCAGCAGGTCGGCATATTTCTGTTCCGGTGGACGGTCGTGGTTGCGGTACGGGGCCGGCACGTCGGCGGCGATCAGGAACTTCGCGGCCTCGACATTGGCCGCGATCATGCATTCCTCGATCAGCTTGTGCGCGTCGTTGCGCTGCAGCATGCCGGCCTGTATCACCTCGCCCTGGTTGCCGAGCACGAAACGCACTTCACTGGTCTCGAACTCGATCGCGCCGCGTCGCTCGCGCGCCTTGGCGAGGACCTTGAACAGCTGGTGCAACAATTCGATCTGCGGCAGCAGCGAACCGACCTGCGCCAGCGCGTCATCCCGCAGTTCGTGGAACACCGCGTTGGACTCGTCCGACGCTTGTCCGACAACATCTTCCGGCACCGGCGCCACCGCATTCCAGACCTGGTTGTAGGTCAGGCGCGCGTGCGAATGCATCACCGCTTCGTAGAATTTGGATCCGGCCACCTCGCCGTTGCGGTCGATCTGCATGTCGCAGACGAAACACAGGCGGTCGACCCTGGGCTTCAACGAACAGATGCCGTTGGACAAAGTCTCCGGCAACATCGGCACCACGAAGCCGGGGAAATACACCGACGTCGCGCGCCTGGTCGCTTCGTCATCCAGCGGCGTTCCGGGCTTGACGTAATGCGACACGTCGGCGATCGCCACCACAAGCCGGAAGCCATCGCGGTTGGTTTCGCAATACACCGCGTCGTCGAAATCCTTGGCATCCTCGCCGTCGATGGTGACCAGCGGCAATGCGCGCAGATCCACGCGTTGATTCGCGGTGGCGGCATCGACCTCGACCGGCACCGCCGCGGCCTGGTCGAGCACTTCCTGCGGGAACTCGTGCGGGATTTCGTGTCCGTGGATCGCCGCCTGCACCGCCAGCGAGGCGGTCAGCTTGTCGCCCAGCACGGTCAGCACGCGGCCGATGGGTGAGCGTTGCGGATCGGGCGCCTGCACCAGTTCGACCACCACCAACTGGCCGTTCTGCGCCTCGCCGCGCGCATCGGGCGGGACCTGCACGTTGCGCTGGATGCGGCGGTCGTCGGGGACGACGAAGCTGATGCCCGCTTCCATCGTGAAACGGCCGATCAGGCGATTGAGCCGGTGCTCCAGCACCTCGACGATCGCGCCTTCGCGGCGACCGCGGCGATCCACGCCGGTGACGCTGGCCAGCACGCGATCGCCGTGCATCGCCTTGCGCATCTCGAACGGCGGCAGGAAAAGATCGTCGCCGCCAGCCTCGGGCCGCATGAAACCGTAGCCATCGGGATTGGCGATCACGCTGCCGGCGATCAGGTCCATCACCGCGGCCGGCGCGAACGCGCCCTTGCGGTTCTGCAGCAACTGGCCGTCGCGCACCATCGCGCGCAAGCGCGCGCTCAATGCGTCGAAGCGGTCGGGCGCGGTCAATGCGAGTTTCTCGGCGAGTTCCTCGGCCGGCATCGGCCCATCGGCCGCGGCCAGCAACTGCAGGAGCATTTCTCGGCTGGCGATCGGTTGCTCGTAACGCGCGGCTTCGCGTTGGGCGTGGGGATCGTGGCTCGGGGCACGGCCAGGACCCGTGCCGCCCGGCGACGGTTTGCCGGCGCGGCCCTGTGCCGGCAGGTCTGGCATCCAGCCGGGGCGTTTGGCCGGCGGCTTGGCGCCCTTGGCGGTCTGGTTGTTGCCGCTGCGCCGCGGTTTGGCGGCGGAGGGATTGGAAGGGCCGGCATTGCCGGACGACTTTCCGCCGCGGCTCGGGCCGCGCTTGCTCGGGGGCTTGTTCATCGCCGCGATGTTACACCCCGCTCGTCTACGCGCCGTGCGCGGGCCGAAGCGCAACCGCCTTCAAGGGCGCAGTTTGAAGCCGGGATTCTCGTTGAATGTACCGTCGGGTTCGAGCACCGCGAAACGTTCTCCGTCAGGCGCGAACATGATCGGAATCGGCACCTGGAACAGCGGGCGGCGCACGAAGCGCAGCGTCCAGCGGAAATGTTCCATCGTCTCCAGCGTCGCCAGTTGCTCAGGCGTCAGCCCGGCCCTCAGCGCGGCGGCTGATGCCTCGGTTCGATTTCGGCGTCGCTCGTGCTCGATCATCCCCGCTCCGGGTGGGCAGAGGCTGTCAGCATGGCTTTGGCGAACGAAACAGGCTGTGAATCCATCGGGAACCGCAGTCGGGCGCGATTCTGCACGCACGTCGGCTTGACCGTCGCACTCTCGACGCGTGGAATATATGCGTACGGCGCACAAACGAAAAACCCCCGCGACGCGGGGGTTTTGCGTTGTAGATGGTGCCCGGGAGAGGACTCGAACCTCCACGGAGTTGCCCCCGCTAGCACCTGAAGCTAGTGCGTCTACCAATTCCGCCACCCGGGCAAACCCGCACGATTGCAGCGGTGCGGGGCGCGTATGTTGCGTTGCGGCGACAGGGTTGTCAATACTGTCTACGGAATTGCTTCCGGCACGTATCAAGCAACATTGCCAGGCACGCACCTGCGATTGTCGAGCACAAGACCGGAAGCATTTTTTTCGTCGATCCACTGCAGGATTTTTGAAGTCATCCAGGAGTCAACATGCCGAAACGTCATTCCATGCCCATCACGATCGCTGTCGCATTGGCCGCTTTGGTCATGACCTCGGCACACCCGGCCAGCGCGCACGATTTCTGGCTGGCGGGCGAACGCGCCGACAGGAACGCCGCGCCTGCGGTACGCATGCAGTTGGGGCATGCCCTGCACGCCGAGGAGTTCCGCGCCTACGACGCAGCCAGCACCATCTCCCTGCGCCTCATTACGCCGGATGGCAAACGCAGCATCATTGGCGATGCGCGCGATGGTGCCTTGCCCTACCACACGTTGCCGCGCGACACCCGCACACCCGCGATGGTGGTGGTCAACCGGAAACCCGTTACGTTGTCGCTGCCCCACGAGAAGTTCGCGAGCTATCTGCGTGAGGAGCATCTCGACGCGATGGTCGCGCTGCACGAAAAGCAGGCACCCAAGGCCTCCGGCGAAGACAGCGAACGCTACACCCGCCACATCAAGGTTCTGGTCACCGGCGCTGATTCCTCTAACCATAAAGTGCACGCCAATGTCATCGGCTTGCCGTTGGAGATCGTCCTGCTCGACACCCCCGCTACACCCAGGGCCAACAACGAGCTACGCGCGCAGGTCCTGTTCCAGGGCAAGCCACTTCCAGCTGCCACGCTGACGGTGCTGCATCACCCAAGCGGTGATTTCAAATCACACGGCAAGTCGCGCACGGTGAAGACCAATGCACAGGGCATCGCCACGTTCGACTACAACAAGCCGGGGTTCTGGATGCTGCGCATGGTGCACATGAAGCCGTGCCCGACATGCCGCGGCGCCGAATGGCGAAGCTACTGGGCGGCTTACGCGATTCAGCAGGACTGGCTGCCTGCGAAGAAATAATTGAGGAAACACCACGTT
>JALZKJ010000040.1 GCA_030859305.1 Pseudomonadota bacterium | reverse complement strand
ACACGAGACAGAGCTATAAATAAAAAAAAGAAACGACACCCGCGCATCCAGAACAACGCGTTCAGCCATCCGCGCGAGTGGACTGGGTATCGGCGCGCCACGCGGCGGCGCGGTAACAGGCAGGCGGCGCACCGGCCCGATGGCGTCGCGGAACAGCGCCGCGTCGTCGCGCTCGGTGTCGATATCGCCTTGTAGACGATCTGATACCTGCGGCTCTTTTCGATCCTTGCCCATACGCCCAGCCTAGCCTCGCCGAGGCAGCGCGAAAAGCACGCCATGCCTGGGCGCGATCCGATGGCGGCGTGCTTGACAAAAACCGTCCGCTTCAGCCAGCGGACGTGACATGGGCATCGGCTATCATGGGCACTCGCGACGATGGTAATGGCGCCGCTTGGCCGCAGTTCTAGCTGCGATTTTCCGTCGCCATTTCTTCGCGGTTTCGATCCAGGCAATTTCCAAGGGAGTTCATGCGAGTTCTGGTCAGCAACGACGACGGCGTCGACGCCCCCGGCATCCGGATCCTCGCCGAAGGCCTGCGCGTCGCAGGTCACGAGGTATTGGTGGTAGCGCCCGACCGCGACCGCTCCGGCGCCAGCAATTCGCTCACCCTCGACATGCCGGTGCGCGTAGTCCAGCAGGACGCCACCACCTGGCGCGTCTACGGCACTCCCACCGACTGCGTGCACGTGGCCATCACCGGCATGCTGGAGGACGAACCCGACATCGTCGTCTCCGGCATCAACAACACCGCCAACCTCGGTGACGACGTGATCTATTCGGGCACCGTCGCCGCGGCGATGGAAGGCCGTTTCCTCGGCCTGCCGGCGGTCGCGGTGTCGCTGGTAACCGCCGACCATGTCGGCAAGCATTACGAAACCGCCGCACGCGCCGCAGTCGAGATCATCGCCCGGCTCAAAACCGATCCGTTGCCGGCCGACACCATGCTCAACGTCAACGTACCGGACCTGCCATGGGACGAGATTGCCGGTTTCGAAGTCAGCCGGCTGGGCAATCGCCATCGCGCCGAGGCCTGCGTGCCGCAGCACGATCCGCGCGGTCGCCAGTGGTGGTGGATTGGCGCGGCCGGTCCGGAACAGGACGCCGGCCCCGGCACCGATTTCCACGCGGTGCGCAGCGGCCATATCTCGATCAGTCCGATCCAGGTCGACCTGACCCGCTATCAGGCGCTGGAGCAGGTCGCCAGTTGGGTCGGTGGCCTCGCAGCCTCGCTGCGATCGCCGGAACAGACGGCATGAAGCGGGGTGTCATTGCGGGTCCCGAGTCCCGAGCCCCGCGAGCCCCGGCCGTCGAGGCTCACCCATGAGCCTGCGCATGCGCCTGCAGCCCGAGGCACTGGGCTCGGGCATGACCTCGCAGCGCGTTCGCGACCGCCTGGTCGAGCGCCTGCGCGGCAACGGCATTGTCGACGAGCGCGTGCTCAACGCGATCCGCACCATCCCGCGTCACCTGTTCGTCGACGAGGCGCTCGCCACGCGCGCCTATGAAGACACCGCATTGCCGATCGGACACGGACAGACGATCTCGCAACCCTGGGTGGTCGCCAGGATGACCGAGGCGTTGCTGGAAACGCAGCCGGGACACACGCCGCCGGTCAAGGTGCTGGAGATCGGCACCGGCTCGGGCTATCAGGCCGCCGTGCTGGCCGTGCTCGGGCTGGAAGTGCACACCGTCGAGCGCATAGGCGATCTGCTGCGCAGCGCGCGCAAGCGCTTTCGCCAGCTCGGCCTGAACGTGCGCAGCAAACACGACGACGGCCGCATCGGCTGGGCGGACAACGGCCCGTTCGACGCCATCATCGTCACTGCGGGCGCGCCCGCGCTGGTCGATGCGCTGACCGCGCAGCTGGCGCCCGGCGGCACCCTGATCGCGCCGGTCGGCGGCGCGTCGTCGCAATCCCTGCTCAGGCTGCACAAGGACGCGGAAGGCAACATCACCCAACAGGCCCTGGCGCCGGTGGTGTTCGTGCCGCTGCTGTCGGGCCTGATCGATTGAGCGCCACGGCCCACAGCGCCGGCATGCGACTTTGACCTGGAGACGAGATTGGACATGCAGCATGAAGTGCGCGACCCGGATGCCGCTTCGTTGGGCGAGCAACTCGCCGCGATCATCGACCACCTGCCCGCTGACAAGCTGAGCCTCGGCGAGCTGCTCGATGTGTTCGGCGACGAGGGCCTGCTGTTGCTGACGATCCTGCTGACGCTGGTGTTCATGATCCCGGTGTCGATCCCGGGGGTCAGCACCGTGTTCGGCGCGGCGATTCTGCTGGTCGGCATCAGCCGCCTGATCGGGCGACCGCTTTGGCTGCCGAAGAAACTCAAGGACCGGGCTTTGCCTGCCGACAAGCTGCGCCCCGGTCTGATCCGCGGCATGGTGTGGGTGCAGCGCCTGGAAAAGATCAGCCGGCCGCACCGGCTGCACGTGCTGGTTGACGGCAGGGCGCAGGACATCTTCAACAATCTTGCGTTCATCCTTGCCGCGCTGCTGTTGATGGCGCCGTTCGGATTCGTGCCGTTCAGCAACACCCTGCCGGGCCTGGCACTGCTGTTTTACGCGGTAGGCCTGATCCAGCGCGACGGCGGGGCGATGCTGCTCGGGCACGTGACCAATGTAATGACGATCGTCTACTTCGGTATCTTGATCGGCGGCGGCGGTGTTGCCGCGTACGAAATTTTCCGGCGGTTCTCAGGCGGTTGAGCGCTTCAAGCGCCGACATCGGTGGGATCGCCATGCTGCTGGCCGGATCCGGCTGGCTGATCTGGAGCAGACGAACAGGCGCATGACTTCGAACAACATGACTTCAAACAACATGATTCCGAACAACTTGACCACGATCCCCCGTGCCCTGGCCTCTCTCGCCGCCGCCGCCGCCGTGCTGGCGCTGGGGGCCTGCTCCAGTTCGGTGGTCCGCGAAAGCGGCTCACGCGGTCCAGTTGCGGTGTCCCAGCCCAGATACGGCGCCAGCACCGTGGTCCAGCGCGGCGACACGCTGTACGCAATCGCCACGAGCAACGGAATTTCCCCGCTCGACCTGGCGATGTGGAACGGCATCCGCGCGCCGTACACGATCTATCCTGGCCAGCGCCTGCTGCTGTATCCGCAGTCGGGGTCGCGCAACACGTCCGAAACCGCACGCGCGTCGCGCCCGGTGTCGACCCCACCACGGCCGCCGTCGCAGCCGGCTCGTGCGCCTGCGCCAACGACCGCGCCAATCAACAGCGGCATCGCATGGCGCTGGCCTGCCGAAGGCGCGCTGGTCAACCGCTTCCAGCCCGACGAGCCGACCCGGCAGGGCATCGACATCGGCGGCACTGGTGGCGCGCCGGTTTCCGCGGCCGGCGACGGGGTCGTGGTGTATTCGGGCTCGGGCCTGGTCGGCTACGGCGAGCTGATCATCCTCAAGCACGACGACCAGTGGCTCTCGGCGTATGGCCACAACCGCAAGCGGCTGGTGAACGAGGGCCAGGTGGTCAAAGCCGGCCAGCAGATCGCCGAACTCGGTCGCAGTGGCGCCGCGCGCGACATGCTGCATTTCGAGGTGCGCTACAACGGCAAGCCGGTCGATCCACTGCTCTATTTGCCGCGCAGGTAGGCGTGCAGGACGCGCCTACCCGGGCAGGATGAAACCCGCCACCACGCGCCGGTTCTCGCTGGCCAGCACATTGAAGGTGCGCGCGGCGGCGGCGTTGGTCATCACCTCGATGCCGATTCCGCGGCACAGGCAGGCGGCCATGACTTCCATCGGAGGAAACACCTGGGTTGCGCCACTGCCCAGCAGTATCACCTCGGGCTGCAGGTCCAGCACCGGCTGCAATTGCTGAATATCCAGCGCACGCGCATCCCTGGCGGGCCAGTCTTCAATCAGCGTATCGGGCGCGAGCACGAAGCTCGAAGTCAGTCGACGCTGGTTGACCAGCGCAGCCTGCCCATCGGCACCGCGCAGCACGAAATCATGATCGGGGCGTTCGAGAGTCAGTTGCATGGGCGGGAAGTCCCTGGCTGCGCTCGCTGCAATGGGTCAACAGTGAAACCGGAGCGGAAATCGCGTGCGGTGCCGGGTGGGGTCTATGGAGTGGTTACTGCGCGCACCCGGGCGACCCGAGCGCCCTCAAGCCCGCGGCAGCACGATCTGGCGCTTTTCCTTGCTCTGCCGGTAAAACACCGCCGTGTGGCCGATGCGCTGGACGATGGAGGCATCCGTGCGCGTGGCCAGCGTGTCGATCATCGCGTTGCGGGCGTCGCGGTCGCCGGCGGCGACCTTGAGCTTGATCAGTTCGTGGATGTCCAACGCGCCATCGATCTCGGCAACCAGCGTATCGGTGACGCCCTTGCTGCCGACTTGCAGGATGGCCTTGAGGCCGTGCGCCTGGCCGCGCAGGAAACGGTTCTGGGCGGAGGTCAGCACGGTCGGCATCGGGCACGCAAACGAAGCGGGTCAGGGGCCGCAGGGTATCATGGCAACCCCCTTCTCCTGCGCTCCCCGCGCCTCGCCATCCATGGCTACCCGCAGCAAAAGCAGCCAGCGTTGGCTCAAGGAACACCATTCCGACCCGTTCGTGAAGAAAGCGAAGGCCGAAGGCCTGCGTTCGCGCGCGGCCTACAAGCTGGAGGAACTGGTCGAACGCGACCGCCTTCTCAAGCCGGGCATGGTGGTGGTCGACCTGGGCGCGGCGCCGGGCGGATGGTCGCAATGGCTGCGCCAGGAGCTAGGGCGGATCGACCAGGTACATCCGGGCCGGGTCATCGCGCTGGACATCCTGGAGATGCCGCCGCTGGCCGGGGTCGAGTTTCTTCAGGGCGATTTCAGGGAGGATGTGGTCCTGTCCCAATTGGTGGACAGTCTGGACGCCAAGCCGGTGGACCTTGTGCTGTCGGATATGGCCCCCAATAAGAGCGGTGTGGACGCGGTGGACATGCCGCGGGCGCTATATCTGGCGGAACTGGCGATGGATTTCGCCGATCGCCACCTCAAGGTCGAGGGCACGTTGCTGATCAAGCTGTTCCAGGGCGTGGGCTTCGATGAATACGTGAAGGAGCTGCGCCGTCGCTATGCGAAGGTGTCTATCCGCAAGCCGGCGGCGTCGCGCAAGCGTTCGCCGGAGGTCTATGCCCTGGCACAGGGCAAGCGCGCGGTGATGAAGTGAGGAGCGTCGGTCCGCAAAGGACGCGAAAGGCGCAAAAATCAAGTTTGATGTCCTTTGCGATGCTTGCTTCCTTTGCGGACAACGGTTTTTTCCTGCCCCCCCGGGCGAACGAGTAAAGAGATGAACGACTTGGCCAAGAATTTGCTGCTCTGGGTGATCGTCGCCGTCGTGCTGATGGTGGTGTTCCAGGCGTTCGGACCGCGTACCGCCGCTGGCGTGAGCGCCGAGGTCACGTACTCGCAGTTCCTCAATGACGTCGAGTCCGGCCGGGTCAAGGCGGTCGAATACACCGACAAGAGCGGCCTGTCCGGCAATGCGCTGCGCTTCGAGCGCGCTGATGGCAGCACGGGAATTACCAATGGCCCGCCGGACGCTGACCTGGTCAACGTGCTGGTCGGCAAGAATGTCGAGATCACCCGGATTCCGCCCGACACCGGCCCGTCGCTGGTGTACATCCTGATCAACGTACTGCCGTGGGTGCTGATCCTCGGCGTGTGGATCTATTTCATGCGCCAGATGCAGCAGGGCGGCAGCAAGGGGGCGATGAGCTTCGGCAAGTCGCGCGCCAAGATGCAGGGCGAGAACGAGGTCAAGGTCACCCTGGCCGATGTCGCCGGCTGCGACGAGGCCAAGGAGGAGGTCGGCGAACTGGTCGAGTTCCTGCGCGACCCGACCCGCTTCCAGAAACTCGGTGGCAAGATCCCGCGCGGCGTGCTGATGGTCGGCCCGCCCGGCACCGGCAAGACCCTGCTCGCGCGCGCGATCGCCGGCGAGGCCAAGGTGCCGTTCTTCTCGATCTCCGGTTCCGACTTCGTCGAGATGTTCGTCGGCGTCGGCGCTTCTCGGGTTCGGGACATGTTCGAGCAGGCCAAGAAGCATTCGCCGTGCATCATCTTCATCGACGAGATCGACGCGGTCGGCCGCCATCGCGGCGCCGGCCTGGGCGGCGGCCATGACGAGCGCGAGCAGACGCTGAACGCCTTGCTCGTCGAGATGGACGGTTTCGAGGGCACCGAAGGCGTGATCGTGATCGCCGCGACCAACCGTCCCGACGTGCTCGACCCCGCGCTGCTGCGACCGGGCCGTTTCGATCGCCAGGTCGTGGTCGGCCTGCCCGACGTGCGCGGCCGCGAGCAGATCCTCAAGGTGCACATGCGCAAGGTGCCGCTGTCCGACGATGTCGAGCCGATGACCATCGCGCGCGGTACGCCGGGCTTCTCCGGCGCGGACCTGGCCAACCTGGTCAACGAAGCCGCGCTGTTCGCCGCGCGCGAGAACGCCAAGGACGTGCGCATGGAGCATTTCGACAAGGCGCGCGACAAGATCCTGATGGGCGCCGAGCGTCGTTCGATGGCGATGAGCGAGGACGAGAAGAAGCTCACCGCGTATCACGAGGCCGGCCACGCCATCGTCGGCCGCGTCGTGCCCGAGCACGACCCGGTCTACAAGGTCACCATCATTCCGCGCGGCCGCGCGCTCGGCGTGACCATGTACCTGCCCGAGGGTGACAAGTACAGCTTCAACAAGGTCGCGATCGAGTCGCAGCTGTGCTCGCTGTATGGCGGCCGCGTCGCCGAGGAGCTGATCTTCGGCGCCGACCAGGTCACCACCGGCGCGTCCAACGACATCGAGCGCGCGACCAAGATGGCCCGCAACATGGTCACCAAGTGGGGCCTGTCCGACGAGATGGGACCGGTCGCCTACAGCGAGGATGAGGACGAGGTGTTCCTCGGTCGTTCGGTCACCCAGCACAAGAGTGTGTCCGACGAGACCGCGCGCAAGATCGACCAGGTCGTGCGCACGATCCTGGACCGCGCCTACAGCCGCAGCACGCAGATCCTCAAGGACAACCTCGACAAACTGCATGTGATGGCCGAAACGCTTCTGCAATACGAGACCATCGACGCCAAGCAGATCGACGCGATCATGGAAGG
>JALZKJ010000012.1 GCA_030859305.1 Pseudomonadota bacterium | reverse complement strand
GCGTGCGCGCGCACCAGCGCGATGGCGCGTTGCCCGGAAAACCCCGGCATGTTGACGTCCGACAGCACCAGGTGGGGCGCGAACGACAGCAAGGCTTCAAGCAACTGCACTTCGCTGTCGACGCATCGGCATTCGGCGTCGATGCCGGCCTGGGCCAGTTCCAGGCAGATCAGTTCGGTGTCATCGGCCGAGTCGTCCACCAGCAGGATGCGCCAGGGCGAGGCGACGGTGGCTCCCGTCATCGGGGCGCGCTCCAATGGCATGGTTGCCGCGCCACTCATCCAGCCTCTGGTGCTTCGTTGATCACCGCCCAGAACTTGCCCAGCGTCTTTACCGCCTCGAAGAACTGGTTGGTGTCGACCGGTTTGACCACGTACGCGTTGACGCCCAGATCCCAGCTGCGGGCCAGATCGGCTTCCTCGCGCGAGGACGACAGGATCACCACCGGGATGAGCCGCAGGTTCTCGTCGGCGCGCAGCAGTTGCAGTACTTCCAGCCCGTCCATGCGCGGCATCTTGATGTCCAGCAACAGCACCGACGGGTTACCGGCTTCGCGATTGGCGAACGCGCCACGGCGCAGCAGGTAGTCCATCGCCTCCACACCGTCCTCGACGTGCACGATCGGGTTCACGAGCTTGGCGTCGCGCAGCGCGTCTATGGCCATTTCGGCGTCGGCCGGGCTGTCCTCGGCCAGCAGGATGGTGCGGATGGGGTTCATGCGAGGGCCTCTTGAGGTGGCTGGTCGGGGGTGGCGGGAAGGCTGAAGTGGAAGGTGGCGCCCTGGTCGGGTTCGGACTCGGCCCAGATGCGGCCGCGATGGCGCGCCAGCACCCGGCGCACGCTGGCCAGTCCAATGCCGGTGCCGGCGTATTCGCTGACTTTGTGCAGGCGCTGGAATACGCCAAACAGCTTGCCCGCGTAGGCCATGTCGAAGCCGGCGCCGTTGTCGCCGACGCTGAACAGGTGGCTGCCGTCGGCCGCGTACCGGTGCTGCACGGTGATCACCGTGCGCTCCCTGCGCGCGCTGTATTTGACCGCGTTTTCCAGCAGGTTCTGCCACACCTGCCGCATCATGTTGTCGTCGGCCACCAGCACCGGCAGCGGCCCCACGCGCCATTCGATGTCCCGGTCCGGGGCATCGCTGATCGCATTCGCGTCGATCATCGCGCGGGTCTCCGCGACCATCGACTGCATGTCCACCGTCTGCAGGCGCAGCGCGCTGCGCCCCAGTCGCGAGTACACCAGCAGGTCGTCGATCAGCGTGGACATGCGCTTGGCCGAACCGCCGATCACCTCGAGGTAATGGCGGCTCTTCTCATCGGCGGCGTCGCCAAGCTGGCGGCCGAGCTTGTCGGCGAAGCCGGCGATGTGGCGCAGCGGCGCGCGCAGGTCGTGCGAGACCGAGTAGCTGAACGCCTCGAGTTCGCGGTTGACCTCGGACACCTGATCGATCTTGCCTTCCAGCTGCTGGTTCAGTTCGTGGATGCGCTGCTCGGCGCCCTTCTGCGCGGTGATGTCGGTGGTGGTGATCAGCACCACGTGGTCGTCGCTGTCGGGCAGCGGCATCTTGCGGGCATTGATCAGCATCGTGCGGTCGATGCCGTCGGCCATGCGCTGCGACTGCTGGTGATCCCAGAGTTCGCGTCCGCGCGCGAGCACGTCACCGAGGCGTTGCAGGGTGTTGGCATCGTTCCAGGCGCCGCCGCCGATCTCCGCCAGCGGCACGCCGCGGGTCTGGTCGGTGTCGATGCCGTACAGGTCGGAGAACGCGGCGTTGTGCAGCACCACGCGCAACTGCGAATCGGCGAGCACGATGGGTTCGCGCACCGTCTGCAGGATCGACTGTGCGCGCGCGTTAGCCTGGGTCGCAAGGTGCTCGGCCTTCTGTCGCTGCGCCTGCTCGCGGCGCGAGAAGTACATCACCACGCCCAGCAGCAGCAGCTGCGCGAGCATCGCGCTCCAGGTCAGTACATAGGTCAGGCGGCGCAGCCGGTCGGCATCGGCGATGCGTCGGGTCAGCAGCAGCTGCTCGGCGGCGACGATCTGGGTGGCGATGTCATGCGTCGTGGACCGCGTCACCAGCGTGGTGAGGTCATCGCGGGTCGACGCCCCGCGGCCGGCTGCGAGGATCCGGCCCAACAGTGCGTCGCGCTGCTCGACGTTCGCGCGCAGCAGGCCGATGCGGACCTGCTGGTCCGGGTTGTCGCGGGTCAGGCGGGTGATCCGGTCGATACCGAGTGGGATAGCGCGGTTGCTCTGGGCGATGCGCGCGCGAACCAGTGGCGTGTCGATGCCGTTGCCCAGGCCGAGCGCGCCCAGCTCGCGATCGCGCAGGTCGTACATCAGCGCACGCACCGCCGCTTCGACCTCGCGGGTGTGGGCGACCCGCTCGGCCGCGTCGAACGTGCGCTGGGTCGCGGCCCCCAGCAGCAGGAACGGTGCGACCACGATCAGTACAACGGCCACGCCGAGCAGCGGCATCCGCCAGCGCGACGCGGATGTGAGCAGGGCGGAACCGGTAGGCGTTGCGCTCGACATGACAGGGCGTTCGGTGCCGCCGGTGGCGGGTCGCGAACGTAAGACGCCGGGCGCGCCCCTCTTATCCTCGGATGGGGATCATCGCACGACCCGCGCGCACCGGTTCATGGGTCCTCGGCAGCTTCAGGTCTGCGTCACATGGCGGCGCCAAGGGCGCCCGGGTGCGCAAATCGCCCCTGTTAGAATTCCGCTCTAATCCGCCCCGACCCCAGAGGCGCGGCCATGGGGCCGCGAGACGCATGAACCGCATCTACGAAAGCGAGATCGCCGACCTCCAGCACGATGACCAGGACCCCACCGAGACCCGGGAATGGGTCGAGTCGGTGCAGGCGGTCATCGCGCGCGATGGCACCGAGCGCGCCCACCAGTTGATCGAGAACGTGGTCGAGGTGACCCGCCGCGCCGGCGGCCACCTGCCGTTCAACCCGACCACCGCCTACATCAACACCATCCCGCCGCACCTGGAGGCCAGGATGCCCGGCGACGCCGCGATGGAATGGCGGATCCGCTCGCTGATCCGTTGGAACGCGCTGGCGATGGTGGTGCGCGCCAACCGCAAGCCCGGCGACCTCGGCGGTCACATCGCCAGCTTCGCCTCGGCGGCCACGCTCTATGACGTTGGCTTCAATCATTTCTGGCGCGCACCGTCCGAAGACCACCCCGGTGACCTGATCGGCTACCAGGGCCACAGTTCGCCCGGCATCTACGCGCGCTCGTTCCTCGAAGGCCGCATCAGCGAGTCGCAGCTCGATCACTTCCGGATGGAGGTCGACGGCCGCGGCATCAGCTCGTACCCGCATCCATGGCTGATGCCGGATTACTGGCAGGTGCCGACCGTGTCGATGGGCCTCGGCCCGATCGCGGCGATCTACCAGGCGCGCAACTGGAAGTATCTCGAAGGCCGCGGGTTGATGCCGAAGTCCAACCGCAAGGTCTGGTGCTTCCTCGGCGACGGCGAAACCGACGAGCCCGAAAGCCTCGGCGCGATTTCCGTGGCCGGCCGCGATGGCCTCGATAATCTTGTCTTCGTCGTCAACTGCAACCTGCAGCGCCTCGACGGCCCGGTGCGCGGCAATGGCAAGATCATCCAGGAACTCGAAGGCCAGTTCCGCGGCGCCGGCTGGAACGTCATCAAGACCGTCTGGGGCAGCTACTGGGACCCGCTGCTGGCGCGCGACACGTCCGGCAAACTGCGCCAGCTGATGATGGAAACCGTCGACGGCGAATACCAGAACTGCAAGGCTTTCGGCGGCGCCTACACCCGCGAAAACTTCTTCGGCAAATACCCCGAAACCGCCGAGCTGGTCAGCAGCCTGTCGGATGACGACATCTGGCGCCTCAACCGCGGCGGACACGACCCGCACAAGGTCTACGCCGCCTACCACCAGGCGGTGCACACCAGAAACATGCCGACCGTGGTGTTGGCCAAGACCGTCAAGGGCTACGGCATGGGCGCCTCGGGCGAGTCGCTCAACCCGACCCACGGCACCAAGAAGATGGATGACGACGCGGTGCGCGCGTTCCGCGACCGCTTCCGCATCCCGGTCACCGACGAGCAACTGAAAGACGGCGCGGTGCCGTTCTACCACCCCGGCGAGAAGTCGCCGGAAGTCGAATACATGCTGGAGCGCCGCCAGGCGCTCGGCGGCTTCCTGCCGCAGCGCCGGCGCAAGGCCAGCGAGTCGCTGGCGGCTCCCAAACTCGAGACCTTTGATCGCCTGCTCAAGTCCAGCGGCGAGCGCGAGATCAGCACCACGATGGTGTTCGTGCAGGCGCTCAACATCACCCTGCGCGACAAGCAGGTCGGCCCGCGCGTGGTGCCGATCGTCGCCGACGAAGCCCGCACCTTCGGCATGGAAGGCCTGTTCCGCCAGATCGGCATCTACTCGCCGCATGGCCAGAAGTACAAGCCGGTCGACCGCGACCAGCTCATGTACTACCGCGAGGACACCGCCGGCCAGGTGCTGGAGGAGGGCATCACCGAAGCCGGTGCGTTCGCCAGCTGGATGGCCGCCGCTACCAGCTACAGCACCAACGACCTGCAGATGCTGCCGTTCTACATCTATTACTCGATGTTCGGCTTCCAGCGCATCGGAGACAGCGCCTGGCAGGCCGCCGACATGCGCGCTCGCGGGTTCCTGCTCGGCGCGACGGCCGGCCGTACCACGCTCAACGGCGAAGGCCTGCAGCACGAGGACGGCCACGGCATGGTCCAGGCCGGGCTGATCCCGAACTGCCGCAGCTATGACCCGACCTTCAGCTACGAAGTCGTCACCGTGCTCCAGCACGGCATGCAGCGCATGCTCGCCGAGCAGGTCGACGAGTACTACTACCTCACCCTGATGAACGAGAACTACACCCATCCGGACATGCCCGAGGGCAGCGCGGAAGGGATCATCAAAGGCATGTACCTGCTCAAGGACGCCGGCAAGCCGAAGAAGACCGAACTGCGCGTGCAACTGCTCGGCAGCGGCACCATCCTGCGCGAAGCGATCGCGGCGGCCGAACTGCTCGACAAGGACTTCGGCGTGACCAGCGACATCTGGTCCTGCCCCAGCTTCAACGAACTCGCCCGCGACGGCCACGACGTGACGCGCGCGAATCGTTTGAATCCGGAAGCGAAGTCACCGCGCAGACCGTATGTGACCGAACTGCTTGATGGCCGCCAGGGCCCGGCCATCGCCGCCACCGACTACATCCGCCTCTACGCCGACCAGATCCGCGAGTTCGTGCCGATGCGCTACGTGGTGCTCGGCACCGACGGCTTCGGCCGCTCGGACACCCGCGCGAATCTGCGCAGGCACTTCGAGGTCGACCGGTTCCATATCGCCCATGCCGCGATCGCGGCGCTGGCGGCGGAAGGCAAGATGACCGCTAAGGACGTGGCGCGGGCGATCAAGCAATACAAGATCGACAGCGAGAAGCCAAACCCGATTGGCGTGTAGCCCCACAGCTTTTAGCCCCCTCTCCCGTTAGAGCCATTCACCGTCGGGCCGGCGACACACGAGCCCCCCTCAGCGCATACCTGCGCCAGGGCCGTAGGATTGGTTGAGCAAAGCGATACCCATCAACACCGCTCGCCGAAGACGCCGTCCGCTGCAATCCACACCCCAATCCGCGGGCAACATGCCATCGGCCACGTAGCGATGGAACGTCGAGTACGGCCAATCAACGGCCCCTTCCACGTAGCCGTGCCTGACCGGATTGAAGTGGATGTAATCGACGTGATTCGGGCGCTCGGATATGCGCGCGAATTTTGCATAGGCACCTCAAGATGGATCGGTTCCACTCGCCCATGAAGTACAGCGAGTAAAACAGAGTCAGGTTCTCGCGGGAAAGCTATCGCGACGCAAGATCGATCTGCACGACATCCGACTCGTCGCGCAGCCGGTCGAACACGATCTCGAGGCCATCCGCGGAGACGTCGAAGTCACCGATCGCAAATCCGGGATCGAAGTCGGTCAACGGTCGTCCCTGCCCGGTCTGGAGATCGACGAGCCAGAAGTTCCGGTCATGCGCGGCGCCCTTCAGCACGACGAGGGCGTTGCCTCCGGGCACGAACACAATTCTTCGGGCGCCTCTCGGCAGGACGACGTCTGGCAGGGCGCGGGGACGCCCATCTGCCGTCAGCGCCTTGATCGCGAAGGTGGGGCCGACGTCGGCGCCATTGAAAATGAGGAAACGCCCATCCGGTGACCAGACCGCGTCGCGCGAATAATCGGCAGCGAAGGGAGCGGCTGGCGCTCCATCGATGGGCACCTTGAAAAGGCGCAGGCCCTGGCCCTGCTCGGCTGCGATCAGGATCGACCTTCCGTCAGGCGACCAGGCAGGAGCGCCCTTTACCCGCAGGCCTGCGGCGAGCGTGTGCAGCCCGGTCCCGTCGGTGTTCATCACCTGCAACCGCGTTGTTCCTCCCGCAGCGACCGAGAACGCGATGCGCTCACTGATCGGATCGATAGCCGGGCCGGCCACCAGCCGTTCGTGTTTGCCCGTCCACAGTTGTGCCAACTGGTTGTTGGCGGTGTTGAGCTTGTGGATGATGCGGCCATCGCCGGGCGAAACGAACACCACATAGCCCGGGCCGAGGCGCGGCGAGCGTCCGCCGGTTGGCGGGAGCGGAATTCGCCGGGCATCCGCTTCGTCGGCCACGCCTGCCATCACCGGCACCCGCCACAGGCTCGTCCGCGGCGCGGTGTTCGTGGCCAACAGGCGGCGTCCACCTGCACTGGCGGCGAGCGACGTGTACTGCTCCCGCCCGGCCCCGATGCGGTGCGCGACGCGGCGTTCGATGTTCATGCCGTGCAGCCATGGCCCCGAGCCGTCTTGCGTTGTTGCGAGGTAGGCGATCGTCGCCTTGTCCAGGAACACGGGATGAGACACGCGCGATGCATGGAAGGTGATGCGTTCCGGCTCACCACCCTCGGCGGCGATCCGCCATATGTCCATGTCATCTGGCGGCCGACCCTGGACGAAGTAGATGGAACGGCCATCGGGTGACCACACGGGAAAATGGCAATGCACACCACTCGGCGCGATGTGGATCTGCCGGCCCGTCATCTGGTCCGCGTCGGTCACTAACAGCGGGTCCCCGGGCGCCGCCGGGTGGTAGACCATGCGCCTGCCATCAGGAGACCAGTCGACTTCGGCGACATTGTCGAGAAACGGACGCGCCAGGCCGCCGGTGGAGCGTACCGCCCATGTATGGATGGATTCGGCCCCGGCGGCATCCACCATGCGCGTCCACACGGCCAGATGGGATCCGTCAGGGGTGAAGATCAAGCTGCGCACGGGATTGTCGATCTCCGGTACGCGGCCCTGGGTGACGTTGCGGAACTCGCCGGTGCCGGCCGGTGCGACCCAGGCATCGAGCCGGCCATCGCGGCTGGCGAGAAATGCCAGCAGTTTTCCGTCACGCGAGATGGCAACGCTCGGTACCACGCCGTCGAAGTCCGTGACGCGTGTGTAGCGCGCGTTGGCTAGCGGGTTCTGCCAGAAGAAGTCAGTGCGCCACAGATGCCAGG
>JALZKJ010000122.1 GCA_030859305.1 Pseudomonadota bacterium | reverse complement strand
AAGTACCAGTTGGCGCCCGGACTGTTGTTCGACCTCACGCTCTCCGGGGCCCAGCTTCTGGTCAGGCTGGGTGATCAGCCCCGGTTTCCGTTGTTTCCCGAGTCGGAATCAAAGTTCTTCCTGGAAGTTGTCGATGCGCAGATCACTTTCATCGTTGACGCGGCTGGCCAGCCCACGGGACTGGTGCTGCATCAGGGAGGCAGGGACCAGAAGGCTACGAAGATCGAGTAGGCATTTGATTTTCCAGTGCCGCACCGCTACTGCTCTGATGACTGCTTCTGGGGGTAAACGAACGCCGGCCTGGAAGACGCCATGGTCGGTGAAGACGGAACTCGCTCGCGGCGAAAAGCGGCCCAAGTGGAAGACTTCCACCGCCCTTTCGGCCCGTATTTTCCGGCTCCCGTCGGCCATGCGCGTGCTTCATCGCATCGGGCTCGCTCTCAGGACGCGACGTGGGCAGTCTGGTCGTGCGCGGCGCTGAGCAAAACCACGAGCACCTGTGCCGGACAGCGTCAAACGCCGACCCGCAGCTTCGCCTACAAGGAAATACCGATGCCCCAGCAACATCCGCTCGACCGTAAGGCCATTCGCGATCGCACGACGCCGTCCCTGCCGGCGTACAGCGGGCAAAGGAGCAGCGCCCTCTTTGTCGTGACGATTGGAAAGATCGCAGCGACGTCGATCCTGTTGGCCGCGGCATTCATCGCAACAGCATCGAATCGTGTGCCTGCAGTACTGGACGATGCCTGCGCGCTCGCGGACGGCACACCTGCGGACGCGCTGCTGCACGTCCCGTTCGACACGGTGGATGGGCGGATCTACGTCCAGGCATGGGTCAATGGGCGCGGCCCGTTCCGATTCGCAGTTGATACCGGTGCAAGTGGGATTGCACGTGCGGATACCAGTCTGGTCACTTCGCTGGGCCTGTCGATGCACGGAGAGGCCACCACGTCGGACGGAGTAAAAAGCGCGAACGTGCAGACGACACGCCTCGCCTCGCTTGAGCTCGGCGGTCTCGTTCGGCGCGACCTGGACGTCATCGCGCGCGACTACAACAGCCGCAACGCTCCGGATGCGGAGTTTTCGGGGATCATTGCTCGCGAGTTCTTTTCCGATGGGCTGCTGGTCATCGATTACCCACGAAAGACCCTGTCCTTCAGTCGCACGCGGCGGCTGCCGCTGCATGGGAATAATGTCCTCGGCTACGAGCGCGCCTTTCGCATACCGGTGTCGATCGGTACGCTGCAGACCGTGGGGCACCTGGATACGGGCGCCAATATCAGCTTCGTGCTTCCCGAGGACCTGTACGACAAGGTCGCGGCGGGTCCGCTGGAGCAGGCAGGCCGCGCACAGCTCACCAACGGTCAGATCGACACCCAGCGCGCCACGGTACATGGGCCCTTCCGGGTCGGAGAGGTAAGCATTTCCGACGTGGAAGTACGTGTCTCCGCGCAATTCCCAGAATTGCTCGTTGGCGCCCATGCGCTCCAGGATGCGGTGGTTCTGATCGATCAGCGGTCGAAGGCCGTCGCCGTCTGCCATTGAAGAAAGCCAGTCTGCCGCGTTGCAGGCGGATGGAGAGTGACCGGCGGCCCTTCGCCAGGCGCCAGGCGGCGTATCGGGACTGACAGGTCAGGACCTTAGGCAGGCATTCGGCAACGACTCGACACTGATTCCAGTTCGCACAACTTCCGTCTTCATCACGCGGGTCCGCGTTCTGTTTTACGCATCCATAAAAAAGCCCCGTAATTACGGGGCTTTTTTGTTGATCGAATTGAACCCCTACTTCGCCGCGACCACCTTGACCATTTCCAGGCACTTGTTCGAATAACCCCACTCGTTGTCGTACCAGCTCACCAGCTTGACGAAGGTGTCGTCGAGCGCGATGCCGGCTTCGGCGTCGAAGATCGAGGTGCGGGCGTCGCCGCGGAAATCGGTGGCGACCACCTTGTCGGTGGTGTAGCCCATGATGCCCTTCAGCGCGCCTTCCGATTGCGATTTCATCTCCGCGCAGATCTCGGCGTAGGTCGCCGGCTTTTCCAGCTCGACGGTCAGGTCGACCACCGACACGTCGGAAGTAGGCACGCGGAAGCTCATGCCGGTGAGCTTCTTGTTGAGCTCCGGGATCACCACGCCGACCGCCTTGGCCGCACCGGTGCTGGACGGGATGATGTTCTCGAGGATGCCGCGGCCGCCGCGCCAGTCCTTGTTGCTGGGGCCGTCGACGGTCTTCTGGGTGGCGGTGGCGGCGTGCACGGTGGTCATCAGCCCGCGCTTGATGCCCCATTTGTCGTTGAGCACCTTGGCCAGCGGCGCCAGGCAGTTGGTGGTGCACGACGCGTTGGAGATGATTGCCTCGCCCTTGTAGGTCTTGTCGTTGACGCCGAACACGAACATCGGCGTGTCGTCCTTCGACGGCGCCGACAGGATTACTTTCTTCGCGCCCGCGTCGAGGTGCTTCTGCGCGCTGGCCTTGTCGAGGAACAGTCCGGTGGATTCGATGACGACTTCGGCGCCGACCTCGTCCCATTTGAGATTGGCCGGGTCGCGTTCCTGGGTCAGGCGTATCGTCTTGCCGTTGACGATGATGTTGCCGCCATCGACCGTGACCTCGCCATCGAAGCGCCCGTGCACCGAGTCGTACTTGAGCATGTAGGCCAGGTAGTCCGGCTCCAGCAGATCGTTGATGGCGACGATCTCGATGTCGTTGCCGAAGTTTTCGACAGCAGAACGCAGCACGTTGCGTCCGATGCGGCCGAAGCCGTTGATACCAACCTTGGTTTTCACGGGTGTGTTTGCCATTGCGGGGGGGCTCCTGACAGGCGGAATACATGTAAGCCGGGTATTTTAGCGGTTCTATCGCTCTCCGTTCACCCCACAGGCGGAACACCGACATGCGTCGCTCCCTGTTAATGCTTGTTTTCGCTGCCCTGCTGCTGGCCACGACGGGTCCGGCGGCCGCCTGGGGCACGCTGGGCCATCGTCTCGTGGCGGCGCTGGCCTGGGACGAACTGGACCCACAGGCCCGCGCCGAGATCACAGCGCTGTTGGCCGGGGAGGCCGAACCGACCCTGCCCGGCATCGCCAACTGGGCCGACGACCTGCGCGCCAACGACCCCGAACTCGGCAAGCGCAGCGCCAGGTGGCACTACGTCAACATTGCTGAACACGGCTGCGCCTACGACGCGGTGCTCGCCTGTCGCGGCGGCGATTGCGTCGTCGCGGCGATCCGCGCCCAGACCGCGATCCTTGCCGACCGTAATCAACCGAAAGCCGCGCGACTGCAGGCGCTGAAGTTCGTGGTGCATTTTGTCGGTGACGTGCACCAACCGATGCACGCCGGCTACGGTCACGACAGGGGCGGCAATGACGTGCAGTTGAACGTCCCGGACGGCAGCAAGGACGGCAGTGGCAGCAACCTGCATGCGCTCTGGGACAGTGGCCTGCTGCGCACCACCGGCCTGGACGAGGCGGCTTATCTGCAACGCCTGCGCGCCTTGCCGCTGACAGCACCGCTACCGTGCGATGCCGCTGCGTGGGCCGAAGCGTCCTGCCACCTCGTCGTGCAACCGGGCCTGTATCCGCCCGGTGCGAAGATCGGCGACGCCTATGTGCAGCGCTGGTTGCCGGTCGCAGAAATGCAGCTGCGTCGCGGCGGCAACCAACTCGCCAGGCTGCTCGCTCGCACGCTGGGGAGTTGAGCGGCGGCGCAGCGGATCCTGGAAAATCACGCCCACGGCAATCATCTGAGCGCCGGCCACTGGCTCAAAGCCGAACTGCAACAAGCCAGGCTCGCGATCGGCGGCTTGTGAAAGCCCCGCATCGATGACGCACTAGTAGAGCGGAGCTTGCTCCGCTGCCCTTTGTGAGAAAAGCAGCCGTGCAAGCTCGGCACTACGGCCACGCAAGTCCGTTCTTGTGCCGCTTGTGAATCGCCAGCATCTTTGACGCACTCGTAGATCGGAGCTTGCTCCGCCGTCTTGGTAGAGCGGAGCTTGCTCCGCTGCCTCGGGTGAGAAAGCAGCCGAGCAAGCTCGGCTCTACGGCCACGCAAGTCGGTTCGGTTTCCGCTTGATCGTCGCGGCTGATAGCGACTGCGTCGATGCCGGCAACTCCCGTAGCATTCCCGCGCATGGGACAAACCGAACTCCTGCTGGCGCTGCTGTTTCTCGCGGTGGCGGCGCTGTATTCCTCGGTCGGCCACGCCGGGGCCAGCGGTTATATCGCGGCGATGGCGCTGCTGGGTTTCGCGCCCGAGCAGATGCGCCCGACCGCGCTGGCGCTGAACCTGCTGGTCGGCGGGATCGGCCTGTACCGCTTCTGGCGAGGCGGCCACGTGCACTGGCGCAATGTGTTGCCTTTCGTGCTGGCGTCGGCGCCGGCGGCGTTCTTTGCCGCGCAGATCGAGTTGCCGAAGGAATCCTATTCGCTTCTGCTGGGGATGATCCTGCTGGTCGCGGCGTTCGGCGTGTTTCGCAGTGCATCGCGCGCGGAAGTCACCGACGTCCAGGACATCGGCCGGCGCGTGCCGTGGGCGATCGGCTTGCTGATCGGCGCCGCGATCGGCGTACTGTCGGGACTGACCGGCACCGGCGGCGCGATCTTCCTGACCCCGCTGCTGCTGTTCGCGCACTGGATGCCGACCCGCGAAGCCAGCGGCACATCGGTGGCGTTCGTATGGATCAACTCGCTGACCGGCCTGGCCGGCCTGCTGCACGCCACCGGCACGTTGCCGCAGGCGTTGCCTCTGTGGCTCGGTGTGGTCGCGCTGGGCGCGCTGCTCGGCACGCAGCTGGGATTGCGTTGGCTGCCGGTGAAGACGCTGCGCTATGCGCTGGTGGTGGTGTTGTTGATTGCAGCAGGCAAGTTGTTGTTCACCTGAGCACGGCGCGCCGCCGGCGAAGTTCAGTAGCCCGGACAAGCGCAGCGCATCCGGGGCCTTTCGCGACGCGACGACACTGGCCCGTGGATCGAAGTCGCCATCGCGCTATTTCAGGATTTTTCATAATTTTTCATGGTCGGCACAAGGACATCCCCGCGGCGGGGGTGTGAAGCTTCACTGGTCGGCTGGAACTGCGGATGGCCTCTCGATCCATCCCTGGGCGCGACTTGCGGCCCATGCCTGCGTGCTGCGCCGATCAGCGCAACGCCTTGGCGGCCTCAATCACGTGCTCGACGGTGAAGCCGAAATGCGGGAACAGCTTTTCCGCCGGCGCGCTGGCGCCGAAGGTATCGATGCCGATCACCGCGCCGTCGAGGCCGACGTACTTGCGCCAGAAATCGCTGACGCCGGCCTCGATCGCGACGCGTTTGCGGCAGCCATTGGGTAGCACCGACTCGCGATACGCCGCGTCCTGGCGATCGAACACGTTGCTCGACGGCATAGACACCACGCGCACGCTGTCGCCGAGTTGCCCGGCCGCCTGCATCGCCAGGCCGACTTCCGAGCCGGTCGCGATCAGGATCAGTTCCGGCGTTCCGGCGCTGTCACGCAGCACGTAAGCGCCGCGGGCGATGGCGGCAACCTGCACTCCATCGCGCGGCTGGTGGGCGAGATTCTGCCGCGAGAACACCAGGCAGCTGGGGCCGTCCGCGCGCTCGATCGCGGCGCGCCAAGACACCGCCGACTCGACCGCATCGCAGGGGCGCCAGACGTCGTTGCCGGGGATGTAGCGAAGCGATGCCAGGTGTTCGATCGGCTGGTGGGTCGGGCCGTCCTCGCCCAGGCCGATCGAATCGTGGGTGTAGACGTGGATCGCATGCGCGCCCATCAGCGCGCTCATGCGCACCGCGTTGCGCGCGTAGTCGCTGAACACCAGGAACGTCGCGTCGTAGGGTATGAAGCCGCCGTGCACCGCCAGACCGTTGCTGATCGCGGTCATCGCGAATTCGCGCACGCCGTAATAGATGTAATTGGCGTCCCGGCTTTCCGGCAAACTGGGGTCGGTGGTGACCGACCTGCTGCCGCTCCACAACGTCAGGTTGGAATGCGCCAGGTCGGCCGAGCCGCCCACCAGTTCCGGCAGCAACGGCGCGTATGCCTCGATCGCCATCTGCGAGGCCTTGCGCGAGGCGACCACCGGGCCGTCGGCCTGCAGCACGGCGATCCAGGCATCGGCCGCGTCAGCGAAATCGGCCGGCAGTTCGGCGTGCGAGCGCCGGATCAGCTCCTCGGCCAGTTGTGGGTGCCGCGCGGCGTACTTGTCGAACGCGCGGTTCCATTCGTCCTCGCGCACGGTGCCGGCCTGGTTGGCGCGCCAGCCGTCCTGGATCTCCTGCGGGATCTCGAAGTCGCCATGCGGCCATTCCAGCGCGGCGCGGGTGGCGGCGATCTCGTCCTTGCCCAGTGGCGCGCCGTGCGCGGATTCCTTGCCGGCCTTGGCGGGCGAGCCGAATCCGATCGAGGTGCGGCAGCAGATCAGCACCGGCTTGTCGTCTTTGTCCATCGCGGTATCGATCGCCGTCCGGACTTCCCTGGCGTCATGTCCATCGACGTTGCGGATCACGCGCCAGCCGTAGGCCTCGAACCGCGCCGGGGTATCGTCGGTGAACCAGCCGTCGGTGTTGCCGTCGATCGAGATCCTGTTGTCGTCCCAGAACGCCACCAGCTTGCCCAGGTCCCAGGTGCCGGCCAGCGACGCGGCCTCGTGCGAGATGCCCTCCATCAGGCAGCCGTCGCCCATGAACACCCAGGTGCGGTGGTCGACGATCGCCAGCTCGGGCCGGTTGAAGCGCTGCGCCAGCAGCTTCTCGGCCAGCGCCATGCCGACGGCGTTGGCGAACCCCTGGCCGAGCGGGCCGGTGGTGGTCTCCACGCCGCAGGTCATGAAGTTCTCGGGGTGGCCGGGGGTCTTGGATTCGAGCTGGCGGAACTGCTTGAGGTCGTCGATCGACAGGTCGTAGCCCGACAGGTGCAGCAAGGCGTACTGCAGCATCGAGCCGTGGCCGTTGGAGAGGACGAAACGGTCACGGTTGAACCACTTCGGATTGTTGGGGTTGTGGCTGAGGTAGTCGTTCCACAGCACTTCCGCGATATCCGCCATGCCCATCGGCATGCCCGGATGGCCCGAGTTGGCGGCCTGCACCGCGTCGGCGGCGAGGAAACGGATGGCGTTGGCGAGGTCGCGGCGGCTGGGCGTCGTCATGGGCGTCGTAGGAGTCGGTCGGCGGCGGGGCGGACGGCTGGATCAGCCGGGCAGACGCGTCATTGTCCCATCCGCAAACCGCGCTGTCGCCCCACGATCACATAAGCCGTCCGTCGCGAATCCCGCCGCAATGGTTCATGGCGCCACCGACACTCAGGTGGCCTGTTCGATCGTCTCGCTTTTTTCGGCGACCTCGCTGCGGCCGATAACCACCGAGCCGACCATGTCGCCGCCCACGTTGACCACGGTACGGCACATGTCGAGCAACCGATCCACGCCGAGGATCAGGCCAATGCCCTCGGGCGGAATACCGAACATCACCAGGATCATCGCGATCACCGGCAACGACCCGCCGGGCACGCCGGCGGCGCCGATCGAGCCGAAGATGCACAACACCAGGATCAGCAGCTGCTGCACCAGGCTCAGCTCGACGCCGAAGAACTGCGCGAGGAACAGCACGGTGATGCCCTCGAACAGCGCGGTACCGTTCATGTTGGCGGTGGCGCCGAGCGTGCACACGAAGCGCGCGACGCGGCGCGGCACGCCCAGGCGGTCCTCGCAGACCTTGAGCGTGGTGGGCAGGGTCGCGCTCGACGACGAGGTCGAGAACGCGGTCAGCAGCGCCGGTTGCGCGCCGCGCAGGAACGCCAGCGGCGACATCTTGCCGAACGTCATCAGCAACAGCGGAAACACCACGAAGAAGTGGATGCCCAACGCCAGCAGCACAGTGCCGACGAAGCGTGCGAGCTGGATCAAGACCTCGATCCCGAGCATCGCGGTGATCGAGAACAGCAGCGCCGCGACCGCGTAGGGGGCGACCTCGATCACCCAGCCGATCAGTTTCAGGCAGATGTCGTAGATCCCCTGCACCGCGCCGATGAAGCTGCGGGTGCCTTCGCTGCGGACCACCGTGGCGGCGACGCCGAACATCAGCGCGAAGAACATCACCGCGATCAGGTCGCCCGCGGCCGCGGCGGCAACGGGATTGCGCGGCACAACATTGAGCAGCAGCTCGATGCCGGAAATCGAGCCGCCCTTGCCGGCGATTTCGGCGGTGCGGACGCTGGTCTCGGCCAGCAGGGTGGTGGCGATCTCCGGTGGCAGCCCGCGGCCGGGTTCCAGCAGGTTGACCAGCAACAGGCCAATCGTGACCGCCAGGCTGGTGACCGCGAGGATCCACAGCAGGGTTTTGCCACCGATCCGGCCCAGCGATTTCGGATCGCCGATCTCCACCACTCCCAGCACCAGCGCCGAGAACACCAGCGGGATCACCAGCATGAACAACAGGCGCAGGAACAACTGGCCGATCGGCTCGGTGACATAGGTCACCAGGGTGTCCAGCCAGCCCGCGTCGGCGGCATAAAGGTTGGCCAGCAGGCCGGCGCCGGCGCCGAGCACGAAGCCAATCAGCATCCGCGTATGCAGGGCCGTCTTCGGTTTGCCCGCGTTCGCGCCGCCGTGGGTGTCACTCATGGAATCAACTCCGCGGGTAATCGCGCGAGCTTAGCAAACCTCACCCATCGAGGACCTTCAACCGCGCGGATACAACGGCGGCAACGGCGGTGCGCTGGTGACAGGCTTGCGGTGCCAGCGCGGCCCGCGCGCGAAGGCGCTGCGCAACTGCACGCGGGCGGCGACGCCATCGCCATCACCCCAGCGCGCACGTTGCAGGGCGAGCAGGGCCGCGCGCTGCGCATCGTCGTCCAGGCGCTGCAGCAACGCGTCGACATCGCCCGCGGGCGGATGCGCCAGCGCGCACAGCACGTCGGCGACTTCACCGAGGTCGCCGGTGGCCAGCGCCTGCTTCAAAGCGCCCGAAGCCGGCGGCGGACGCGCAGCGTCGTCGCGCACCACGCGGTTGCCCGCACCGTCCTCTTGCGCGGCCGGCATGCGCCGTTGCAGCGCCCACAGCAACGTCAACAGCCATAGCGCGGCGAACCCGAGCGCGGCCAGCGCCCAGCCGCGACCGACCGCATCGCGCGGCGCCACAC
>JALZKJ010000097.1 GCA_030859305.1 Pseudomonadota bacterium | reverse complement strand
GCCGCCCAGGTGACCTCGTCGTATTCCTTGCCATCGCGCACCAGCCGCGCCTGGTACGGCGAGTTGTCGAGCACGGTCTCGTCGACGTCCATGACCACCGCCGGCTTCAGGCCGGTGGCGGCGTTGGCGCGCTCGCCGGGCACCAGCGCGTCCCAGTGCTTTTCCTTGAGCGCCTTGTCGAGGTGGTCGGCGGCCGAGCGGTAGGTCTGCTCGCTCAGTGCCCGGTACTCGGCCGAAGCCTGCACCCACAGCACCGCGTTGAGGTTGTCGTCGGCGCTGCCTGGATCGGGCGAGGTGGCTTTCGCGGCCGGGCTTGCGGCGGGTTCGGTGACCGCCGCGGACACCGGCGGCTCGGTGCGTTTGCAGGCGCCCAGTGCGAGCGCGCAGGCGAGGATAGAAAACGTCAGGACGCGGTTATGCATCGCGATTCCGGGAAATGGAAGGGCTGGCGAGTGTAGCCGAGGCCGATGGCGAGACGGTTGCAGGCGCGCGCCTGGCAAAAACACGTGTCGCTGCGGCAAGTTCAGCCGTCCAGCAAGGCCCTGATCGCGGCAAACCCCGCGCTCGCGCGTTCCTGCTTGCGCGCCGCGTCGGCGACCGGGTCGGCGCCGTCGCGCTGGATCTCGGCGGCGGGGAGTTCTTCGAGGAAACGGCTGGGCTGCAGGCGGATCCTGTCGCCCCAGCGCTGTGTCTCACGCGAGTGCGACAGGTACAGCGCCTCCTTGGCGCGGGTGATGCCGACGTACAGCAGCCGGCGTTCTTCGTCGATGCGGCATTCGTCAAGACTGGCCTCATGCGGCAGCACGCCGTCCTCGACGCCGATGATGAACACGACGCGGAACTCCAGGCCCTTGGCGCCGTGCAGCGACATCAGCCGCACCTGGTTGCCTGCCTCGCCCTTGTCAGCGTGCGAGAGCAGCGCGAGTTGCGCGGCCAGTTCACCGGGGCCACTGCTGCGTCGATCGCGCCCTCCATCATCAGAGCTGCCGCCGTCGAACCAGTCAGCCAGTTCCTCCAGATTCTGCTTACGCCGCTGGTAGCCCGCGTCGTCCTTGCACTGCTCTCGCAGCGAACGCAGCAGGCCACTCTTGTCGGCGAGCAGGCGCACCAGTTCGGCCGGCGGCAGTCTCGCCGCCTCGGCGCGCAGCGTGCGCACGATGCCGACAAAGCCATCTAGCGCATTGGCCGCGCGCGGCGACAGCTGCTTGAGCGCACCGACCGATTCGGCCACGCGCGACATCGGCATGCCGGCGTGCTGTGCGAGCTCGGCGAGTTTCGCGAGCGTGGTCGCGCCGACCTCGCGCCTGGGCGAGGTCACCGCGCGCAGGAAAGCGGCATCGTCCTCGGGGTTGGCCAGCAGCCGCAGCCACGCCAGCGCGTCCTTGACCTCGCCACGTTCCAGGAACGCGGTGCCGCCGGACAGGTGATAAGGCACGCGCAGCAGCTGCAAAGCTTTCTCGAGCGCGCGCGACTGGAAGTTGCCGCGGAACAGGATGCAGAAATCACTCCACGGCATCTGCCTGGCGGTGGCGAGGAAGTGGATCTCGCCGGCGACCTTCTCCGCCTCGTGGGCGCTGTCGCGGCATTCCCAGATGCGTATGCGCTCGCCGTCGGCCTGCTCGCTCCACAAGGTCTTGGGGTGTTGATGCGGGTTGTGGGCGATCAATGCGTTGGCCGCGCGCAGCACCCGGTTGCTGCAGCGGTAGTTCTGTTCCAGCTTGACGATGCGCAGCGCCGGGTAGTCCGTCGACAGCTGCAACAAATTATCGGGATTCGCACCGCGCCAGGCGTAGATCGACTGGTCGTCGTCGCCCACGCAGGTGAACAGGCCGCGCTCGCCGGCCAGGCATTTCAGCAGCCGGTACTGGGCGTCGTTGGTGTCCTGGCATTCGTCGACCAGCAGGTAACCGATGCGCTCGCGCCAACCGGCGGCGAGCTCGGCATCGCCTTCGAGCAATTGCACCGGCAGCCGGATCAGGTCGTCGAAATCGACCGCATTGAACGTGGTCAACCGCTTCTGGTAGCGCGCGTACAACCGCGCCGTTTCGGTTTCGCGCGCGCTGGTCGCGGCGGCCAGCGCCTGCTCCGGCGACAGCCCGGCGTTCTTCGCCCGCGAGATCAGGTTGCGCGCGTTGTCGAGCACGTCGGGTTTGCTGCCCGGCGGCAGCAGGTCCTTGATCTGCGCGCCGCTGTCGTCGCTGTCGAACACGCTGAAGCCGCGCCGCAGGCCGGCCTGGGCGTGATCGATCTGCAACACCCGCAGGCCGAGCGCGTGGAACGTGCACAGCGTCAATCCGTCGGCCGCGTCGCCCTTGATGCGCCTGGCAACACGCTCCTTCATCTCGCGCGCGGCCTTGTTGGTGAAGGTGATCGCGGCGATGCGCCTGGCCGGCATCCGGCCCGACGAAACCAGGTGGGCGATTTTCTCGACGATCACCCGCGTCTTGCCGCTGCCGGCGCCGGCAAGCACCAGCAGGGGGCCGTCGGTGTGCAGCACGGCGTCGCGTTGGGGGTGGTTTAGGCCGTGCATGCAGGGTTCCGTGTAGCCCATCAGTTTACCCGCGACGATCGACCGCAGCGGTTACGCTAGCGACTGATCGAGTCACGGAGTGCACGGAATGCTGCGAATTTTTCTGCTGGCGATGCTGGCGATCCCGTTAGGGCCAGTCATGGCGGCAGGACAGAGCGTGCCACCGGACCCGACCGAAGACCCGTTAATGATCACCGCCGGCTTCCTCAGCGCGCATCCGGATCTGCGATACCGCCTGCTGGGCCTGCAGGCCTACGAGAAGCAGGAGCACCAGGACGCGCTGGGTTATTTCCGTCGCGCCGCTCTTTACGCGGACAAACCGTCGCAGGGCATGGTCGGTGAAATGCTCTGGAACGGCGTAGGCGTCACACAGGATCGCGCACTGGGCTATGCGTGGATGGACCTGGCCGCCGAGCGTGGCTACCGCGGCTTCCTGATCTTGCGCGAACGTTATTGGAACCAGCTGGATGCGGCCGCGCGTGAGCGTGCCATCCGTGAAGGAGAGGCGGTCTACGCCCGCTACGGTGATGCCGCCGCCAAGCCACGCATCGCACGCGAATTGCGCCGCGGTCGGCATGCGACCACGGGCAGCCGCACTGGTTTCGTCGGAAACCTGCAAATAGTGGTGCCGGGCCCCGCGGGTCCGCAAACCATCGACGGCTCCAAGTTCTATGACCCACGCTACTGGGATCCGGATCAATACGCGGCCTGGCACGATGCGATCTGGATGAAGCCGGCCATCGGTCGCGTGGACGTGGGTGGCCTGGAAACCGTCCAGGACGAACCCGCCCCGGCATCGCGGATTCCCGAGAACGCGCCCGACAACGATGCCCGGAAGCCCGAAGTGCCTGCCGATCCGACACCCTGAACCGCAGGCCGGCTTGGCCAGCCAACCAGCGGCGTCAGAGCGCGGTACAGGTGAATGAAACCGGCCCAGCCTGCCAACCGAAGACACGCACGCGGCGTTTAGACTTCGCCCATGGCCAAGCTCTATTTCTATTATTCGGCGATGAACGCCGGCAAGACCACCACGCTGCTGCAATCGGCGCACAACTACCGCGAGCGCGGCATGCGGGTGGCGATCCTGACCCCGAAGCTCGACCATCGCGCCGGCAGCGGCGTGGTGGCCTCGCGGATCGGGTTGCAGGCGCAGGGCGTGGCTTTCGATAGCCAGCAGGACCTGGAGCTGCTGATCCGGCAGGACATCGCCGCCCACGGCCGGCTGCATTGCGTGCTGGTTGATGAAGCGCAGTTCCTGAGTCGCGCGCAGGCATGGCAACTGGGCGAAGTGGTCGACGCGCTCGGCATCCCGGTGCTGTGCTACGGGCTGCGCACGGATTTCCGCGGCGAACTGTTCGAAGGAAGCCAGTACCTGCTGGCGTGGGCCGATGAACTCACCGAGATCAAGACCATCTGCCACAGCGGCAAGAAGGCGACGATGGTGCTGCGCGTCGACGAACATGGCCGCGCGGTGCAGGACGGGCCGCAGGTCGAGATCGGCGGCAACGAGCGTTATCTGTCGGTATCGCGCGCCGAGTTCAAGAAGGTCATGTGCGGCGAGGGTTCGATCGACCCGGCGCAGCCACCGTTGCCGCTTTGATCGCAGCCGTGGGTCATGCGCGGCAGGATCGCGGGGTGGCGCACGCACCCGCTGCGCCCGGATTGCCGACTTCATCGGACCGGGACCAACAGCGCGGCCCCTCAAGGCGCGGCAATACGGCTGGCCGCCACCTGGTTCATCGCGCAGGCGTCGCGCAGGGATGCGATCTCGCGCGGCAGCACCCCGCCATCGGGCTGCGTTCGTGCCAGTTGCCCGGACAAGGCCGCCAATTCGGCACCCGCCTGCTCGCGTAGCGGGCCATCGCAGCGCAGGCGCGCGCGATAGGCGCGTGCGAGCCACGCGATGCTGCGCTGCGCGCGATCGCCGTCCGACAACCCTGCCAGCGCGTCCAGTTGCGGTTGCGTCGTGCTGTCGCCGGCCAACCCCCGGTGGTAAGCCAACGCCAGCTCGCCCCGACGCGTGTTCGGATGCCCCTCGCCATAACCCGCGCGGGTCAGTTGCAGCGCCTGTTGCAGGTGCGCCAGCCCGGCAGCACGGTCGTTGGAGGCAAACATCACCTCCCCCAGCAGGCGTTTGGTATCGCCCACCAGGACATGCTCGGCACCATGCGCGCGCACGCGCAGGGTTTGCGCTTCGCGCAGCAAAGGCAGCGCTTGGCGATCGCGCCCGGCGGCGTGCAATACGCTGGCCAGGTCGAACAGGGCCTCGCCGATGCGGGCCGCATCGTCGCTGCCGCGAGTGATCTTTACTGCCTGATGCAACGACCCGGTCGCCGCATCGATATCGCCGCGTTCCCATTGGACCAGCCCGAGGCGGCTATAGCTGACGGCCAGATCGGGATGATCGGCGCCGAGGCGCTCGACCAGTACGGTATGGGTTTCGCCCAGTTCAGCTTCCGCAGCAGCGAATTGCCCCTGGTCGACCAGCACGGTCGCCAGCTGCCGACGCACCGCCAGCGTGGCCGGGTGTTGCGGTCCGTTGATATCCAGCGCGACCGCCAGTGCCGTGCGTAGTTCGGTTTCCGCGATCCGGTTCTGTCCGAGCGAGTGATGCAGGTTACCGAGGTTGCGGCCGATCTCGACCTGCAGCGAATGCCGATCACCGACCTCGCGGCGCAGCAGCACACGTGCAGACTGGAATCCCTGCAAGGCGGTGCGCCACTGGCCCTGGTCGGCTTGCACGCCGGCCAGGTCCATCAGGCTCTCGATCTCGCCCACGCTGTCGCCCGCGATTGCATGGCGCAGTGCCAGCGAGCGCCCGAACAGTTGGCGCGCACTCTGGTGTTCGCCGTTGTTGCGTCGGCAGCGCCCCAGCTGCGAATAGAACTCGCTCGCCTGCGACGGCAGGTGCGCCTGCTCGCGTTGCACCATGCGCAGCATGGGCTGCATCAACGCGATACAGCCGCGCGGATCTCCCAGCAGCCGCAGCACCCTGCCGCGCTGGGTCAGCGACTCCAGCTGCAGGCTGGTGGGCACGTCGACCAGGCCGATAATGGTGGCCTGGCGTTCCAGCAGTGCCCGGGCCTGTTGGTAATCGCCCACGCCGATGCGCACGCGTGCCACCACGCCGAGCAGTTCGGCGCGCGCGCGCGGTTGTTGCGTGAGTTCGCGGCTGCCGCGCTCCAGCGCTGCGTCCAGCCACGGCCGCAATTCCAGTGGCGTCCCGTCGTGCGCACCGCCGGCGTTCTCGAACAGGCCGATCATGAAGTCCTGCATCGCCTGCGCACGGCCGGCTTCGGCCACCGCCTCGCGCGCCTGCCAGGCGACGATCGCGAACGCGCTGGCCAGCACCAGGGTCATCAGCACCCCGGTGGTGACCGCCCACCTGTGCCGGCGCAGGTATTTCCCCAGCCTGTAGCGGACGCTTTGCGGCCGCGCCTGCACCGCCCGGCCGCCGAGGTAACGCTGCAGGTCCTGCGACAGCGCTTCGACCGAGGCGTAACGCTGCTCGGGTCGCTTGGACAGGGCCTTGAGCACGATGTTGTCGAGGTCGCCGGCGAGCGCGCGCGATATCCGGCGCAGCGTGGCGGGATCGGTCCTGCTGTGATCGGTCCGGCTGTAATCGGTCGCGCCGTGATCAGTCATGCCGTGATCAGTCCGGCCGTGATCGGTCGTGCTGTCTTCGGATCCACGCAGCACGGTCTGCGACGGTCGCAGCGGATCGACGCCGAGGATCGCTTCCTCCCACGCGGCATCGCTTTGCCGCTTCAGCCGATAGGGTTTATGCCCGGTGAGCACTTCGTAAAGCACCACGCCGAGCGAATACACGTCGGTCATGGTGGTCACCGGCTCGCCGCGGATCTGCTCGGGCGCGGCGTAGTGCAGGGTGAACGCGCGCACGCCAGTGCGGGTGCGCTCCGGCGCCGGCGCTTCGCTGTCCAGCAGCTTGCCGATGCCGAAGTCGAGCAGCCGGACGTCGCCAGCTGGCGTCACCAGGATGTTGGAGGGCTTGAGGTCACGATGCACGATCAGGTTGGCGTGCGCGTGGCTGACCGCGTCGCAGATCTGCTGGAACATCCGCAGCCGTGTCTCCAGCGGAGTGTTGTGCTCGCGGCAGTAATCGGTGATGGGCTTGCCGTCGACGTACTCGAGCGCGAGATACGGCAGGCCATCGCTGCTGACGCCGGCGTCGAGCAGGCGGGCAATGTTGGGATGCGCGAGCCGCGCGAGGATCTGCCGCTCGCGGTTGAAGCGCAGGCGCAGGTTGGTGTCGGCCAAGCCGGGGCGCAGCAGCTTCAGCGCGACCCGACGCTGGTACAGCCCATCGGCGCGCGAGGCCAGCCAGACCTGGCCCATGCCGCCTTCGCCGAGCATGCCGTCGAGGCGGTACGGGCCGACTTCGCTGCCGGCGCGCAGGCCGGCCAGCGGCGCGAGCAGGGGTTCGCAGAGGAAGTCGGCATCATCGAGCGCTAGCAACGTCTCGAGTTCATCGGCGAGCGCGCCGTTTTCCTCGCGCAGTTCGCGCAGACGAAGCGCACGCGCTTCGGGTTCGAGCTCGAACAATGCATCGAGCAGCGGGGACAGCCGTTGCCAGTGCTCGGCGTCCATCGGCGACCTCGGCCGCTCAGTCCTTCAGCGACGCCAGCAGGAACAGGCGCGCTTTTTGCCAGTCGCGGCGGATGCTGCGCTCGGAGCGCTCCAGCAACGCGGCGATCTCCAGCTCCGACAGGCCGGCGAAATAACGCAGCTCGACCACATGCGCGAGGCGCTGGTCGACCGCGGCCAGCTTGGTCAACGCGGTGTCCAGGCCCAGCATCTCCTCGTCCAGGCGCAGGCCGCCTTCGAGATCCTCGGGCAGGTCGGTGACCCGGTGCAGGTCACCGCCGCGTTTCTGCGCCAACCGCTGGCGCGCGTAATCAACCACCACGCTGCGCATCGCCGAGGCGGCGTAGGCAAAGAAATGCGCGCGGTCGTCGAATTTCGCTTCGCGGCGGCCGATCAGTTTCAGGTAGGCCTCGTGCACCAGCGCGGTGGCATCGAGCGTGTGCCCGTGCTGCCCGGCGAGCTGGCGGCGGGCCATGGTGTGCAGTTCCTGGTACAGCGTCGCCAGCACGCCGTCGAGCGCGCCGCGGTCGCCCTCGCGAGCCGCATCAAGCAGCAGCGTGATCTCGGCGGTGTCAGCCATCAGAGCCCCCGTGGCAATGGACGGACTATACCCCTGTCCTTCGCAGTGTCGAGGACTCATGAATTGGCATCAAAATGCTGTGCGGGGCAGTACTACGCGTAAGCCAGTGGCACCGGGCAGTCAATGGGGCAGCTACAACGCACTCGCCTTCGGCACATCCGGCTCAACGCTGGCAATGTCCGCACCAGACCGTCGTGCGCTGACCGATCGAGCCCTGCTTCAGTGGCCGATGGCAACGGGGGCAAGGCGCGCCGCCGCGGCCGTAGGCCGACAGTTCCTGTTCGAAATACCCCGGCGCGCCGTCGGGACTGATGAAGTCGCGCAGCGTGGTGCCGCCACGGGCTATCGCATGGCCGAGGATCGCCTTGACCGCAGCCGCCAGCCGCTGGTAGCGCTCCCGCGAGACGCGGCCGGCCGGGCGCAGCGGCGAGATGCCGGCGGCGAACAGCGCTTCGGCGGCATAGATGTTGCCGACCCCGACCACCACCTGCTGGTCCATCAGGAAAGTCTTGACCGGCGCGCGGCGGCCGCGGCTGAGCGCGAACAGCAGGTCGCCGTCGAACGCGTCCGACAGCGGCTCCGGCCCAAGTTCGCGCAGCAGCGGGTGGATCTCGCCGGCCGACTGCCACAGCAGGCAGCCGAACCGGCGCGGATCGTTGAAGCGCAGCACGACGTGCGCTTCGTCGTTGACCGGTTCCAGCAGCAGGTCGACATGATCGTGCGCGCGCACCGGGGTGTCGGCCGGCAAAACCCGCAGGCTGCCCGACATGCCCAGGTGCAGCAGCGCGCTGCCGGCGGCGGTGTCGAGCAGCAGATACTTGGCGCGCCGGCGCACGGCGCTGATGCGCTGACCCGGCAGCACGTCGCGGATCGCATCGGGGATCGGCCAGCGCAGGTCGGCCCGGCGCAGCGTGGCAGCGAGCACGCGACGGCCCTCCAGATGCGGCGCGAGGCCGGCGCGGGTGGTTTCGACTTCGGGCAACTCGGGCATGGCGCCAGCTTAGTGATTAAGCCGCATGAAGTTTTCTCCCGAATGCTGGTGAGTGCCACGATCCTCAGCCGAGAAAATCTCCGATCGCCACCGCGACGCCGACCGGATCCTCCATGTGCAGGTGATGGCTGCCGTCCATCACCATCAACTCGCCGTCACTCAGCAACGCCGCACGCGCGCGACGCACGTCCTCGGGGAAATACGGCTGCGCGGGCGTGGCGTAGATCACCCGGGTCGGACAGGCGATATTGGCGATCAGGTCACGCACCTGCCCCTCGCTGATCCGCACCGCGGTCGGCTGGGTCAGGCGCGGGTCGCTGCGCCAGGCGTAACCACGCGCGCCGTTGTCGCCCGCCACCGGCACGATGCCGCGCTCGACCAGCAGCCGCGCCACGGGTTCGGAGAGGCCATTGACCTGCATGCGTGCGCGCACCGCGGTGGCGATGTCGTCGAACACCCGCAGCGGCCGGCTGGGCATCGCACGCGCGGCGAACGCATCGCGCAGGCGCGCGGCGGTACGGTCTTCGGCCTCGGCCAGCGCGCCCAGCGATTCGATCAGCAGCAACCGTTCGATCCGTTGCGGGTTGGCTGCCGCCATCACGTTGGCGACCGCACCGCCGAGCGAATGCGCGAGCAGGCTGAAACGCTGCCAGCCCAATGCATCGGCGATCGCGAAACCGGCGCGGGCAAACACGACCATCGTGT
>JALZKJ010000080.1 GCA_030859305.1 Pseudomonadota bacterium | reverse complement strand
GGCCGTTGGTGTGCGACCGGAACACCTGCTGCCGGCGATTGATGGCGAGGCAGCCAGCCTCGCGCCCGAGATCGAAGTGCTGGAGCCGGTCGGCAACGAAATCTTCGTCAACCTGCGTCACGGCCCGCAGCCGCTGGTCGCGCGCTGGCAGCAGCAGGCCTTGCCGGAAGTAGGTAAATCGCTGCCGCTGCGGTTGGCGCCCGGCAGCCTGCATTTTTTTGATGCGGCCGACGGCCGACGTTTGTAGGGCTGACGACTTCCATTGGCGTAGGAGCAGCTTCAGCCGCGAGGTTTTCGATCGAATCGCGGCAACCGCCGATTCCGTAACGCTACAGTCGCCGGCGGTGGTGGGCGCAAATCGAAACCGGGTTCGATCCGACTACCCTGCACTTGGACGGAATCTAGCCGCCGGATCCTCGTGGTATAGCGACTGCGTTTGCGTTCGGATCGGTTGAAAAAAAGAACCGGTTCTCGAACTCGTTATTGCCCAAAGGTTTGCTGACATCCGTGAAAATATAGTTGGGGGTCTCGGGGCTGTCGAAAAACTTGTCTGCCCAGACACTGTAGGCGTCGTTGCCGTTGGCGACCCGAATCGAGCCGATGCAAAGGCTGGTGCCGCAATTGAATGCTCTCAGATGGGCGGTATCACCCAGCTGGTTACGAATTCGGCTGCGGTACAAGGCGGTCATGTCTTGCGCGTCGGTGTCGGTGGCCGAATCGCGCTTGAAGGCCAAGGCGATGTTGTCAAAATCATCGGACAGGAGCGCGGCTTGCACGGCTGCACTCGAAACGGCGGTGCCCTGATCTTGAAGCAGCTTCGATTCAGTGCGCAGATACGGCTGAGAGCTAGCCCTCGGAGACGGCGGGCTATGGCCACCCGACGCGATGCCGTGGTTGGATGTCTGTTCGGAAGCCGGCAGCGGAATCGATGCGGTTGCGGGCGCTTGCACAACGGTCGTCTCCAATCCGTTTTGCGATGCGGCGACCGATGAGTCCCGGGTAGCTTCGGAGTCGCACCCTACCGTGAGGACGATCGCCAGAAAAACGTGGGTTCTAATGTTCATATCTCGTCTTTCATAAAAAAGCCGACCCACCAATGGGCCGGCATTCGCAATCACGCAATTATGCACAGCACTTGGGCGTGCGTGGTAGTCGGTGAGTTGACCCGTCGGTTGGTGTTGCGGAATCGCGAGGTGGGCTGGGAGTATGGCAGGGCGGGGATTTGAGACTCGGAACCCGGCGCTCAGAACTGCATCGAGTAAGCCTAGACCTCACCTCTCACACTCCGGCAGCAAGGCCCGATTCACCCGCGCGGGGCCGTTATACTCCGAGTAATTGAAGTCGACCTGTCGCGAATCGTCTAGATAAAACAATATTTTAGGCGGCACCCCTATTCTCGTTTCGATTTAAAGGCGGCGCCTCTTCCGGCGCGCCAGAGGCCCCCTCGCCGCATGCGTCTGTCCACCATCAAGCTGTCCGGTTTCAAGTCCTTCGTCGATCCGACCACCCTGCACCTGCCGACCAACATGACCGGCGTGGTCGGGCCGAACGGCTGCGGCAAGTCCAACATCATTGACGCGGTGCGCTGGGTGATGGGCGAAAGCTCGGCCAGTCGCCTGCGCGGCGACTCGCTGACCGATGTGATCTTCGCCGGCTCATCGGCGCGCAAGCCGGTATCGCAGGCGATGGTCGAGCTGTTGTTCGACAACGCCGACCACACCATCACCGGCGAATACGGTGCGTTCGACGAGATATCGGTCAAGCGCACCGTCAGCCGCGATGGCGCCAGCCAGTACTACCTCAACGGCAGCAAGTGCCGCCGGCGCGACATCACCGACCTGTTCCTCGGCACCGGCCTGGGGCCGCGCAGCTACTCGATCATCGAGCAGGGCATGATCAGCCAGATCATCGAGGCGCGGCCGGAAGACCTGCGGGTGTTCCTGGAGGAAGCCGCCGGCATCTCCAAGTACAAAGAGCGCCGCCGCGAGACCGAAACCCGCATCCGCCACACCCGCGAGAACCTCGACCGCCTCAGCGACCTGCGCGAGGAGGTCGGCAAGCAGCTCGATCACCTGAAACGTCAGGCCCGCCAGGCCGAGCAGTACCAGTCGATCCAAGCCGAACGCAGGATCAAGGATGCCGAGTGGAAAGCGCTGGAGCACCGCGCGCTCGATCTCAAGCTACAGGCCCAGCGCGAGAAGCTTGCGCAGCAGGAAACCCGCCTGCAGCAACTGATCGCCGAACAGCGCGAGGCCGAGCGCGAGATCGAAACCGGCCGCGTGCGCCGCGAGGAGGCCGCCGGGGCGCTCAACCAGGCGCAGGCCGAAAGTTACGAAGTCAGCGGCGCACTGGCCCGCATCGAACAGCAGATCCAGCACCAGCGCGAGATGTCGACGCGCCTGCAACGCGCCCGCGACGAAACGCAGACCGCGCTGGCCGAGATCGGCGAGCACATCGGCAGCGACCAGTCGCGGCTGGACGTGCTGCAGGCCGCGGTCGCCGAAGCCGAACCGAAACTCGCACACCTGCGCGAGTCCGACGAAGCGCGGCAGGACGCCTTGCGCGAAGCCGAAACCCGCCTGAATGACTGGCAGCAGCGCTGGGACGAACACAGCCGCGCGCAGTCCGAGGCGATGCGTGCCGCCGACGTCGAACGTACCCGCATCGAACACCTCGACCAGCAATCGCTGGATGCCGACCGCCGCCGCGAACTGCTGGGCAGCGAGCGCACCGGGCTCGATCTTACCGCGCTGGCAGATGCGTTCGGCACGCTGCAGGAGCAGCACGAGACCCGCAAGATGTCACTGGACGGCCTGAGCGACGAGCTGGAAACCCGCAAGGCCGGCGTCGGCGAGCTGCAGGAACAACAACGCGCCACCCAGTCCGAACTGGCCGAGGTCCGCAAGCAGGCGCAGGCCGCGCGCGGACGGCTGTCCTCGCTGGAAACCCTGCAGCACGCCGCGCTGGGCCAGGAACAGGGCGCCGCGCTGAGCTGGCTGCAGGCGCGCGGTCTGGACAACGCCGCGCGTGTCGGCGAAACACTCGTAGTCGAAAGCGGATGGGAGAACGCGGTCGAAGGCGCGCTCGGACAGTTGATCGAAGGCGTGCTGGTGGAGCCTCCCGGCGCGCTTGTTGACAGCGGTCTGATCGACGCGATCGGCGAGCTCGGCGATGGCCGTCTGGCGCTGGTCGCATCGCACAATGATGGTGCCATCTCGTTCGCGCCGACCTCGCTGGCCTCGAAAGTCACCGGCCCGGTCGCGATCCGCCGCATCCTGTCGAAACTGCATGCGGCCGAAGCCCTCGCCGAAGCCCGTGCCTTGCTGCCGCAACTCGGCGATGGCGAATCGGTGATCACCCGCAATGGCGAGCGCATCGGCGCCGGCTGGGTGCGCGTGCGGCGTTCCGGCGCGGCCCAGCAGGGTGCACTGCTCAGGGAAAGGGAGATCCAGTCGCTGCGCGGCGAGATCGAAACCCTGCAGACCCGCGAACGCGAACTCGACTCGACCCTGACCCGGTTGCGCGACCGCGTGCTCGCCGCCGAGCAGCAGCGCGAGGACGCGCAGCGCGGTCTGTACATGGCGCATCGAAACGTGTCTGAACTCGCCGGCCAGTTGCAGAGCCAGCAGGGCCGCCTCGATTCGGCGCGTGGCCGCATCGAGAAGATCGAAGCCGAGCTGATTCTGATCGCCACCACCCTCGATAGCAGCCGCGAGCAATCGCGCGAGGCGCGCACCCGTCAGGAAGACGCGGTGGCGAAGATGGGCGAACTCGAAGACGCACGCCAGCAGCTCGATGCCGAGCGCCGCGCCCTGACCGAAGCGCGCGACCATGCCCGCACCATGGCGCGCGAATCGCGCGACACCGCGCATGCATTGGCGCTGACGCTGGAATCGCAACGCACCCAGACCGCCTCGCTGACACAGGCACTCCACCGCATGGGCGGGCAGCGCGGACAGCTCGACTCGCGCCTGGGCGAACTGGCCGCGCAGCTTGCCGAAGGCGACGCGCCGGTGCACACGCTTGAGCAACAACGCCAGGTCGCGCTGGAACAAAGAGTGCTGGCCGAGCAGTCCTTGACCGGCGCGCGCACGGCGGTGGACAGCATCGACAACGACCTGCGCAGATACGAGCAGACCCGCCAGCAACGCGACGAACAATCGCTGCAGCAACGCGAGGCGATCGGCCAGCGCCGTCTGGATCAACAGGCGCTGGTGCTCAAGGCCGAGCAGCTCAGCGCGGCAGTGACCGAAGCCGGCTTCGTGCTGGCCGAAGTCGTCAACACCTTGATCGAAGAAGCCGAGCCGCAGGCGTGGGAGCGCACCGTCAGCGAACTCGACGGCAAGCTGCGCCGGCTCGAACCGGTCAACCTGGCCGCGATCGCCGAACATGCCGAGGCCGCCCAGCGCAAGGAGTATCTCGACGCGCAGGACGCCGACCTGACCACCGCGCTGGACACGCTTGAGGGCGCGATCCGCAAGATCGACCGCGAAACCCGCGGCCGCTTCAAGGACACCTTCGACCGCGTCAACGCCGGCGTTCAGGAGCTGTACCCGCGCCTGTTCGGCGGCGGCCACGCGTACCTGGAACTCACGGGTGAGGATCTGCTCGACACCGGGGTGGCGATCATGGCGCGCCCGCCCGGCAAACGGGTGTCGAACATCTCGCTGCTGTCCGGCGGCGAGAAGGCGATGACCGCGGTCGCGCTGGTGTTCGCGATCTTCCGGCTCAACCCGGCACCGTTCTGCCTGCTCGACGAAGTCGACGCGCCTTTGGACGAAGCCAATGTCGGCCGCTTCTGCGCATTGGTCACCGAGATGAGCGAACAGGTACAGTTCCTGTTCGTCACCCACAACAAGGCGACCATGGAAGCCGCCCACCAGATGTCGGGCGTGACCATGCGCGAGCCCGGCGTGAGCCGGTTGGTGTCGGTGGATCTGGCCGAAGCGGCGCGTCTGGCGGGCGCGGCCTGAAAGCCGGGAATGGCGAATCGGGAATCGGGAATTGTCAGATCAAGTGCATTGCCCCTATTTCCGATTCTCTATTCCCGATTCCCAACTCCCAGCTTTAGAAGGAGAACCCGATGTCCGAAATGACCTTGCTGCGAGTCGGAATCCTGGTCGCAGGCCTGATCCTGATCGCCGCGATCGTGTTTTTCGGCCGTCCGCGCAAGCCCGGCCAGGGTCGGCGCGTGCCGCGTGATGCAGGTATTGATCCGCGCGGCGGTGAACGCGAACGACGTGAGCCGACACTGGGTGAACAACTCGAAGGCGAGCTCGGTGCGGAGGAATCCTTGACCGGCGAGTCGACCACCCAGGCCGAGCTGGAATTGTTCGAGCGCACGCTCGAAGGCGCTGCCGTCCGCGCCAACAGCGAACTCGGACGCCGCGTCAGCGAAGAGTTCGACAAGATCATCACCCTGTACCTGGCGGCACGTGCTGGCGAGAAGCTGCACGGCCCCGACATCATCGTCGCGGCCGAGAAGGCCGGCCTGGTATACGGTCACATGGGCGTGTTTCACCGCCTGGTCGAGCACCATCCCGAGCGTGGCCCGGTGTTCAGCGTAGCCAACATCATGAAGCCGGGCAGCTTCGAGATGGCGACAATCCAGGAGCTGGAAACCCCGGCCATCGCCTTCTTCCTGACCCTGCCGGCGCCGATCGCCGCGCTCGATGGCTGGGAAACCATGCTGCCGACCGCCGAACGCATGGCCGAACTGCTCGGCGGCCTCGTGCTGGACGAACAGCGCAACGCGCTCGGTCGCCAGCGCATCGGCCATATCCGCGACGAGCTGCGCGCCTACGACCGCCAGCGTGAAGCGCCGCCGTTGACGAAACCTTCGCGCTGGTAAGCTTTTTTTGCCACGGATCAAATCTGATAAACACGGATAAGGCTCCCACAAACAAAATGGGCTTTTATCCGCTTCTTCTGCGTGGATTTGCATGGATCTGCGGCAAAAATGCTCTTGTCTTGATGTGCCGATGCACTGACCCATGACCACCATCGCGCAACGTATCGTCGGCCTGCGTCGCCAACTCGACGACGCCAACTACCGTTACCACGTGCTCGACGACGCGACGATTCCCGACGCCGAGTACGACCGCCTGTTGCGCGAGCTCGACGAACTTGAAGCCGCGTACCCGCAACTGGTGACGGCGGATTCGCCTACCCAGCGCGTCGGCGCTGCCCCGTCCGGCGCGTTCGCTCCGGTCAGGCACGCGATACCGATGTTGTCGCTCGGCAATGCCTTCAGCGATGAGGAAGTCGCCGGCTTCGTGCGTCGTATCGTGCAGAAACTCGATCGCGCGATACCGGTGTTCTCGGTCGAACCCAAGCTGGACGGGCTGGCGATCAGCCTGCGCTACGAGGGCGGTTGTTTCGTCCAGGGCGCGACCCGCGGGGACGGCGCGACCGGCGAAGACGTCACCGCCAACCTGCGCACAGTCAAAGCCATCCCGTTGCTGTTGCGCGGCAAGGGCTGGCCCGAGGTGCTGGAAATCCGCGGCGAGGTCTATATGCCACTGGCCGCGTTCAAACGCTACAACGAAAGCGCGCTGGCGAAAGGCTGCAAAGTGCTGGCAAACCCGCGCAACGGCGCCGCCGGTTCGCTGCGCCAGCTGGATCCACGCATCAGCGCGCAACGCCCGCTGGCGTTCTATGCCTATGCGGTCGGCCTGGTCGACGGCGGCGAACTGCCCGACACCCATTCGGCCACGTTGAACCAGTTGCGCGAGTGGGGCGTGCCGGTCAGCGGTGAAAGTGAAGTGGTGGAGGGCGTCGACGGGCTGCTCGGGTATTACCGGCGCATCGGCGAACGCCGCGACGCCTTGCCGTTCGACATCGATGGCGTGGTGTACAAGCTCGACGACTACGCCGGCCAGCGCGGGATGGGTTTCGTCTCGCGTGCGCCGCGCTGGGCGATCGCGCACAAGTTCCCGGCCCAGGAACAGTCGACCGTGCTGGAGGCGATCGACATCAACATCGGCCGTACCGGTGCGGCCACGCCGCTTGCCCGGCTCAGGCCGGTGCAGGTCGCCGGTGTCGTCGTCAGCAACGCGACCCTGCACAACGCCGACCAGATCGCGCGCCTGGACGTGCGGATCGGCGACACCGTGATCGTGCGCCGCGCCGGCGACGTGATCCCCGAGATCGTGCGGGTCGTGACGGATCAGCGCGCACCCGATGCGCCGGCCTGGACGATGCCGGCGCGGTGCCCGGTGTGCGGATCGGAGATCGTGCGCGAGGAGGGAGGAGTGGTCTGGCGATGTTCTGGCGAGCTGACCTGCGCGGCGCAGCGCAAGGAGGCGATCAGTCACTTCGCCTCGCGTCGCGCGATGGATATCGAGGGGCTGGGCGATCGTTACATCGAAATCCTTTCCGATCTTGGCTACGCCGAGTCTGTCGCCGATCTGTACAAGCTCGGCGTCGATGACCTGCTCGAGATGAAACGGCGCGAGGTCGAGCGCGAGCCTGCCCCCGCGGAGGCGGGGGAAACCACGCCGGCACATATCGCCAACAGCGGGGTCAAAGCCGGCAGGATCGCAAGCAAGTGGGCCGAGAACCTGATCGAGGCGATCGACCGCAGCCGCAACACCACGCTGGAGCGCTTCCTGTTCGCGCTGGGCATCCAGCATGTCGGCGAAAGTACCGCCAAGTCGCTGGCGATGTGGTTTGGCGACCTCCAACTGATCCGTCGACTGCCCTGGCCGCTGTTCAAGCGCGTGCCGGATATCGGTTTCGAGGTTGCGCGCGCGATCGGTCATTTCCTCGATCAGCCCGGCAACCAGCAGGTGATCGACGACCTGCTCGCGCGCGGCGTGACCTTCACCGACACGCATCCGCCTTCGCAGAAATTGTTCGAAGGCCTCGACCTGGCGACGTTGTTGGTCGATCTGGATATCCCCAGGCTCACCCGCATCCGCGCCGAGCAGCTCGCTGCCGCGTTCCCCGATGTTGCCGCGATGCTAAAGGCGCCGGCGCACCATTTCGTCGCCGCCGGTCTGCCGCCCGATACGGCATCGGCCTTGAGCGCGTGGCTGCAGGACGCCGGCAACGCGAAACTGCTGACCGCTTCCGGCAAGGCGCTGGCTGAACTCGATGCACTTGTTCCCGCGACCGTCGCCAGCATCGCCGGTCCGCTGGAAGGCCAGAACGTGGTGCTCACCGGCACCCTGTCGGCGATGACCCGCGACGAAGCGAAAATACGGCTCGAATCACTCGGCGCCAAGGCGACCGGCAGCGTGTCGAAAAAGACCAGTTTCCTCGTCGCCGGCGAGGCGGCGGGCTCCAAGCTCGCCAAGGCCGAGGAATTGGGAGTCAAGGTCTGGGATGAGGCGACGTTGCTCGCATTCCTGAAGAAACACGAATGAACAGTGCCTTTTTTTGCAGGAGCCACGCAAGTCGCGACCTCGCAGAGAATCCATGTCCAGGTGGGGCACGACTTATGTCGCGCCTGCGAGAGCCATGACCATCCACTGGCAACCAACCGCATCCTTCGACGCGATCCGACTGCGCGCCGCGCTCAAGGCGCGCATCCGCAGCTTCTTCACCGCGCGCGACATCACCGAAGTCGAAACCCCTGTGCTCTCGCCCGCCGGCAACACCGATCCCAACATCGCCTCGTTCTCGCTTGAATTCAGCGGCCGCACCGACGGCGCGCCACGCACGCGCTGGCTGCGCACGTCTCCGGAATACCCGCTCAAGCGGCTGCTCGCCGCCGGCTTCGGCGACTGCTACGAACTCGGCCGCGTGTTCCGCGATGGCGAGGCGGGCGGCCGCCACAACCCCGAGTTCACGATGCTGGAGTGGTATCGCGTCGGCTGGGATCATCGCCAGCTGATCGACGAAACCGCTGCACTGATCAACGAAGCGCTGGCGCTGGTCGGCCGCAGCGCGCCACTGCAATCCACCAGCTATCGCGGATTGTACCGGCGCGAGATCGGCATCGATCCGATGTATGCCAGCGACGAGGACGTGCGAGCGGCCCTCGGCGATGTGGTGATCGATCCGACCGGCATGACCCGCGACGACTGGCTCGACCTGCTGATGACCCACCGTCTCCAGCCAAATTTCCCGCCCGATCAACTGCTGGCGATCCGCGACTATCCGGCCTCGCAATGCGCGTTGGCGCGCATCCGTGACGATGCCGACGGCATCCCCGTCGCCGCGCGTTTCGAGATGTATCTCGGCTCGCTGGAACTGGCCAACGGCTATCACGAACTGGCCGATGCGGCCGAGCAGGGTGCGCGGTTCGATCGCGACCGGCAGGTTCGCATGCAGCGCGGGCAGGCATCGCCGACGAGCGACGAGCGGCTGTTGGCGGCGCTTGCCAGCGGATTTCCGGATTGCGCCGGGGTCGCGCTGGGCGTGGACCGGTTGCTGATGGCGATGCTCGGTACCGACCGGATTGCCGACGTGCTCGCATTCGATTTTGCCAGCGCGTAGCCACCGCGCCTCGATGAACCACGTAGAGCCGGGCTTGCCCGGCTGCGCCTTCCGTCGCGACGATGCAGCGGAGCAAGCTCCGCTCTACGGATCCTTCGTGGTCTCGTGATCTAGAATCACTGCATGACCGACCCCAATTTCGATTTCGACCGCTACGACCGCGTCCGCCCGATCCGCTGGACCGGCGACGCACTCGAACTGCTCGACCAGCGCAAGCTGCCGTTC
>JALZKJ010000078.1 GCA_030859305.1 Pseudomonadota bacterium | reverse complement strand
GCAAATCCAACCTCACCAATGCCCTGGTCGGGGCCAAGATCAGCATCGTCTCGCCGCGACCGCAGACCACCCGCCACCGCCTGCTCGGCATTGCCACGTTTACAGGTGACGAGGGTGGCCCCGAAGGCCAGCTGGTACTGGTCGATACCCCGGGCCTGCATCGCGACCAGGGGAAGTCCACCGCCAGCGCCATGCACCGATGGATGAACCGCGCCGCGCGCGGGTCTCTGGAAGGCGTCGACATCGCCCTGCTGGTGGTGCGCGCGGGCCAGTGGGACGAGGCCGATACCTTTGCCTACGAGGCGCTCCGCGGCACCGGCCTGCCGGTGATGCTTGTAGCCAACCAGGTCGACCGGCTCAAAGACAAGACCGTGCTGCTGCCGTATCTGGCCAAGGTCAGCGAAGGTCGCGACTTTGCCGGCGTGCATCCGATTTCCGCGCTCAAGCGCAAGGGGCTGGAGGCGTTGGTCAAGGATGTGCTCGGGCATCTTCCGCAGCAGGATGCGCTGTATGCCGAGGACGAGATCACCGACAAGAGCCAGCGTTTCCACGCCGGCGAACTGGTACGCGAGCAGCTGATGCGCCAGCTCGGCGAGGAACTGCCGTACGCGACGACGGTGGAGATCGAGAAGTTCGAAGTCGAAGGCACCATGCTGCGCATCGGCGCGGTGATCTGGGTCGAGCGCGACGGCCAGAAGGCGATCGTGATCGGCAAGGGCGGCGAGCGCCTGCGCGAGATCGGCACCAAGGCGCGCCAGCAGATGGAGCGCCTGTTCGACGCCAAGGTGTTCCTGGAAACCTGGGTGAGGGTGCGCGAGGGCTGGTCGGACGACGAAGCGGCGATGCGCGCGTTCGGGTATCACGATTAGCGGCTCGGGACCCGAGTCCCGAGTCCCATAGCTCCTTAGCTCCGTAGCTCCCGATGCGACTCATCGCTGAACCCGCCTTCGTCCTGCATGCCCGGCCCTGGCGTGAAACCAGCCTGCTGGTAGAAGTGCTGAGCGCGCAGCACGGCCGGCTCGGGCTGGTGGCGCGCGGCGTGCAGGGGACCAAACGGCAGATGCTGCGGGCGGCCTTGCAACCGCTGCAAGCGATCCGTTTCGACGCGGTGATGCGTGGCGAACTGGCCACTTTGGCGACCGCCGAAGCGCTGGATACGGCGCCGCGACTGGTGGGCGAGGCGATGCTGGCCGGCTTCTATCTCAACGAACTGACGCTGCGACTGGCGCCTCGCGAGGATCCGCAACCGGCGTTGTTCGCGGCCTATGCGATCACCCGCGAACGCCTGCGCGACAACGAGCCATTGGCCTGGACCCTGCGCCGCTACGAACGCGACCTGCTGCAGGCGCTCGGTGTCGGCTTCGACTGGCACGAGGACGGCGACGGCCAGCCGATCGACCCGGCCGCGCGCTATCGGCTCGACCCCGAACACGGTGCGCGCCGGTTGCTCAGTGACCGCGGCCATGCCGATCGTTCCGGCGCCGCGACCGGGCAGGCGCTGCTGGCGCTGGCGCAGGACCGCATTCCCTGCAATGAGGATCTCGCCGGCCTGCGCCGCGCTATGCGCGAGGTGCTGGCGCACCATCTGGGCGGGCGCGGGCTCAAGTCGTGGGAGATGCTGGGGCCACTGGCGCGAATGGTGCCGCGGGCGCCGGCGGCCGAAGACGACAGCCCGGCCTGACTACCGGGTGCGCGTCGGCTCAACAGCGCGTGCGAACCGAAACGGGAAAGTCGGAAACAAATCACATTCCGGTAGAGCGGAGCTTGCTCCGCTGCATCGGCATCGCGCGAAAAGCAGTCGAGCAAGCTCGACTCTACGAAGAGCGGCGACTCCAGCGCTTGCTTCCTCGGGCGTTCCCCGGGAGTTCCCTGGACGTTCTCAATCCTTTGCTTGGCCCGCCTGATCCTCTCCGAGCGTGTCGCGCACCGCCTGCTCGAAGCTTTGATGCAATTCAAGCTGTTGCGGCTGCTGTTGCCACGCGTGCACGGCGGCGGCCAGGCGGCTGGCGCCGACGAAGCCGCAACTGGCCCTGAGCTTGTGCAGGCCGTGTTCGGCATTGGCCAGGTCGCCGCGTCGTGCCGCCTCGCTGATGCGGGTGCCGGTCTGCGCCAGTTCGTGCAGGAACAACTCGCGCAAGGTCTGCACATGGCTGTGGTTGCCGTTTAGCGCGAGCGCGGCGGCCTCGTCATCCCATACCGGCGTTCCGTCGCTGTCGCCTGCCCGGGTGCTGGCACGCTCGCCATCGGGAAGGCCGAGGATGCGGCGGATCGTGGCGCGCAGCGTGGCCGCCGGCAGGGGTTTGATCACTACTTCGGCGAAGCCCGCTGCGATCAGTGCCCCTCGTGTGGCGGCTTCCTGCGTGGCGGTGTGGGCGACCGCCGGCGTGTGCGGGTGTCGCAGTCGCAGCCGTTGCAGCAGGTCGCAACCGGAGCCGTCGGGCAGGTGCGCATCGAACAACCAAAGGTCGTAATCCTGTGCGTTGGCCAGCGCCAGCGCGGTGGAGACGCTGTCGGCACTGTCGACTTCGGCCGGCACCGCAGCAGCGGCGGCCATCAGAAAGGCTCGACTGGTGGGGTCGTCCTCGACCAGCAGGATGCGCGGCAACGACGGCGATGGCATTTTCGCGGCTCCTTGCAGGGCGCCCAAGGCGGGTTCCCTCGTGGACACGGCCTTCATCGCGGATCCAACTGCCCTCGGTATCCTTCCACCATGTCGCGATCGATGGTACGCCTGTTGTCGTGGGTATCGCTCTGTGTGTCGTTATGCGTGCCTACGCTGACGATGGGGGTGGCGCACGCGCGCACGATGACGGCCCGCATCGAACGGGTCACCAGCCCGATAGCCACCCTGCAGGCGGTGCAGGTCCGGCTCGACTGGCCCGCGCACGCCCCGCAGGGACAACTGCGCGTGCAGGCCGCGCGGGTCGATGCACCGGACCTCGGTTACCGGTTCCGCAATCTTGACTGGCGTTGTCCGCTGGAGCGCGACGGCCAGGGTGGCTGGCGCTGCGATGGCGACCTGCGCAGCGGCAACGGCGCGCCGCTGCGGCTGTCGCTGGTGCTGGGCACGGCTTCGACCGACGCCGTGCTCGCGCGCGGCGGAAGCGCGATCACCTTGAATCGCAACGCCGCCACGCCGGACATCAGCCAGCTCGACCTCACCCGCGTGCCGCTGGCATGGACCCAGGCGTTGCTGGCGAAGGCATGGCCGCAGGCACGCATCACCGGCGGACGGCTGGATGGCGAACTCAAGGTGACCGCCGGCAAGGACCAGCCGCTGCGCATCCGCGGCCCGTTGCAGCTGAGCGCCGCCGCGCTCGACACCCCCGACGGCAGCATCGCCGCCGAGAATCTCAGTGCGCGGATCGAACTCGATACCCGGTTCGGCGAGACCGACCACGTCGGCATCACCGGCGCCCTGCACGGCGGCGAATTGCTGTTCGGCACCACGTACGTTTCGCTGGAGCAGCGCAGGGTAGGGTTGCTGATCGAGGCGTCGCAACGCACCGGCCAGGGTTGGCGACTGCCACGCTTGCAATGGCGGGATGGCGGGATCCTGTCGATCGACGGCAGCGCCGCGCTGACCCCCGATCTGCAGGCGCGCGAACTCGACCTTCAACTGCGCAGCGGCGCGCTGGCGCCGTTGAGCGCGGGCTACCTGTCGGGTTGGCTGGGCCGGTTCGGCCTGAGCGAGCTGCAACTGGCCGGTTCCGCTGATGCCCACCTTCGTGTCGGCGGCGGCGTAGTGCTCGACGCGGGTCTTGAAATCGTCGATGCCTCGATCGACGATCCCGGCGGCCGTTTCTCGTTCGCCGGCCTGCAAGGCGATCTGCGTTATTCGTCGACGCAGCCGGTCGACAGCGAACTGCGCTGGCAGGGCGGGGCGTTGTACGGGCTGGCGTTCGGCGCAACCCGGTTGCCTTTCACCAGCGGCGATGGCCAGTTGCGGCTGCAGCAGCCTGTCGCGTGGCCGATGCTCGGCGGCAATGCGAGGTTCGAGCATCTGCGCATCCGCCCGCCGGGTGAAGAAGGCGGGCTGGATGTCGAGTTCGGACTGGCGCTGGATCGGCTGGATGTCGGGCAACTGGCGCAGGCGCTGGACTGGCCCGCGTTCACCGGCACGCTCAGCGGCTCGATCCCAAGGGCTCACTACGCCGACGATCGGCTGGACTTAGACGGCGGCCTGACCATGCAGTTGTTCGATGGCGAGGTGGTGGTGTCGTCGCTGGCGATGGAGCGGCCGTTCGGAGTGGCGCCGACGTTATCGGCCGACATCGCGCTGGAAGGCCTCGACCTGGAATCGCTGACCGGCGTGTTCGGTTTCGGCACCATCACCGGCAAGCTCGACGGCCGCGTCGACGGCTTGCGCCTGGTCAACTGGCAGGCCACCGCGTTCGATGCCGAACTGCACACGCAGCGCACGCGCGGCGTGCGCCAGCGGATCAGCCAGCGCGCGGTGCAGGACCTGTCGAGCGTCGGCGATGCATCGTTCGCCGGCAGCCTGCAGTCGCAGTTGATCGGCGTGTTCGATGATTTCAGGTATGCACGGATCGGTATCTCGTGCCGGCTGGTGGATGAGGTCTGCGACATGGGCGGATTAGGTCCGGCCACGCCATTCAGCGCAGGTGCCTCCGGTTCAGACGCTTCGGGCTTTACTATCGTGCAGGGTTCGGGCCTGCCGCGACTGACCGTGGTGGGCTTCAACCGACGTGTCGACTGGCCGACCCTGATCGAGCGCTTGGCCGCGGTCAGCAAGGGCGAGATCAAGCCGGTGGTCGAATAAGCATTCGCCTTTCAAAGGGCACGGAATCTTGCGCAGAACGCGCACAACAGGAGAGACAACATGCCACGCAGGACCATGCGTCGTTGGATGGGAATACCGGTCGCCGCCGTGGTGTTGACGGCGTGCGTGACGATCAACGTCTACTTTCCGGCCGCGGAGGCCAGGGAAGCGGCGCAGGAGTTCGTCGAGAAGGTCATCGGCGACGACATCAGGCCTGCGGTACCGGCCAACAAGGAGGGCTCAGGCGGTGCGAACGCCGCGTTGAACCCGCGTGCCGTGCATCCGTCGGCGCGCCTGGCCATCGACTGGGCCGCACTGGTCGGCATCGGCAGCGCGCAGGCGCAGTCGCAGCCCGACATCACCCTCAAGACGCCGGCGATCCAGGCGATCCAGGCGCGCATGACGGCGCGCTTCGATGCGCAACTGCGTGCCGGCTTCGACGCCGGCGCGCTGGGTTTCGCCAGCGACGGCACCATCGTCCTTCGTGACGCTTCGCAGCTCGCGCTCAAGGATCGGGTGGCGGTGAACCAGGCGGTGGCCGACGACAACCGCGACCGCAAGGCGGTATACCGGGAGGTCGCGGTCGCCAACGGCCATCCGGAATGGGAGGCCCAGATCCGCGAAGTGTTCGCCAGGCAATGGATCGCCAGTGCGCGTTCGGGCTGGTGGTACCAGAGCGGCGGCAGCTGGCAGCAGAAATAACGGCGCGCGGGGTGCCGGGGCTCGGGACTTCCGAGTCCCGAGTCCTGCGACAATGCGGCCCCACCTCGAACACCAGGCATCCGTGGCCCGCCCCCGTACCCGCAATCGCGTCGACCAGACCCCGTTCGAAGCGCAGATCACCAACCTCACCCATGACGGCCGCGGCGTCGCCCGTCGGCCCGATGGCAAGGCGCTGTTTGTCGCCGGTGCGTTGCCCGGCGAGCGCGTCATGGCGATGCAGACCGGGCGGCACCGGAGTTTCGATGAGGCGCGAACGGTCGAAGTGCTGCAGGCCGCGCCCGAACGGGTAACCCCGCGTTGCCCGCATTTCGGCGTCTGCAGCGGCTGCGCGCTGCAGCACTTCGATGAGCACCAGCAGATCCTCGCCAAGCAGACCGTGCTGCTGGAAAACCTCGAGCGCATCGGCCACGTCACCCCCGAGCACGTGCTGGCGCCGCTGACCGACGCTGCGTGGGGCTATCGCCGCAAGGGCCGTTTTTCGGTGCGCCGGGTCGAGAAGAAGGGCAAGACCCTGGTCGGCTTCCGCGAAACCGATCCGCGTTTCGTCGCCGACCTCGGTGAATGCCACACCGTGATTCCGCAGATCGGCGGCAGGATCGACGTGCTGGCCGCGCTGGTCGACGGCCTGCAGGCCCGCAGCGATATCCCGCAGATCGAATTCATCGCCGGCGATGACGTGATCGCGCTGACGTTCCGCCACATGAATCCGCTGTCGGAGGCCGACCAGGCCGCACTGGTCGCGTTCGGTCAGGCGCACGGGTTCGCGATCTTCCTGCAGCCCGGCGGCGTCGACAGCGTGCACGCGTTATGGCCCGCCGAGCCGAAGCTGTCATTCGCGTTGCCGCAGTGGGACCTGGAGTTCGTGTTCCGCCCGCTCGACTTCATCCAGGTCAACGCCGGCCTCAATGGCAAGATGATCCAGAGCGCGATCGACCTGCTCGATGCAAAACCTGATGATCGCGTGCTCGACCTGTTCTGCGGCCTCGGCAATTTCACCCTGCCGCTGGCGCGCAGCGTGCGCGAGGTGGTGGGCGTGGAAGGCGAAGCCGGACTGGTGCAGCGCGCGCGTGACAACGCGACGCGCAACGGCATCGCCAACGCACAGTTCCACGCCGCTGATCTGGCCAGGGATCTGGGCGAGCAGCCGTGGATGCGCGAGGGATTCGACCAGCTGCTGCTGGATCCGCCGCGTTCGGGCGCGGACTTCGTGCTGACCCAACTGCCGCTCAAGCAGTTCAAGCGGATCGTCTATGTCAGCTGCCACCCGGCGTCGCTGGCGCGCGATGCCGGGTATCTGGTCAACGAACGCGGCTGGAAACTCTGCGCAGCGGGAGTGATGGACATGTTCCCGCACACCGCGCATGTGGAATCGATCGCGATGTTCGAGCCGCGCCACGAATGAATACGGATACGTGGATTTACAACGCGCCGCAGCGCGCCGCGACATCCGCTTGCGATGCTTCAGCTTGATTCAGGGTTTCACCCACAACGCATCCGCTTTACCGGCTTCAGCGGCGATTGCCCCTGTACCACGCCATCCATCCATCGAAGCCCCTCCTGCAAGAGCACTGAAACCACATGCCCATCGAAATCGAACGCAAGTTCCTCGTCACCGGCGATGGCTGGCGTGCCGCCGCACACAAGTGCGTGCCGATGGCGCAGGGCTACCTCAACGACCTGGCCGCGATGGACGCGGGCACTGGCGGACGCGCCGCGATGAAGACATCGGTGCGCGTGCGCATCGCCGGCGATGCGGCGTTCCTCAACCTCAAGTCGCGCGAACTCGGCCACACCCGGCAGGAGTTCGACTACCCGATCCCGGTCGACGACGCGCGCGACCTGCTGGCGCTGTGCGTCGGCGGGCTGGTCGACAAGCGTCGGCACTACGTCGAGCTCGAGGGCCATCTGTGGGAAGTCGACGAGTTCCTGGGCGACAACGCGGGACTGGTGGTGGCGGAAATCGAACTGCAATCCGCCGACGCGGTGATCGCGAAACCCGACTGGATCGGCGCCGAGGTCACCGACAGCGTGCGTTACTACAACCTGGCGTTGGCGACGCGGCCGTATTCGCAGTGGAACGACCTCGAGCGTGCATGATCGTGATCCTGCAGCAGCGGCTCCAGCCGCGATCGGAACGTTACCGGGCATGCGCCGCTTCGATCGCGGCTGAAGCCGCTCCCGCAAAAACGCGCGACAATGCCAGAGGCGCTCCACGCGTCGAATCCTCAACCGCAGCAAGGACTTCCGCATGCTCGTAATCGGCGTCGCCGGTACGCAACTCACCGCGCAGGAGCGCGACTGGCTGCAGCACGATGGCTGCGCCGGCGTGATCCTGTTCACCCGCAACTTCGCCTCGAAGGCGCAGGTCGCCGAGCTGTCGCAGGCGATTCGCGAAGCCGCACCGCGTCCGCAGCTGGTCTGCGTCGACCAGGAAGGCGGCCGCGTGCAGCGTTTCCGCGAGGGCTACAGCGCGCTGCCGCCGCTGGAAGGCTTCGGCAAGCAGTACGCGCAGGATCCCGGAGCCGCGATCGCGCTCGCCGAGCAACACGCCTGGCTGATGGCCAGCGAGATCAAGGCCAGCGGCGTCGACCTCAGCTTCGCGCCGGTGGTCGACCTCGGCCGTGGCAACCGCGCGATCGGCGACCGCGCGTTTTCCGCCGACCCGCAGGTGGTCGCAGAATTCACCCGCGCCTATGTGCGCGGCATGCACGCGGCGGGCATGGCCGCGACGCTCAAGCATTTTCCGGGCCACGGCTCGGTGCTGGAGGACACTCATTTCGACGACGCGGTCGACCCGCGCCCGCTCGATGAAATGCGCGCTACCGACCTGATCCCGTTCGTCGCCGGCATCGATGCCAACGCCGACGCGGTGATGATGGCGCACGTGGTGTATCCGGCGGTCGCACCGGAGCCGGCGGGGTATTCGAAGCGCTGGATCGAGGAGATCCTGCGCGACGAGATGAAGTTCCGCGGCGTGGTGTTCAGCGACGACATCGGCATGGCCGCGGCGTTCTCCGCCGGCGGCATCAAGGCGCGCGTCGACCTGCACCTGGATGCCGGCTGCGACGTCGTGCTGGTCTGCCATCCGGAACT
>JALZKJ010000031.1 GCA_030859305.1 Pseudomonadota bacterium | reverse complement strand
TCGACGGCGACCGCGTGGAGTTCGAAGTGCATCCGGGCGAGAAAGGTTTGCTCGCGCGCGACGTCCGCGTGATATGACTGACTAGACAACCAAAATACGCGAGGGGCTGGCCTACGGGCTGGCCCCTTTTTTGTGCCTGCGATCCGCCGGACACATGCCGGACACAAGATCCATTCGCCCTGGAAACGAAAAGCCCCGCAATGGCTGAAACCGTTGCGGGGCTTACGTTTTAGATGGTGGCCGGGGACGGAATCGAACCGCCGACACGGGGATTTTCAATCCCCTGCTCTACCAACTGAGCTACCCGGCCACGACACGGCGGGCCGTGTGAGGAGCGGGATGATACGGACGGCGACCGGAACTGGCAAGCCGCCTGTGCGCTGAACGTAGGCGCGCGCGGGCCTGCGGCGCCTGCGCCAGCGGGCGCATCATGGGGTGGTCCCACGTGCCGTCCCACATGCCCGCACAGGCGAGGAGTTGCTCATGAACATGTCATCCGTCAGATCCCTGATCTGCGCCGCGACCGCGCTGGTGATGCTGGCCGCATGCGGAACCAATCCCGGCCTGCGCGATGCCGAGCGTCTCGCGCTGTATCGCGCCCATGCCGGTGCGCCGGTGAACAGCTTCCAGTACTTCGGCCGCATCAATGGCTGGACGCCGCTGGGCGACAGCGCGCTGGCGGTGACGACGCGGCCCAACCAGGCTTACCTGCTGGAGTTGACCGGCAGTTGCCCGAACCTGGAATTCGCCTCGGCGATCCGCATCAGCAACCAGTTCGGCCGCGTGCATGCGCGCTTCGACAAGGTGCACGTGCTCGATCGCAATGCCATCGACTTTCCGTGCCATATCGAACAGATCCGCCCGGTCGATACCTCGGCGTTGCGGCAGGCCGAACGCGAGATGCGCGAGTCGGTCGAGATGGCCGAGCGGGCTCAGGAGCCGGGAGGCACGTAACCCGCCGGTTTTTCGGCGTCGCCGCCGAACAGGAACTTCTGCATCTCGGCTTCAAGGAACTTGCGGTGCTCGGGGTTCATCGGCGACAGCCGGTTCTCGTTGATCAGCATGGTCTGGTGCGCCAGCCACGCCGCCCAGGCCGGCTTGCCGATGCTGGCGAATACGCGTTTGCCCAGTTCGCCGGGCCAGGGCACGAAGTCGAGGCCTTCGGTCTCGCGTTTTTCGTATTCGCAATGGACGCTGCGGGGCATCGGTTCGGCCTTGGTCGGTGGGGGAGAGCGGCGGATTGCCGGACGGGTCGATCAGCCTGCGATCAATTTGCGTATTGGCGCCGGGATGCCGAGTGTGCCCAGTTCGTCCCGTGCCACCCAGCGCAGATCGTCATTGTCTCTCACGCGTTGGCGCAGGGCGACGCCGCGCCAATGCAGCGGTAGCAATTCGAGTCTGTAGTGGCTGAAGGCGTGGGCGATCGGCGGCAGCGGCCGGCCGGAGTTGAAGTCGGCATCCAGTTGCGTATCAAACCACACACGCGCGGCGTAGATGTCCTCGGTTTGCGGCAGCGTCCACAGCGAAGCCCAGATGCCGGTTGGCGGGCGGCGCTGCAGCAAAACGCGACCGTCTTTGTCTTGCATCCATAACACCTGCGCGTGGCGCTGTGGAATCGTCTTGCCCGGCTTTCGTGTCGGCAGTTCGGCGCTGCGGTCCTCGATGCGCGCGATGCATTCGCCCTGCAAGGGACACAGCACGCAGGCGGGATTGGCGCGGGTGCATAAGGTGGCGCCAAGGTCCATTTGCGCCTGGGTGTAATCGGCCATGCGTGCACGCGGCAGTTGCGGGCTGGACAGGTGTTGTTCGGCCAGCGACCACAGTGATTTCTCGACCATCGGCAGACCCGGCCAGCCGGCGATGCCGTGATAGCGGGCAAGCACGCGCTTGACGTTGCCGTCGAGGATCGCCAGGCGCTCGCCCCAGGCCTGCGACAGGATCGCCGCGGCGGTGCTGCGGCCGATGCCGGGCAGGGCGACCAGTGCGTCGAGGTCGCGCGGCAGGTCGCCGCCATGCGATGCGACACAGCGTAGTGCGGCGGCATGCAGGTTGCGCGCGCGGGCGTAGTAGCCCAGCCCGGACCACAGCGCGAGTACTTCATCCAGCGGTGCCGCGGCCAGCGCCGGCAACGTCGGCTGTGCGGCGACGAATCGTTCGAAGTAGGGCGCGGCGGTCTTCACCTTGGTCTGTTGCAGCATGATTTCCGAGAGCCACACGCGGTACGGCGTGCGCGGGTGCTGCCAGGGGAGGTCATGGCGGCCGTTGATGTCGAACCAGGCGAGCAGGCGCGGGGCGAACGCATCGATGGCCTTGCTGCGATCGGCAGGCGTCACGGCTTCGCGCCCTCTGGCTCGGACGCACCGTCGTCGAACTCGATTTCCACGCCTTCCAGCACTGCGCCGGAGATGTGCATTCGCGGCGTGATCAACGTGCCGTCCAAAGGCGGCAACGGCGTATCGGCGGCCATAACCTCCATCCACTCGAGTATTTCGGGCAGTCGGAAACGGCCGTCGAAACGCGTGGCATCGCGTTGCAGTTGCAATGCAGTCACGTCCGACAGGTTGCGGTCGCCTTCGTACATCAGCGCGAACGGCAGCGGCGATGTCGATTGGCCGATCGGCGGTGGCAGGGTGGGCCAGGTGTCGGGCCATGCGATCAGCTCGCCATCGAGTTGCAAGCGCAGGCGGTCGGTCAGCGCCAGCCGGCCGTGCGCGTCGATCGTCGGCACGCTGCCCTCGCCGCGGATCGCCGTGCCCAGCGGCGCGATGGTGAAACGCCCGCTACGGTAACGCAGCGGCCCGGCCAGGCCGAACACGAATGGCAGCTCGCGCTGGTCGGTGACATGCCGCGCGCCGGCGCCGTACTTGAACGCATCCAGGCCGATGCCATCGTCGCCCGCATGCAGGCGGCCGGAGAAGCCGGCCTGCATCGGCAAGCGCCAGTCGGCGGATTCGACCGTGATGTCGCCGTTGACGCCGAGTACGGCCTGCGCGGCCGGCCGGGTCAGCGCGGCCACCAGATCGAACGGCACCCGCAGGCTGCGGGATCGATAGTGGCCGTCGAGTCGGGCGCGCAGCGGTTGGTGTGGATGCAGCGAAGGCAGTTGCAGGTTGAGGGCGTCGATCGACCAGCCTTCGCCGATGATCCTGCCGCGAATGATTTTCAGGCCTTCAGACAGCGTCGGGATGCGGGTGTCTGCTGGCGGGCGGGTGGCCTGCCAGGCCTGCAGCGCGGCAAGGTCGAGCTGCGGCGCGTCGAGTTCGATCCGGGTTGCGGCGAGGACGGCGCCACGTGCGCGCAGGGTCGACCACGGCAGGATCAGGTAAATGCGTTCGGCCTTCAACAGCGGCGTGTTGGCGCCGGGCTGGCGGGCAATCACGTCGCGCAGCACGATCATCGGCGTGCCGCGCAGGCGGTACTCGCTGGCGCCGCCGGCGGTGATCTCCAAGCCCAGCGCGTCGCCGACCTGGTCGAGGATCAGTCCGGCCACCTGGCTGGGTTGCGAAACCCAGCGCAGTGAAAGCGCAAGCACCAGCAGGAGCGCCATCAACCCGATCAAGACAAAGCGCTTGCGGCTCCAGCGGTTACCGACGGGCGCGGATTCATTCATGCGCACAGGCTGCCTGCGGACGAGGTCGCGCGGGCGTGCCGTGCCGCCTGACGCTTACGCGCCGAGCGCGTCCGGCAGCAGGGCATCGACAAAGGCTTCGGCATCGAACACGCGCAGGTCTTCCGGTTGCTCGCCGATGCCGGCATACCGGATCGGAATGCCGAACTCGCGGGCCAGCGCGAACACCACGCCACCCTTGGCGGTGCCGTCGAGCTTGGTCACCACCAGTCCGGTCACGCCGACCGCGGCATGGAACTGGCGCAACTGCGACAGCGCGTTCTGGCCGGTGGTGCCGTCGATCACCATCAGCACCTCGTGCGGCGCGTTCGGGTCGACCTTGGCGATCACCCGGCGGATCTTGCCAAGTTCGGCCATCAGTCCCTGCTGGGTGTGCAGGCGGCCGGCGGTATCGGCGATCAGCACCTGCGTGCCGCGCGCCCTGGCGGCCTGCAGCGCATCGAATGCGACCGAGGCGGCGTCACCGCCTTTGCCAAGGGTGTTCTGGCCCTGCGCGATCACCGGCACGCCGTTGCGATCCCCCCAGGCCTGCAGCTGCGCGACCGCGGCGGCGCGGAAGGTGTCGCCGGCGGCGAGCATCAACGTGTGGCCTTCGTCCCTGAAACGGCGCGCGAGCTTGCCGATGGTGGTGGTCTTGCCGACGCCGTTGACCCCGACGGTCAGCACCACGAACGGTTTTGCGCCGCGGTCGATCCGCAGCGGCACCGCGACCGGCACCAGCATCGCGACCAGGTCCGCGCGCAATGCGCCGAGCAGGGCGCGGGCATCGGCGAACTGGCGGGCCTTCATGCGTTTGCGCAGGCTTTCGACCAGCTCCGAGGTGGCGCCGACGCCGACATCGGCGGTGATCAACGCGGTTTCGATCTCGTCCAGCAGGTCGTCATCGAGCTTGGGATTACGCGAGAACAGCACGCCGACGCTGCGCGCGAACCCGCTGCCGCGCAGGCGGTCGCGCCAGCCGGACCTGCCCGGCGCGGCGGGCGCGGGTTGCTGCGGCAACAGTGGTGTGTTGGCTGCGGCAGCGGCGTCAGTGGTCGAGGCGGGATGCCATCCAGCGACTGAAACGGCTGGCGCGGTTGTCGGCGCGGCGACTGGCGCGGTTTCCAGCGCGGCGGCAATGATTTCGGCCGGGACTGGTTTGGATGGGTGACTGGATGGGTGACTGGATTCTTGCGCGGGTTCGTACGCGGCGGGTTTCGCCGGGACTGACGGGGTCGAAGGGCTTGCCGGCGCATCGTTTTTTTCGACGGCGGTCGGCGGGGTTTCGCTATCGGCCGGCAGCCGGTCGCGCTGCGCGTTCGGAAACGCCGCGGCCAACTCTTCGATACGGCGCTCCGAGTCGATGCTGGCAGGCGAATCGGGTTTCTTGCGGCGAAAGAAACTGACCATCAAAAACGGACCATCGAGCGGGGGGATGTCTGCGGATGCGCGAGAATGCAGACATGCTAGCACCGGCTCCGCGACCCCCCTCATGAACAACCCTCCCACACGCCGGCCACCGGTCGGACGTTCTCCGAGGCAGGATCGGCCGGTGAATATCGCCTCCGACAAGATTGCGCCGGGCAAGATCCGCCTGATCGCTGGACGCTGGCGGGGCACGCGGCTGTCGGTGCCGGATGCGCCAGGATTGCGTCCGACTTCCGACCGCGTCCGCGAAACCCTGTTCAACTGGCTGTCGCCGGTGCTGCCCGGCATGCGGGTCGTCGACCTGTTCGCCGGCAGTGGCGCGCTCGGTCTTGAAGCGGTGTCGCGTGGGGCCCTCAGCGCGGTGCTGGTCGAACGCGACCGCGAGCTGGCCGCTGCGCTGGGCGAATTGACGGCCAGGCTGCCCGGCGGCGACGCAGCCCGAGTAGTTAATGCAGATGCGCTGGCGTGGTTGCCGCAGCAGGCCAATGCCGCATTCGACCTGGCTTTCGTCGACCCGCCCTTCGACGATGCCCTGTGGGATCGCGTGCTGCCGGCGCTGCTGCCGAAACTCGCCGCCACCGCTTGGCTGTATCTGGAATCGCCGAGCTCCCTGCGACCAGCGCTGGCGGCCGACTGGACACTGCACCGGGAAGGCGCCACCCGCGAGGTGCGGTTTGCGCTCTACCGTCGACGCCTTGGAGCCGCTGTTACACTGCCGGACGACCCGGTTGGCACTGATTCTGCAGGTGAGGCTTGAGGATCGCTGTCCAACCAGCCCGAGACGACGAGACGAGACAAGCTGAACAGGCAAAGTCCGGACATCACGGGTGTGTTCGGACCCACGCAATCGACCCATCCACACATGACGCCAGAATGACCGTCGCCAAGACCCGCATCGCCGTCTACCCGGGTACCTTCGACCCGATCACCAACGGTCATATCGACCTGGTCGATCGGGCCGCGAAGCTGTTTGAGCGGCTGATCATCGGGGTGGCGGAAAGCCCCGGCAAAAGTCCGGCGTTGCCGCTGGAACTGCGGGTCGCGCTGGCGCGCGAGGCCGTCGGCCATCATCCGCACGTGGAGGTGATCGGCTTCGATTGCCTGCTCGCGCATTTCGTCGCCGACCTTGGCGCCGGCGTGCTGCTGCGCGGCCTGCGCGCGGTGTCGGATTTCGAGTACGAGTTCCAGCTGGCCAGCATGAATCGCCACCTGATCCCGGAGGTGGAAACGCTGTTTCTCACCCCCGCCGAACAATATGGCTTCCTTTCTTCTTCGCTGGTACGCGAGATCGCCCGCCTTGGCGGCGATGTCTCCGGTTTCGTGCCACCGGCGGTGGCGGCCGCACTCCAGGCCGAATGGCAACACACCCGTGAATGATTCACCCACCAACACCACGAAAATGGGGAAACCGATGAAGACCACCACCCGCTTGCTGCTGATCGCCTGCCTCTCGCTGCCGTTGCTGGCCGCGTGCAACAAGGACGCCGATGACGGCGGCGCCGTCGTCGCTGCCCCGATGTCCGCGCCGACCGGTACCGACGAGGAGCAATGGAGCGCCTATCTGGTCGACGTGGTAACCCGCAACCTCGGTGATGCCACCAGCACCTACGTCTATACCTTGCCGGCCGAGGATTCCGCGGATTTCCAGGGCTACTACGACCGCCAGCTCGAGAAGGCGGCCGGCGACGTGGCCCGCGGCGGCGTCGACGGCACGCTGCTGGCCTACGGGTCGCCATCGTCGGCCAAGAGCGCTGACCTCGCCGTCGCCGCATTCGCCGATGCCGCGCCCGGCTCGATGAAGGGTGTACGCATGCTGTTCATTGGCTCGCCGGCCGACAGCGCGCGGGTCCAGTCCGTCGTCGCTCCCTCCGGCGCTGAGTACGTGTTCGTCGAAGCCAAGTGACGCATTGGCCCGCCCGCGCCTGGCGCGGGCGGCTTTGCCAATGCCTCATCCCCGCGCAGGCGGGGGTGAGGGGCCGCGGTTGCGAGCCATTGGCTCGCGCGGTACCGAACACCATCGGGCTGTGCCCGATGGCCGGAGATCGTAAGATCCAGCGACTTCGCTCTTGCTGTTGCCGTCATCGAGAACCGCAGATATTCGCTGGGTTCCCGCCTGCGCGGGAACGATGATCACGAGTACCCCATGTCCCTCAGGATCACCGAGCTGTGCGTCAACTGCGATGTCTGCGAACCGGTCTGCCCCAACCAGGCGATCACGCAGGGCGAGACGGTCTACGTGATCGACCCGACGCGTTGCACCGAATGCGTCGGTCACTTCGACGAGCCGCAATGCGTGGTTGTCTGCCCGGTCGAATGCATCGACCCCGACCCGGTCCATCCCGAATCGCACGAACAATTGATCGCCAAGCTGGTGCGGCTCGGTACCGCGCCGTCCACCCCACTGGAGTAACACGATGCGCGCGTCGCTGTTTTCGTTGTTGACGGCCGGCCTGATTGCATTCACCGCGTTGCCGTCGTGCGCCGCACAAGCCCCCCGTTCCGACGCGCCGGCTGCCAGCAGACAGGCTGCCAGCGCACACCCGCCGGGCACTGCGATCGCCAGTGCGCATTCGTTGTCGACCGACGCCGGTTTCGAGATCATCCGCGCCGGCGGCAATGCCTTCGACGCCGCGGTCGCCGTATCGGCGGTGCTGTCGGTGGTCGAACCGATCAGTTCCGGGATCGGTGGCGGCGGGTTCTTCCTGCTACACGATGCAAAAAGCGGTCGCGACGTATTCGTCGATGCGCGCGAAACCGCCCCGGCCGCGGCGACGCCGCAAGCGTATCTGGACGAGAACGGCGAGTTGAACCGTGACCGCGCCACCAACGGCCCGTGGTCGGCAGGCATTCCCGGCCTGCCTGCCGGCCTGGTGCACGTGGCGCGGCAATACGGCAGGTTGCCGCTGGACATCTCATTGGCCCCGGCGATCCGCATCGCCCGCGAAGGCTTCCCGGTCTACGCGCGGCTGGAACGTGGCTACGGCAGCCGGCGCGAGGTGATGGAGCGTTACCGCGGCACCCGCGAAGTGTTCCTGGCCGATGGCAACCCGCCGAAAGTCGGCGAGATCCTCAGGCAACCCGACCTCGCACGCACGCTGGAGCGCCTGGCCGAACAGGGCCACGCCGGTTTCTACCAGGGCGAGACCGCGGACATGTTGCTGGCGGCGGTCAGGGAAGAGGGCGCTCAGTGGCGTGCCGAGGAGCTCGCCGGTTACCAGGTGATCGAGCGCGAGCCGATCCGGTTCGAGTATCGCGACTGGACCATCATCACCGCGCCGCCGCCGTCGTCGGGCGGGGTGGCGCTGGCGCAGATCCTCCAGATCCTCGCAGGCTGGGACCTGGCCACGCTCGATCCCGCGCATCGCACCCACCTGGCCGTCGAGGCTATGCGCCGCGCCTATCGCGACCGCACGATCTACCTGGGCGATCCCGACTTCGTCAAAGTGCCGGTCGCGCGCCTGACCAGCGCGGACTATGCCGCCGGCCTGCGTTCAACCATCCATCCCGAAAAAGCCACCCCGAGCGACCTGCTTCCCGGCCGGCCGGCGCCGCTGGAGGACGAGGAAACCACCCACTTCTCGATCATCGACGCGCAAGGCAACCGCGTCGCGGCCACCCAGACGGTCAACCTGCTTTACGGCTCGGGCATGATCGCGCCCGGCACCGGGGTGCTGCTCAACAACGAGATGGACGACTTCGCGCTGCGCCCAGGCACCCCCAATGCGTTCGGGGTGATGGGCTTCAAGGCCAACGCGGTCGAGCCGGGCAAGCGCATGCTCAGTTCGATGACGCCGACCTTCATGGAATCGGCCGAAACAGTCATCGCGGTCGGCGCGCCCGGCGGCAGCCGGATCATCACTCAGGTGTTGCTGGCGATCCTTGCCTTCGACGCCGGCATGGAGGCGCAGGCCGTGGCTGCACTGCCCCGCTTCCACCACCAGTGGATGCCCGACGC
>JALZKJ010000021.1 GCA_030859305.1 Pseudomonadota bacterium | reverse complement strand
GACCGCGTGTCGGGATTCGAGGTTCACTGGCGTGGCCCGCTGGCCTTTGCGCGCTGGCGCGATTCACAAGGTGCCCGCCAGTGGCTGGTCTGGTGGCCCGACACCCTGCCAGCCGGCCCACGGCGTGAACTGCGGCTGGCCGTGTCCACCGGCGCGTCTTCGCGGCATGTCACTTCGATGGCAACATAGCCGCTTCGCCACGACCCGCCGCGCATGTTCAAACCCATTCCTGTCGCCATCGGCCTGCGCTACCTGCGCGCCAAACGCCGCAATGGCTTTATCTCCTTCATCTCGCTGGCCTCGATCCTCGGCATCGCCCTGGGCGTGGCCGCGCTGATCACCACGTTGTCGGTGATGAGCGGCTTCCAGCGCGAGATCCGCGACCGCATGCTGCAGATGACCGCGCACGCCACCGTCAGCGCCTACGGCGAGCCGCTCGCCGATTGGAAGCAGGCCGTCGAGCGGGCGATGCTCGACCCGCGCGTGGCCGGCGCCGCGCCGTATGTCGAGAAGGAAGCCCTGCTGTCGGGTGCGCGACAACAACCGGCATTCGTGCGTGGCGTGCTGCCCGAACAGGAGGGCGAGGTGTCGGTGCTCGCCGACAAGATGGTTCAGGGCGAATTGGCTGGACTGACACCGGGCAGTTTCAACGTCGTGCTGGGCAAGGAGCTGGCGCTGTGGCTCGGCGTCGGCGTGGGCGACAGCGTGGTGATGACCCTGGCCGACTTTCGCAGCACGCCGATCGGTGCGTTGCCGCAATTGAAGCGCTTCACCGTCAGTGGCATCTTCGAGATCGGCCACAACGAGTTCGACAAGAGCATGGCCATCGCCCACATGAGCGACATGCAGCGGGTTTTGCGCATCGGCGACGGCGTCACCGGGGTGCGGCTGAAGCTGCATGACATGGACCTGGCCTGGGATGTCGCGCGCGACCTCGCGCTCAATCTGGGTGGGCCGTACCGGGTCAGTGACTGGACCACCGACAACGCCAACATGTTCCGAGCGCTGAAGATGGAAAAGACCATCATGGCGATCCTGCTGTCGCTGATCATCGCTATGGGCGCGTTCAACCTGGTCAGCTCGCAGGTGATGCTGGTTACCGACAAGCAGGCCGACATCGCGATCCTGCGCACGCTTGGGCTGACACCGCGCGCGGTGATGCAGGTGTTCATGGTGCAGGGCACGCTGATCGGGGTGATCGGCACCGTGTTCGGGGTGATCCTGGGCATACTGCTGACCCTGAATCTCGAACACATCCTGTTGGCGATCGAAGGTGTGTTCGGCATCGTGCTGTTGCCGGCCGACGTGTACTACATCACCGGCCTGCCGACCGACCTGCGCGGCAGCGACGTGGCCGCGATCGCACTGGTGGCGCTGGTGATGGCTTTCTTCGCCACGTTGTATCCGGCTTGGCGCGCGGCGCGCACGGCGCCGGCGGAGGCGTTGCGCTATGAGTAGCCAGGACATGCCCTCGGAAAGCCGGCCATCGGAAAGCCGGCCCTCGGAAAGCAAGCCCTCGGAAAACCGGGGAAACGATAGTCGGGATTTGCAGGAGAAAAAACACGTCGGCGAAGTTATTCGTGCCGAGGGCCTGGGGAAAATCTACGCCGAGGGCAGTCTGCGCACGCCGGTCTTCGATGGCCTTGAGGTGTCGGTGCATGCCGGCGAAACCGTGGCGATCCTCGGGGTCTCCGGCGCGGGAAAAAGTACCTTGCTGCACCTGCTCGGCGGACTGGACACGCCGAGTGCGGGCGAGGTGTTCGTGACCGGCGAGAAGATGAGCGCGTTGTCCGACGCGGCGCGCGGCACCTTGCGCAACCGTGCGCTGGGTTTCGTCTACCAGTTCCATCACTTGCTGCCCGAATTCACCGCGCTCGAGAACGTGATGCTGCCGGTGCTGTTGAACGGCACCCAGGTGCCCGAGGCCGCCAAACGCGCACGTGCGTTGCTGGAATCGGTCGGCCTGGGCCATCGACTCGAGCACAAGCCCGGCGAGCTGTCTGGCGGCGAGCGCCAGCGCGCGGCGGTGGCGCGCGCGCTGGTCAATCGCCCGGCCTGTGTGCTCGGCGATGAGCCGACCGGCAACCTCGACGAAAAAACCGCGGCGACGGTGTTCGAGTTGATGCTCGCGCTCAACCGCGACCACGGCACCAGCCTGGTGCTGGTCACGCACGACCGCCGCCTGGCGCGACGCCTGGACCGGGTCCTGGAGCTGCACGACGGCAAACTGCGGGAACTTTCGCCCGAAGCGGTGTAGGGCTGGAGGCGCCGCACCATCGCTATGTACAAACGAAGTAACCACCGAAGTGAAACCACCGAAGTAGACCAGTGCGAATAAACCAGCGCGGTATACCAGCGAAATAAACCTGAGGTGAGGCATGGAGGATGCGGCAAGGATGCCGCCGTTCGGAATCGGCGCGGCTTTGGCGCTATTGGCAGGCGTGGCGCTCAGCCTGTGGTTGCCGGAACGGTTGTCATGGAGTTTGGTCGCACTGGCGATCGTGTTGGGTGCGACGGTCTGGTGGAGCGGTCGACGCTGGCGCTGGATCGGCGTTCTCGTGTTTGGATTCGGTCTGGCCGGACTGCATGCGGCGCATGCGCTGTCGGTGCAGTTACCGGTGGCGCTGGAAAAGGGCGATTTCACGGTCAGCGGCCGCATCGTCAACCTGCCGGAACACGAACTCCGGCGCACGCGATTCGAATTCCGTATCGATCGCGACGAAGCGGTGCCGGCGCCCCTGCGCGGTGCCGCGGTGCGTCTGGCCTGGTACGACGGATACGATAAGGAAAGCCGCCGCCATCCCGGCCCCCGCAGCAGTCTGAAAGCGGGCCAGCGTTGGCGCATGACGGTGCGCCTGCGCGCGCCGCGCGGGTTGCGAAATCCGGGTGGGTTCGACAGCGAACGGTACGCACTGGCGCGGCGGATCAGTGCTGGCGGTTATGTGCGTGCGCCGGAACTGGCCGAGCAACTGACACCGGCCCGTGGTCTGAATGCATGGCGCGAAGCGATGTCCGGGCGGATCGCGGCCACCGTGCCGGCGCCCTCTTCGCGCTTCGTGCGTGCGCTGGCGCTCGGCGACACCCGCGCGCTCGACGATGCGGACTGGGAACTGCTGCGCGCCAATGGACTGACCCACCTGATCGCCATTTCCGGGTTTCACGTCGGCCTGGTGGCGGGTTTCGCCGCGCTGCTTGCCAGTGGCTTCTGGTGGTCGTGGCCGGCTCTCGGGCGGGCCTGCCCGCGGCCGGTCGCAGCCGCCATCGCGGGTCTTGCCGGGGCGATGCTGTACGCCGCGGTGGCCGGCTTCGCGCTGCCGACCGTTCGCACCGTGCTGATGATCGCGGTGGTCGCAGCGACACGCTGGCAACGCCGGCCGTTGCGGATCGCCGATGCGCTGGCGCTGGCGGCGATCGCGGTGCTGCTGGTGGATCCGTTATCGGCGCTGATGCCCGGGTTCTGGTTGAGTTTCGCAGGCGTGGCCTGGCTGGTGTGGTGCCTGCCCGATTCACAGCGACGGCCATTGCGGGAGTTCCTGTCAGCGCAGGGTGTCGCCACGCTCGGCCTGCTGCCGTTGACCGTGATCCTGTTCGGTCAGGCCTCGCTGGCCGGGCCGTTCGCCAACCTGGTGGCGGTGCCGTGGTGGAGCCTGGTGGTGGTGCCGCTGTCGCTGATCGGGACCGCGTTGGAAAGTGTCCAGGGCGGGTGGGGCGGGTGGTGGTGGCGGGCTTCGGCCTGGTGTTTCGATCTGAGCTGGCCATTGTTCGAGGCCCTGGGCGATACCGGGCTGGCGGTCTGGTGGCTGCCCGAATCGCGCTGGTTCGCTTTGCCGCTGGCGCTGCTGGGGGCGTTCTGGGTGCTGCTGCCGCGCGGTCTGCCCGGTCGTCCGCTGGCGTTGCTGCTGTGGTTGCCCTTGCTGTGGCCGGACCGCGGGCTGCCCGCGCACGGGGAGGCCGAACTGGTGGTGATCGACGTGGGGCAGGGCCTGTCGGCGCTTGTGCGCACCTCCAACCACACGTTGCTGTACGACATGGGGCCGGCGGTGCGCGACGGTTTCGATGCCGGCGAGCGCGCGGTCGTACCGGTGCTGCACGCACTGGGCGTGCGCCGGCTGGATCGCGCCGTGGTCAGCCATGGCGACAATGACCACGCTGGTGGTTACGAAGCGGTGGGGCGCGGTTTCCAGATGCGGGCGGTGTTCGCGCCGGAAGGCTCGGGGGTGGTGGACGGCGCCGTCGATGCCCGTTCATGCCTTGCCGGCGAGACATGGAACTGGGACGGGGTCGAGTTCCGCTTCCTGCACCCGCCGCGGCATTTTCCCTATCTCGGCAATGAGGCCAGCTGCGTGCTGCGGATCGCAAGCCACCACGGCGCCGCGCTGTTGACCGGCGACATCGGCGAGGTGATCGAGCGTGACCTCGTCCACCGGCATCGCGATGAGCTGCGTGCCGATGTCGTGCTGGTGGCGCACCACGGCAGCCGTGGCTCATCGGATCCCGCGTTCATCCAGGCCACCGGTGCGCGCCACGCGCTGGTCGCCTCGGGCCACGGCAACCGCTTCGGCCATCCCAAGCCGGAAGTGCTGGAACGCTGGCGCGAGGCGGGAGCGGCGACCTCTGATACCGCCAGCGGCGGCGCCCTGCGCGTTCAGCTGCGCGCGGACGGAGTGCGGGTGGAAACGCGGCGGGCCAGCCACCCACGATTGTGGGACGCGCAGGCGCGCTGGGACAAACCGAATCGAGAGCGTGCACCGCGAGAGCGTGCTCCGCGAGAGCGTGCACCGTGAGAGCGTGCGAGTTGCGATGAAGATCCCGGGGAGCAGGGCGCGGCTGGGCTATCCTGTCGCCCGGAACAAGACACCCCTCTGCAAGCGGCCACTGGGCCGGAGGTTCGCGCGTGCTGGAACTGGTCAAGGCCGGCGGTTGGCCGATGATCCCGCTGTTGGTGCTCACGGTTGTCGCCCTGGCGATCATCCTCGAGCGTGCCTGGACATTGCGGCGCAAGTCGGTGCTGCCACCCGAACTCGGCAGCGAAGTGCGGGCCTGGGCGGCACGCGGCAAGCTCGACCCGGCGCATATCGAATCGCTGCGCAAGACCTCGCCATTGGGCGCGCTGCTGGCCGCCGCGCTCGACGTGCGCCAGCGTCCGCGTGAACAGGTGCGCGAGCGCATCGAGGACGTCGGCCGCCATCTCGTGCACCGGATGGAGCGCTACCTCACCTCGCTGGGCACGATCGCCGCTGCCGGGCCACTGCTTGGCCTGTTCGGCACGGTGGTCGGCATGATCCAGATGTTCCTGACCATCGGCGACAGCGGGCTGGGCGATGTCAACCAGCTCGCCGGCGGCATCGGCAAGGCGCTGGTATGCACCGCCACCGGCATGATCGTGGCGATCCCGGCGCTGATGGCGCACCGCTGGTTCCGCGGCCGCATCGGCGAGTACATCGTGGCGATGGAGCACGAGGCGATGCTGCTGCTGGACACGCTGGAGCCGCGCACCGTGGTGCAGCCCGTGTCGCAGACAGTAATGCCGCAGCGCCCCGCAGCCGTCACCAGCGTCGACTGAGGTTCACCCATGCGCATCCAGGACCACCGCGCGTTCGACGAGCCGGATATCAACCTGATCCCGCTGATCGACGTGATCCTGATCCTGATCATCTTCTTCGTGGTCACCACCACGTTCGATTCGCGCTCGATCCTGCGCCTGGAACTGCCGCGCGCGACCGGCGAACCGGCCAGCGACAGCAGCCGGTCGCTGAGCGTGCTGGTCAACGCCGACGGGCGTTATTTCGTCGACGACCGCGAGGTGCTGCGCGACGATCTGGAGTCGCTCAAGGCCACGCTCGCCGAAGTCGCCGGCAGCGACCGCGACCGCCCGGTGCTGCTGCGTGCCGATGCGCGCACCCCGCACCAGGCCGTGGTCACCGCCTACGACGCGCTCGGCCAGCTCGGCTTCAAGCAGGTGATGATCGCGACCGCGCCGACCGGTACGCCCGGCACCGCGGCCGGCAATAATCCCGCGCCCGGCGCCGCTCCATGACACCAGTCGAATCGCCGTGGCGGATCTACCGGCGATTGCTCGGTTTCGCCCGTCCTTACCGGCCGCTGCTGGCGGTGGCTGGCGTCGGGATGCTGATCGAAGCGGTGGCTGCTGGCGCGTTCACCAAGCTCATGCAGCCGATCGTCAACGAGGCGTTCATCACCAAGGATGCCGGCCTCAGTGTGTTGCTGCCGCTGGCGATCGTCGGCCTGTTCCTGCTGCGCGGCATTGCCGGCTACATCACCGACATGAGCATGGCCAAGTCCGGCCGCAGCATCGCCCGCGACCTGCGGGTGCAGGTGCTGGACAAATACCTGCGCCTGCCGGGCTTGCGCTTCGATGGCGAGCCGGTGCCGTCGATGCTGGTGCGGCTGGGTTCGGACAGCGACCAGGTCGCGCAGGCCGCGATCGACGCGATGAAGGTCATGCTGCAGCAATCGCTGCAGGTGATCGCGATGCTCACGGTGATGATGTGGACCAGTTGGCAGGTGACCATCGCGATCCTGATCCTGGGCCCGCCGCTGGCATGGGTGATGGACAAGGTGGGCCGTCGCTATCGCCGCGTCAGCCACCGCATCCAGGAAAGCGGCGCGCAGTTGATGCAGTCGGCCGACCAGGCGTTGTCCAACCATCAGGAGGTCAAGGTCTACGGCGCGCAGGGGGTCGAGCTGGCGCGTTACCGCGGACAAGCCGATCACCACCTGCGGCTGAGCATGAAAGTCGAATCCACCCGCAGCATCTCCTCGGCGATGGTGCAGTTGATGGGTGCGATCGGGCTGGCGCTGCTGCTGTTCTTCGCCGGCCGTGAAGCGCTGGCAGGGCGTCTGGATGCAGGCGGCTTCGTGACCCTGATGATCTCGATGATGGCGATCATCCCCGCGCTCAAGCAGCTCACCAATGTGCAGGGCATGCTGCAGCGGGGCGTGGCGTCGGCGGAGCGTCTGTTCGATGTGATCGATGCCAGTGATGAGACCGATACCGGCACCCGGCCGTTGGCGCGTGCGCGTGGCGAACTCGAATTCCGACATGTTGGCGCGCGGTATCCGGGCCAGGCCCAGCCGGCGTTGAGCGATGTCAGTTTCACCGCCAGTCCGGGCACCGTCACCGCGATCATAGGCCGCTCCGGCAGCGGCAAGTCGACCCTGATCAAGCTGCTGCCGCGTTTCTACGAAACCGAATCCGGCACGATCCTGCTCGATGGCCACCCCTTGCAGGACTATCGTCTGGCCGACCTGCGCCGGCAGATCGCCCTGGTAGGCCAGCAGGTGATGCTGTTCGACGGCACCGTCGCGGCCAACGTGGCTTACGGTGAACTCGAGCAGGCGCCGCCCGAGGGCCTCGAACGCGCGGTGCGCGGCGCCAATGCGATGGAGTTCGTCGAGCGCCTGCCCGAAGGGGTCGAAACTAGCATCGGCAGCAAGGGCGGCCGATTGTCCGGCGGCCAGCGCCAGCGCCTGGCGATCGCCCGCGCGATGCTCAAGGACGCGCCGATCCTGATCCTCGACGAAGCCACCGCCGCGCTCGATGCCGAGTCCGAACGCCTGGTCCAGGACGCGCTCGACCGCTTGATGCCGGATCGCACCACGCTGGTGATCGCGCACCGACTGTCGACGATCGAGCACGCCGACCAGGTGCTGGTGCTCGACGAAGGTCGCATTGTCGAACGCGGCAACCACGCCGAACTGCTCGCCCAGGGCGGTCTGTACGCGCATCTGCACCGCATGCAATTCCGCGAGGCGCAATGAACGAGCCGTCGGGTCGGGCTGCTTCGGGCCATGCAGCATCAGGCCATGGTGTTTCAGGCCATGCTGCATCAGGTCGGCGCCGGCAGGTGCCGCAGTACTGGTACGGCGATTCGCCCATCCCGCTGCATGCGCGCCTGCTGTCGGCGATCTACGCCGCCGCCACCGCGCTGCGGCGCAGGCTGTATCGGCTCGGCGTGCTGCGCCGCCGCCATCCCGGCGTGCCGGTGATCGTGGTCGGCAACATCACCGCCGGCGGCGCCGGCAAGACGCCCTTGACGATCGCGCTGGTCGAGCGCCTGCGCAGCGAAGGCTGGACGCCCGGCGTCGCCAGCCGCGGCTATGGTCGCGACAACGGCGAGCCGGTGTGGGTCGGTGGCGATATCGATCCATGCATCGCAGGCGACGAACCGCTGCTGATCGCGCGCCGCAGCGGGGTGAAAGTACGCGTCGACCGCGACCGCGCCGCCGCCGCGCGCGAGCTCGCCCGCGCCGGCTGCGACATCGTGGTCTGCGACGATGGCCTGCAGCATTACCGGCTGGCGCGCGATATCGAAATCGAAGTGGTCGACGGCCGCCGCCGCTACGGTAACGGCCAGCTGCTGCCCGCCGGCCCGCTGCGGGAACTGCCAGAGCGCGGCGCGCGTTGCGATTTCCGCGTCATCAATGGTGGCGGCTCGCAGGCGGTCGAATCGGGTTTCGGCGAATGGCCGATGCGCCTGCTCGGCGACCGTGCGATGCCGCTCGCCGGTGGCCGTCCGCGCGCACTGGCCTCCTTCGCGGGTCACCGCGTGCATGCGGTGGCGGGGATCGGCGACCCGGAACGCTTCTTCGCGATGCTGCGCAAGCTCGACATCGCCGTGGTCCCGCACGCGTTTCCCGATCACCATCGTTACCGCGCGTCGGACTTCGAATTCGGCAGCCGCCTGCCGGTGCTGATGACCGAAAAGGACGCGGTCAACCTGCCACCGAAAGGCAGTGCAGGCTTCGTCGCCGATCAGTTCTACAGCGTGCCGGTGCGGGCGGAATTGCCGGAAGCGTTCTGGATTTCGTTGCTGAACCGGCTGAGCCGCCAGTAGCGACACGATTCAACTGTCGCCCCCCCTTCGCAAAAGCGGGATCAAGGGGATCTACGCGTACTTCTGCACCGAGCGTTGCAACGGCAACCGCCCGCTGCATGCCAGAATCACCCCATGCCTCCGACACCCGATTTCATCGTCGCCATCCCCGCGCGCTACGCTGCTTCGCGCCTGCCCGGCAAGCCGCTGCGGCTGCTGGCCGGTGAACCGCTGGTGCTGCACGTCGCGCGCCGCGCGCTGGCGGCCGGTGCGCGCGAGGTGTGGGTTGCCGCCGATGATCAGCGCATCGCCGATGCGCTGGCGGACGCTGGCGTCAACGTCGCGATGACTTCGGCAGATCACCTGTCCGGCACCGACCGTCTCGCCGAGTGCGCGGCCATCGCCGGCTGGAGCGACGACCAGTGCGTGGTCAACCTGCAGGGCGACGAACCGTTCGCGCCCGCGGTCGGCATCCGCGCGGTGGCAACGCTGCTGCACGACAGTCGCGCCGAAATGTCCACATTGGCGGCGCCAATCGCCGACGCCGGAACCCTGTTCGATCCGAATACGGTCAAGCTGGTCGCCGCGGCCAGCGGCGATGCGCTGTATTTCAGCCGCGCGCCGCTGCCATGGCCGCGCGATGCTTTCGCGAGTGATCGCAGCCGCTTGCCCGCCGATGGTGCGTGGCTGCGCCACATCGGCATCTATGGCTACCGCGCGGGGTTCCTCCGGCACTTCGCCTCGCTGCCGCCAGGCCGGCTGGAGCGCATCGAGTCGCTGGAACAGCTGCGCGCGCTCGAGGCCGGGCATCGCATCGCGGTGGCGATGACGCCGGAACCGTTCCCGCCCGGCGTCGACACCCCCGAAGACCTCGCCCGCGCCGAAGCGCACCTGGCCGCACATGGCTGAACCACTGCGCCTGCTGATCGTCTGCCTCGGCAATATCTGTCGCTCGCCGATGGCCGAAGGCCTCATCCGCGACCGTCTCGCGACCGCAGGGCTGGCAGATCGGGTCGAAGTCGATTCGGTCGGCACCGGCGACTGGCATGTCGGCGGGCCGCCCGATCCACGCGCAATTGCCACCGCCGCCGGCCACGGCGTCGACATCGCCGGTCTGTGCGCCCGCCATCTCAGCGCCGCCGATTACCAGCACCACGACTGGCTGCTGTGCGCCGATCGCGCCAACCTGCGCGACGTGCGCGCGCGGATGCCGGCCCGCAGCCACGCGCAGGCCGCGCTGCTGCTGGAATGGAGCGGAGTCGAGTCCGATGGCGACGTACCCGACCCCTACACCGGCGATACGGCGCATTTCGAGCACGTATGGCAGCTGCTGGATGCCGTTGCCGACGGCGTGGTCGCCCGTGCGCGCAGCCTTTTGCGGGGTTGAGCCAGCGCATGAATGGCCCAACCCTTGAGCCGATGCTTGAGCTTGCCCTGACTTCGGAATTCATCGAGCCATTGCCCATGAACCCCGGGCACCGGGAGCGTGTCCGATGAGCGCGGGTCCGGCCAATCCCGGTCCGGCCAAGCCTGACCCGGCCAATCCAAACCCAACCAGGCCCGCCCCCTTCGACGGCAAGGACTTCATCCGCGGCCTCAGCACCGCGCCGGGTGTCTATCGCATGATCGCCGCCGACGACGGCGTGCTCTACGTCGGCAAGGCCAGCGCCCTCAAGCACCGCGTCGCCAGCTATTTCAACGCCACCCCGAAGTCGGCGCGCATCGCGGCGATGCTGGCCCACACGGCGCGCATGGAGGTCACGGTCACCCGCACCGAGGCCGAGGCGCTGATCCTCGAAAACCAGCTGATCAAGTCGTTGAAACCGCGCTACAACGTGCTGCTGCGCGACGACAAGAGCTTCCCCTACGTGTTGCTGACCAGCGAACCGTGGCCGCGCATCGCCATGCACCGTGGCCCGCGCGCCGTGCCCGGGCGCTACTTCGGCCCCTACGCCAGCGTCGGCGCGGTTCGTGAGACGTTGAACCTGATGCACAAACTGTTCCGCCTACGCAGCTGCGAGGACAGCGTGTTCCGCAACCGCTCGCGGCCGTGCCTGCAGCACCAGATCGGCCGCTGCAGTGCACCCTGCGTCGGCCTGGTACAGGCGCGCGACTATGCCGAAAGCGTGCGCCGCGCGACCCTTTTCCTCGACGGCCGCAGCGACGAGCTCAGCGACGAACTCGGCCGCGGCATGGAAGCGGCAAGCCAGCGCCTGGATTTCGAGGAAGCCGCGCGCCTGCGCGATCTGGTTACCTCGATCCGCAGCCTGCAGGCGCGCCAGTATGTCGACGGCCGAGCCGCCGATCTCGACGTGCTGGCGGTGGCGATGCAGGGCGCCGCCGCGTGCGTGATGCTGCTGGCGTTCCGCGACGGCCGCAACCTCGGCACCCGCGCGTTTTTCCCGAAGACCAACGGCAGCGACAACCCGGAGGAAGTGCTGGCCGCGTTCGTGTCGCAGTACTACGGCGAGCAGATCCCGCCGCGCGAGATCGTGCTCGACCGCGAGATCCCCGATCGCGAGCTGCTCGAGGCCGGCCTGTCGGCGGCCGGCGAACGCCGCGTGCAGATTCGCGGCAACGTGCGCGGCGAACGCGCCGGTTATCTCGACATGGCGCGCCGCAACGCCGAACTCGCGCTCGCCAGTGAACGCACCAGCCATGCCGCCCAGCACGCGCGCGTCGAAGCCCTGCGCGAGTTGCTGGCGATGCCGGCGTTGCCGGTACGGATCGAATGCTTCGACATCAGCCACACGATGGGCGAGGCGACCGTCGCCTCGTGCGTGGTGTTCGATGCCGAGGGCCCGGTGCGCGCCCAGTACCGGCGCTACAACATCGCCGGGATCGAGCCGGGCGACGACTACGCGGCGATGCACCAGGCGATCCTGCGCCGCTTCAAGCGCGCCGTCGACGAGCGCGCCGACGGCAAGCTCGGCGTCACCCCGGACGTACTGCTGATCGATGGCGGCGCGGGCCAGGTTTCGCAGGCGAGGGCGGTGCTGGAGGAACTCGGGGTCGAGGATGTCGTGCTGGTCGGCGTCGCCAAGGGCCCCGCACGTCGCCCTGGCGACGAGGAACTGCTGTTGCCAGGCGTCGATGGACAGCCGGGCCGCACCGTGCGCCCGGGTGCGCAATCGCCAGCCCTGCAGTTGATCCAGCAGGTCCGCGATGAAGCCCACCGTTTCGCCATCACCGGTCATCGCGGCCGTCGCCAGAAGACCCGCAATACCAGCCGGCTGGAGGATATTCCCGGCATCGGCCCGCGCCGACGGGGTAACCTGTTGCGGCATTTCGGCGGCTTGGGGGGACTCAAGGCCGCCGGCATCGAAGAGATATCCCGGGTCGAGGGCGTCAATGCCGCGCTCGCCGAACGCATCTATGCCACCCTGCACGGGCTGGAATCACCCGGATCACCGATCAATCCAGGTGCGTCAGCCAGCGCGACGCGGAGCGACGAATGAAGTTGACGGTACCCACCATGATCACCCTGCTGCGGATCGTCCTGATCCCGGTGCTGGTGCTGGTGTTCTATCTGCCGTTCAAGTGGACCAATGTCGCCGCCGCGGCCATTTTCGCCTTCGCCTCGCTTACCGACTGGCTGGATGGCTGGATCGCCCGGCGCTACAACCAGTTCTCGACATTCGGCGCGTTCCTCGACCCGGTCGCCGACAAGCTGATGGTGGCGATCGCGCTGATGCTGACCGTGCAGAAGCATCCAACTGTCTGGATGACGCTCTGGGCCGCCGTCATCATCGGCCGCGAGATAGCGGTATCCGCGCTGCGTGAATGGATGGCCGAGGTCGGCCAGCGCGCCAAGGTCAAGGTGGCCGGGATCGGCAAGATCAAGACCATCGTGCAGATGGTGGCGCTGGTCTGCCTGTTGTATCAGGAGCGATTCCTCGGCCTGCCGATCTTCCTTATCGGCGAATGGCTGCTGGCGGCGGCGGCACTGCTGACCCTGTGGTCGGGGATGGCCTACCTGCGCGCGGCGTGGCCAACATTGCTGGCAGATGAAAACAACAGTTGACACTTTTGCCTGCATGCCTAAAATGTCGGCTCTTCTGCGGGAATAGCTCAGTTGGTAGAGCACGACCTTGCCAAGGTCGGGGTCGCGAGTTCGAGTCTCGTTTCCCGCTCCAGTTCACGCGTCAGTTTGAGCGTCAGTTTTTTATCGGGTTCATCCCGATTACAGAACCCCGTTCGCGGGGTTTTGCTTTTTCAGGCGGTTGCCACGCGAGGCTTGTGAAATACGCTCGCCACGTACAATCGCCACCGCAGGCGCTATGCTTGCGGCAAGTCACCGGCCGGGTGGCAGAGTGGTTATGCAGCGGACTGCAAATCCGCGTACGCCGGTTCAATTCCGACCTCGGCCTCCAGCTTCAAAGCCCTGCTCCGGCGGGGCTTTTTTTTGCGTCTCGCTTGCCGCCGTCGATGCATTACCGGCCGCGTGTCGTAAGCTACGCCCTCAGCGCGATTCAGTGCCCGGATGGCGAAATCGGTAGACGCAGCAGACTTAAAATCTGCCGGCCGCAAGGCCATGCCGGTTCGATTCCGGCTCCGGGCACCACGACCAACACGGCTGGCGGTCAAAAGACACGCTGCAACGCGCGCTGGACGAAAAGACCGGTGCGGATATTTGTCCTCTGCGTGAAAGGCGAGTGACCGGTACGAAGCCAGTGAAGGTTAGGCTGCTGCTCAAGCTCACTTGGTTGACGTGCCAGTCGTGAATTCCGCACCCATTCCTGAGGACCTTGATTTTTTTTCGGCGACCTCCGGACAGGCGGAGCTTCGCCAGGCTTTCATTAATCTGAAAAGACGAAACGCGGAGCTGGCCGAAGAAAATTCACGTCTTGTCGAAGCTGTCGCGGCGCGGGATGCTTTCCTGGCGGTTGCCGCCCATGAACTGCGCAATCCGATGACACCGATTGCCCTGCGGGCGCAGATCCTTCGCCAGCTCATGAAGGCACAGCCCGCACAGGACATCAGGATCGAACAGCACCTGGACGTGATCGATCGATCCATTGCTGCATTCGTCAGGCGCGCAGGCACGCTACTCGACGTCTCGCGCATCACCTCCGGCACGTTGGCGCTGGCGCAGGAGCCAGTGGACATCGTCGACGTGGCCCGCGCGGTCGTTGATGACATGGCGCTGCTAAGCGTCCAACTGGACGCTCCGCTTGAACTGGCTGCGCCCGATACGCCCGTGTGCGTGGTCGGCGATGCGCTTGCCATCCAGCAGATCCTCGAGAACCTGATCTCGAACGGAATCAAGTACGGCCAGTCCACCCGCGTGGTCATCGGCATTACGACCGAGCACGGCATGGGTGTGATCCGGGTCAGTGATTCCGGCGATGGAATTTCGGCCGGCAACCAGGCCCGCATCTTCGAACGTTTCGAACGGGTCGCCGGATCGGGTCACCATGCTGGCGGGTTCGGCGTGGGCCTGTGGCTGGTGCGACAGCTCAGTGATGCCATGGGTGGGGACGTGGCTGTAACATCCAGTCCCGGCGCGGGCTCCACGTTTCGCGTCGAGCTGCCACTCCACCAATTGGACGACCGCGCATGATCGACACCTCAGTCGAAAACGAAGCCGCAATTACACGCTTCCCGACAGGCATCGCCGGACTGGACACCATCCTGCAGGGCGGCTTCATGCGCGGCGACATCTACATCCTGCAAGGCTCGCCCGGCGCCGGCAAGACGATCCTGAGCAACCAGATCTGCTTCAATCACGCCGCAAACGGGGGGCGGGCACTGTATGTGTCCCTGCTGGCTGAGAACCATGCGCGGGTCATCAGGAACCTGCGCGGCATGGCGTTCTTCAACGAGGCCGCGATCCCCGACAGGATCCTCTACCTGAGTTCGTTCAGCGAACTGCGCGACGGCGGGCTTCCGGCGATGGTCACGCTGTTGCGCCGTGAGATAAGAAGTCAGAAAGCCAGCCTGCTGGTCATCGATGGGATGGTCACGGCCCAGACCATCGCACCCGACACCCAGGCATTCAAGGAGTTCATACACACCCTGCAGGAAGTCGCCCTGATAAGCGACTGCACCATGATCCTCACTACCACCGAGAGTTCTGGCGAGGCCTCTCCGGAGCGGACGATGGTGGACGGGTTGATCGAGATGGTGGATCGCCCATACGGCTGGGACACCAGTCGCGACCTCAGGGTCACCAAATTCCGCGGCAGCGACTTTCTGGGGGGCCGGCATTCCTATGCTATCTGCGATTCCGGGGTGGTGGTCTATCCGCGCCTTGAGAGCCTGTACGCCTACCCCAGTCGCCCCGATACAGCCGCGGAGGGGGTCCTGAACACGGGGATCGACAAGCTGGACGCCATGCTCGGCGGCGGCCTGCCGATTGCTTCGACGACCATGGTCACCGGCCCTTCGGGAATCGGCAAAACCACGCTGGGACTGCACTTCCTGACGGGATCGTCGAGCGACGAGCCGGGGCTGATGTTCGGCTTCTACGAAACGCCCGCCCGCCTGCAGGTCAAGGCCGATCGCATGAGTCCACCGCTGCGCGAGCTCATAGCCAATGGCGTGGTCGAGCTGATCTGGCACACCCCGACCGGGGACCTGCTCGACGCCTATGGCCAGCAATTGCTTGAAGCGGTGGACCGCCGAAGTGTCAAACGGCTTTTCATCGACGGCCTGACGGCGTTCCAGAACGGCGCCATCGACCCGGACCGCATCGGCAACTTCTTCGCGGCATTGGCCAACGAGCTGCGCGTCCGCGGTGTGACCACCGTGTATTCGCTGGAAGTGCCGGATATCCTGGGACCCGCGCCGCGGGTGCCGGTGGATGATGCTTCCTCTCTCGCCGAGAACATGATCCTGCTGCGGTTCGTGGAGCAGCGTTCGCGGCTGCATCGCCTGGTCTCGGTGTTGAAGGTGCGCGACAGCGACTTCGATCCCACCTTGTACGAGTTCAGGTTGACAAATTCGGGCATGGAGATCGAGAACAGTTCCGACGGTGCCGAGGCGATCCTTTCCGATCCGGTCCACCCGAATCCGCGCGCAGGCCGGTCACCCGGCGGCGCCGATGCATCGGCGCGTTCAACGCCGACCAGCGAAGGCTGACCGTGGCCCTTGTATTGATCGTCGACGACGAGCGCGGCCTGGCCAAGTTGCTGGGTCAGATCCTCGCGGACGAAGGTTACCGGGTGCTGATCGCCACCAACGGCCAGCAGGCGCTGGAGCAGGCCGTGAACGATCCGCCCGACCTGGTACTGACCGATTTCATGATGCCCATCATGGACGGTGCTGGTCTGATACAGGCGCTTGGCAACAGTCCGAAGCTCGCCGCCGTGCCCGTCGTCCTGATGAGCTCCATGCCGGAAGAGGCTGTCGCCTCGCGCTGTCCCGGCTACGCTGCTTTCGTCCGCAAACCTTTCAATCTCAACGAGCTCATCAAGGTCGTGGAGAAGTTCAGTCCCGACACGGCGTAGAGATACGCCGCAGGCGTGACGCGCGGTGCTCCGCGCATTGTGTTTGCAGTTTTCCCACCACGGACGTTACGGGGTTGAAAGCGGCAGGAGCATCGCGAGATCCAACGCGGCCACGCTATGCCTACCGGCGCACGCTGTAGCCAATGCCGGCGGGGGTAGGTGCAAAGTGGGACCCGTTGCTCCAGCGGACACGGGTGCTGCACTAATCACACGCTTAAACAATTGGCCGGACGGGGTGCCTTGCGCTGGCTGGATCGCAGCCCAGCCGATGCGACGTGTGGGTATTTCTGGGGGTACAAACGCGTATCCCCTTAAAATAAACAAGCTAACAAAAAGTTAGCCTGTCTTTGCGGTGCCGGCTCCGGCACCAGGCGCGATTCTGGCGAGATACTTTGCCGACCCGGACGCACAGTGCGCTGGCGAACGTACGGGATGTCGCAACTCTACGGCCCATCTCCAGTGGCATGGTTTCAGCTGCCAATACCCGCGGACACTGCATCAGACGATGCAATGCGTGTACCCGATATCAGGAATTGTGACCAAGGGCCGTCTGGTTCAGGACTTTCTGCGACCAGCATCGCAGTCGCGAAAGCTGCTTGGGAGGACATTGCTGACAGGCAGTGTTACTGCCCGGTGCGTGGAGTTCGCCAGGGTCTGTTCCTCCAATGCGGTGTTGGGTAATCCAAACGCGTTTCAGTAACGAGTCCGCCAAACGCCTCTTTTCTTGTTGCAGGAAATCGGAGGTACTCGTTATGGCACGTTCCAAGTACGCATATTCCATCTCGATGATCGTGTTGCTGATCACCGCCATGGCGGTGATGACAACCGCGGATGCGAAGGGCGCGGAGGGGGCGACGATGTCGGTTGGCATGACGATTGTTGCGACTGACGACGTTAACGCTCAAGAAGTAAATTCACCGCTCACCCAGTCAATGCGTAGCCACATACCGGTTGATCCCGCCTTTGCCATCCGCAAAGGTCAGGATGCGCTGCGAAACGCAAGGGTGGAGCGCATCAGAACCCCGGGCGGCAATGTGCAGGTCGTCACCTACTGAAATTCGCTGCACAACGGCTCCCGCAAACTCGGCGCTGGTTCAGTGGGGTTGATGTTTTGTGAGGATGTCCGCCGGGCTGCGTGGCTATCGTGCCCGCATGAAAACCCTGACCCTGATTTTACTGCCCATGCTGGTGATGGCGAGTGGTCATGCCGCTGCCAACACGCCCGCGTTCAATCGCTGCCTCGACGATGTACGCAGCCGGGCGTTGGCCGACGGAATCACCGCACAGACGTTCGATACCCACGTGCGGCCGGTGGTGCCGGATCCGAGCCTGCTGGAGTTGCTGGATTCGCAACCCGAGTTCACCACCCCGATCTGGGACTACCTCGCCGGTCTTGTCGATGAGGAACGCGTCAGCGACGGCGCGGCCATGCTGCGAGCGCATGCGGCCACGTTGGCGCGGGTGGAGGCTGAGTATGGCGTCGATCCGCAGACCGTGGTGGCGGTGTGGGGCGTGGAAAGCAATTTCGGCAAGACCTTTGGCAAGCGGCCGCTGCTGACGTCGCTCACTACGTTGTCGTGCATGGGGCGGCGGCAGGCATTTTTTCGTGGCGAGTTGATCAACACGTTGCAGATCGTGCAGTCCGGCGACGTGGCGGCCGAGGCGCTGGTGGGATCGTGGGCGGGTGCATTCGGGCACACCCAGTTCATGCCGTCAACCTATCGGCGCATCGCGGTGGATTTCGATGGGGACGGGCGCCGCGACCTGGTCGGCAGCATTCCGGATGCTTTGGCGTCCACGGCGAATTACCTCAAGCGTTCCGGCTGGCGCAGTGGCCAGCCATGGGGACATGAAGTGCGTTTGCCCGATGGCTTCAGCCTGAGTGTGTCCGGACGTACCAGCCGGCAGCCGCTGAGCTATTGGCTGGAGCGTGGCGTGGCACGCGTCGATGGCGGCCCGATCGGATTGCCGGCTTCCACGCAGACGGCGTTGTTGCTGCCCGCAGGGCGGCCGGGCCCGGCGTTCCTCGTGTTCAAGAATTTCGATGCGATCTATTCGTACAACGCGGCGGAAAGCTACGCGCTGGCGATCACGCACCTGTCGGACCGGCTGCGCGGTAAGGGTGCGTTCGTGACTGCGTGGCCGACCAACGATCCGGGACTGTCGCGCCGGGATCGCCGCGAGTTGCAGACGCTGTTGCTGGCTCGCGGACATGCGATTGGTGAAGCGGACGGCATCATCGGCGTGGCCTCGCGCGGGGCGATCGAGCAGGAAAAACGGCGATTGGGGATCACGCCGATGGATGGGCGGGCCGGGCAGCAGGTATTGCAGGCGCTGCGCAAAGAAAATGCAGCCGGCAGGAGTCCGGCACCGGTGCGTTGATGTGCTGGCTGTGACCAGCGGTAGAGCAAACCGGAGAGGGAAGTTGTCCGCTCCTGCATGGATTGCCTTCCGCCGGTATCCTCGCTGAGGTGTCCACAAGCCGAGCCCATGCATGTCGCGTTTTGCCGTCTATTTTCTCAGCCTGATCCTGACCGCTGTGGCGCTGGTCGTATCGTGGTTCGATCCGGGCTGGCTGTGGGCCGTCGCCGTGTTTGGCCTGCTGGCGGCGCTGGGCACCTGGGATGTGCTGCAGACGCGCAGTACCTTGCGCCGCAACTACCCGATCCTCGCGCATTTCCGCTACGGGCTGGAATCAATCGGGCCGGAGATGCGCCAGTACTTCATCGAGGCCGACACCGCCGAAACCCCGTTCTCGCGCCAGCAACGCGCGCTGGTCTACCAGCGCGCGAAGTCGGCCAACGACACGCGCCCGTTCGGCAGCCTGCAGGACGTGTACGCGGTCGATTACGAATGGATCAACCATTCGATGGCGCCACTGCCGCACGGCTCGCACGACTTTCGCATCCTCATCGGCGAAAACACCGCGCAGCCGTATTCGGCCAGCGTGTTCAACATCTCGGCGATGAGCTTCGGCTCGCTGTCGGCCAACGCGATCCGTGCCTTGAACAAGGGCGCGCAACTCGGCGGTTTCTACCACGATACCGGCGAGGGCTCGATCTCGCCGTATCACCGAGAGCACGGCGGCGACCTGGTGTGGGAAATCGGTTCGGGCTACTTCGGCTGCCGCGATGACGACGGGCGATTCAGCGCGGAACGGTTCGCGGAGAATGCGCGCGACCCGCAGGTGAAGATGATCGAACTCAAGCTGTCGCAAGGGGCCAAGCCCGGCCACGGCGGCTTGCTGCCGGCGCCGAAGGTGACCGTCGAGATCGCCGTCACCCGTGGCGTGCCGCCGTGGGTCGAGTGCATTTCACCTGCGCGCCACGCCGAGTTCGACACGCCGCGTGGACTGCTCGAATTCGTTGCACGCCTGCGCGAGTTGTCGGGCGGAAAACCGACCGGCTTCAAGCTTGCGATCGGGCATCCGTGGGAATGGTTCGGCATTGCCAAGGCCATGCACGAAACCGGCCTGCTGCCGGATTTCATCGTCGTCGATGGTGCCGAGGGCGGCACCGGCGCGTCGCCGGCGGAATTCATCGATCACGTCGGCCTGCCTATGCACGAAGCGCTGCAGCTGGTGCACAACACATTGGTCGGACTGGACCTGCGCGACCGGATCCGCATCGGCGCCGCGGGCCGCGTCATCAGTGCGTTCGACATCGCCCGCACGATGGCGATGGGCGCGGACTGGTGCAATGCCGGACGCGGTTACATGTTCGCGCTGGGCTGCATCCAGGCCCAGAGCTGCCACACCGACCGTTGCCCGACCGGGGTCGCGACCCAGGATCCGAAACGCTGGAAGCAGCTGGACGTACCGGACAAGGCGATGCGGGTCCACAGCTTTCACCAGAACACCTTGCGTGCATTGCGCGACCTGCTGTGCGCGGCGGGTCTGGAACATCCGCAGCAGGTCGGCCCCGAACACATCCTGCGGCGTGTGTCTCCGTACGAAGTACGTTCGATGGCGGCGCTGTACCGGTTCCTGAAGCCCGGCGACCTGATCGGCGGCATTCCCGACCACGCGGTGTTCCGCGCGTTCTGGGCGGTGGCGCGCAGCGATTCGTTCGCGCCGCCGGAGACGATCCGCAAGATGCGCGACAGCAGGTGGTTGTAGAGCCGAGCTTGCCCGGCTGCGTATCTTTGACGCAAGGCAGCCGAGCAAGCTCGGCTCTACGCAAGCAGTTCGATTACCCGCTCCGGCGGCCGACCGATGACGGCGCGACCGCGGTGCACGAACACCGGGCGTTCAATCAGGCGCGGGTGGGCCTGCATCGCAGCGATCAGGGCGTCCTCATCGAGCGCTGCATCCGCCAACCCAAGCGTGCGGTACTCGTCTTCGCCAGTGCGCAACAACTCGCGGGCGGGCATGCCCAGCATCCGCAGCAACTCGCGCAGCTCCACAGTGTCGGGTGGGGTGTCGAGGTAGGGCACGATCAGCGGTTCGATGCCGTGCGCGAGCAGCAGTTGCAAGGCCTCGCGCGATTTGGAACAGCGCGGGTTGTGGTAGAGGCAGGTGCGGACAGAGCGGTCGTCGTCCATCGCGCAAACTCCCTCGCGGAAAAGAAAAAGCCGGCTTGCGCCGGCCTGGTCTGATCGTGGTGGGCGGTGCAGGGTTCGAACCTGCGACCCTTGCCGTGTGAAGGCAATGCTCTACCGCTGAGCTAACCGCCCGAAAGCTGAAATCGGCCGCGCAGTTTACTGCGCCATGGTGGCTACCGGCAAGTTGTTCGGGGCAGGCTGACCCCCTTCCGGCTCCACCTCCTGCACAGCCGACATCCAGGACTCCTGACCGCCACAATCATGGGCCGCAGCGGGTTGCTCTAAGCCCCGCGAGTCCAACCTCACTCGATGTAGGCGCGTGTCAGGGTGTTGAGATGGACCCGTTCGGCATCGCGCAGGAACGGCGCCAGCAGCATCATCACTTGCACGATGCCGTCGCGGATCGCGGCATGTTCGTCCTTGTCGCCGCGCGCGGAAGCGTAGTTGAGCCAGAACGTGGCGATCACCAGCACGTTGGTCGCGGTGGCTGCCAGTTCGTCGCGCGAGGCACGCATGACCCCGGCCTGCGACAGCCCGCGCATCACCGCGTGGGCCTGCCCGTCGGCGCGCTTGAGGATGCGCGCGAATCGCAGGCGCAGGCGGCGGTTTCGGCTGAGAATCTCGACCAGGTCGCGGTACAGGAACCGGTAGTCGCTGATGCACT
>JALZKJ010000130.1 GCA_030859305.1 Pseudomonadota bacterium | reverse complement strand
AAGCAGTTGATCAAGCGGCATCGTCGGATCCCGAAGCATCGGGGTCTTTCAGCGATGCCAACGCAGCCTGCAGAGCTTGTTGGGCAGCGGCGGACAAGGGGATGGGTTTCCGCGTTGCCTGCATGGGGCTGGCAACCGGGGTACTGGTCTTGATGACCAATTCGACCGCAGCAAGTCCGATGGATCGGGCCACATCGAGCAGTTCCGGAGCTGCGAGCCTGAGCTTGGCCCGCCACACCGGAGCATCCACCAAAAACACGAGTTTGCCCTTGTTGAAGTTGGCCAGCCGCGCGTGCGCGGCGAGAGACGGCGGCAAACAGGGGCGTAAACGACGGTCCAACCCGTCGAGCCACACGGCTCGACGAATCGGGTCGCCAGCAGGCTCCGCGAGCAACGCATCCAGTGCGGGCAGCGGCGACGAAGGCGAACGCGACGGGGGTTTGGACTTGAAATCAGACATCGGACATATGACCTATCTAACGCTCTTGAACAAATCCAAAGCGAGCCTGGCCAGCATTCTGCGCCATGCAGGCCATCATGGCGGACGCCGCCCCGGCCTGGCGATCGCCTTGCTGCTGGGCACCGGTCTGTCGGTCGGTGCCGGCACCGGCATCGCCTACACCGCCACCTTGCGTGCGCAGGCACAGGCCCAGCACGCCCAGGTCGATGCCACCCGCCGTGACGCGCAGCGCGAGATCAATGCGCTGGCCGCGCGCCTGGGTGAGTTGCAGGCCGAAGCCAACCGCCTCAATGCGCTGGGCGAGCGCCTGACCCGCGTCGGCCAACTCCAGGACGGCGAGTTCGATTTCAACAAGCCGGTCGGGCAGGGTGGTATCGGCCCGGTGGAAGACATGCCGAAAGCCGAGATCGAGGAAGGCATGACCCTGCTTGGCCTGCAGTTCAAGGCCTCTGGCGAGCAGCTCTCGGTACTCGAATCGCTGCTGTTCAACCGCCAGCTGGACCTCAATGCCATGCCGTCGCGGTCGCCGGTCGCCAACAGCTATATCACCTCGACCTTCGGCACCCGCGCCGACCCGTTCACCGGCGGCCGGGCCCAGCACAACGGCATCGACTTCTCGGCCAACACCGGCGACCCCGTGCTGTCGGTGGCCGACGGCGTGGTCAGTTATTCGGACGTGCGCGCGGGCTACGGCAACGTGGTCGAGGTCGATCACGGCAACGGCTATGTGACCCGTTACGCGCACAACTCGCGCCTGGTGCGCAAGGTCGGCGAACTGGTCCGCGCCGGGCAGGAGATCGCCAAGGCCGGTTCGACCGGTCGCTCGACCGGCCCGCACGTGCATTTCGAGGTGTGGGAGAACGGCAACGTGGTCAACCCGCGCAAGTTCCTCAACCAGGATCCGCCGTTGCGGGGCTGATCCTGCATCTGCCCAGTATCTGCCGACGCCCCGCATGCCGGGGCGTCGGCTTTTTGGCAGGTTGGGTTCCGTGTCGAGCCGCGCACGCAGAGCGGAGCTTGCTCCGCTGCTCCCCCCACGCAATGCGGCGAAATACAGCCGAGCAAGCTCGGCTCTACGAAACCACGCCTCCGTGCTGCAGCCGAGCAAGCTCGGCTCTACGGAACCCGCGTAGCCGTATCCGGGAAGCGAGGCAGCTCGCGACCTTTCGAACCCGCGGAGGGCTTGTTAGGCGCCTGCTCGCCCCCACGCTAGAATAGGTTTCGCCACCGCAGGGCGCTTCGCGTCCTTTTTCATTGTGGTGCCTTCGTTTCATCCGGTGGTCGTGCAGCCAGCTTTTCGGGCGCATGGCCCGATCCTGACCCGCCTCGGACCCGTTCATGCTCAACAGCCTGCTTACCCGTGTTTTCGGCAGTCGCAACGATCGCCTGCTGCGTCAACTGCAACGTTCCGTCACCAGGATCAACGCCCTCGAGGCGGAGATGGAAAAGCTGTCGGACGCCGAGTTGCAGGCCAGGACCCCCGAATTCCAGCAACGGCACGCGGCCGGCGAGTCCCTCGACAAACTGCTGCCCGAGGCGTTTGCGGTCTGCCGCGAGGCCTCCCGGCGCGTGCTGGGCATGCGCCACTACGACGTCCAGCTGATCGGCGGCATGGTGCTGCATCTGGGCAAGATCGCCGAGATGCGCACCGGCGAGGGCAAGACCCTGGTCGGCACGCTGGCGGTGTACCTCAACGCGCTGGAAGGCCAGGGCGTGCATGTGATCACCGTCAACGACTACCTGGCCCGCCGCGACTCGGCATGGATGGGCAAGTTGTACAACTGGCTCGGCCTGTCGGTCGGGGTGGTCTACCCGGGCATGCCGCACGGCGACAAGGCCGCCGCCTATGCCTGCGACATCACCTACGGCACCAACAACGAATTCGGCTTCGACTACCTGCGCGACAACATGGCGCTGTCGAAGGCCGACCGTTTCCAGCGCGGCCTCAACTACGCGATCATCGACGAGGTCGATTCGATCCTGATCGACGAGGCGCGCACGCCGCTGATCATTTCCGGCCCCGCCGACGAGTCGCCCGAGTTGTACATCAAGGTCAACCGCATCGTGCCGTCGCTGCTGCGGCAGGAAAACGAGGAAGCCGACGGCGACTATTTCGTCGACGAGAAGCAGAAGCAGGTGCACCTGTCGGAAACCGGCCAGGAACATGCCGAAGACCTGCTGCGCCAGGCCGGCATCCTCAGTGGCGAGGAAGACGAAGGGCTGTACAGCCCGCAGAACCTCAGCGTGGTCCATCACCTCAACGCGGCGCTGCGCGCGCACGCGATCTACCAGCGCGACGTCGACTACATCGTGCGCGACGGCGAAGTGGTTATCGTCGACGAGTTCACCGGCCGTACGCTGGCCGGACGGCGCTGGTCCGACGGCCTGCACCAGGCGGTCGAGGCCAAGGAAGGGGTGCCGGTGCAGCGCGAGAACCAGACTCTGGCGTCCATCACTTTCCAGAACCTGTTCCGCATGTACGGCAAGCTCGCCGGCATGACCGGCACCGCCGACACCGAGGCGTTCGAGTTCCAGAGCATCTACAGCCTGGAAGTCATCGTGATCCCGACCAACCAGCCGATGGTGCGCAGGGACCATCCCGACCAGGTGTTCCTCAACCGCCCCGGCAAGTACCGCGCGGTGATCAACGAGATCAAGGACGCGCACGCGCGCCAGCAACCTGTATTGGTGGGTACCACCTCGATCGAAGTGTCGGAAATGCTCAGCCAGCAGCTGACCGAGGCTGGCATCCGGCACGAAGTGCTCAACGCCAAGCAGCACGAACGCGAGGCCACCATCGTCGCCCAGGCCGGGCGCCCGGGCGGGATCACGATCGCCACCAACATGGCCGGCCGCGGCACCGACATCGTGCTGGGTGGATCGCTGGAAACCGAACTGGCGCAGCTGGAAGCCGACACCGGCGCGGCGGTCGACGAGGTCACCCGCGCCCGGCTGAAATCCGAATGGCAGCAGCGCCATGACGCGGTCAAGGCCGCCGGCGGCTTGCATATCGTCGGCACCGAACGCCACGAGTCGCGCCGCATCGACAACCAGCTGCGCGGTCGCGCCGGTCGCCAGGGCGATCCGGGTTCGTCGCGTTTCTACCTGTCGCTCGAAGACAACCTGATGCGCATCTTCGCCGCCGACTGGGTGCAGCGGGTCATGGCGCGCATGGGCCTGAAGGAGGACGACATCATCGAAAGCCCGCTGGTGACCAAGCAGATCGCCAACGCGCAGCGCAAGGTCGAGGCGCACAACTTCGACATCCGCAAGAACCTGCTCGACTTCGACGACGTCAACAACGACCAGCGCAAGGTGATCTACGGCCAGCGCAACGAGTTGCTGGAAGCCGAGTCGGTGCAGGACAACGTTGAAGGCATCCGCGAGGACGTGGTCGCCGACCTGGTCGAGCGTCACGTGCCGCCGAACTCGATCGACGAGCAGTGGGACCTGCCGGGCCTGGAGGCGACCCTCAACGACGAACTCGGCCTGCAGGTCGGGGTGGTGCAGCTGTTCAAGGACAGTCCCGAACTCGACGCCGAGGGCATCGCCGATTACGTGCTCCAGGCGGTCAACACCCACTTCGCCGAGCGCGAGGCGCAGCTGGGCCCCGACACCGCGCGCATGCTCGAGAAGCACATCATGCTCAACGTGCTCGACCAGAGCTGGAAGGAACACCTGGCGCGCATGGACTACCTGCGCCAGGGCATCCACCTGCGCGGCTACGCGCAGAAGCAGCCGAAGCAGGAATACAAGAAGGAGGCATTCGAGCTGTTCTCGGAGATGCTCGACAAGGTCAAGCGCGAAGTGGTGACCCTGCTGGCGCGCGTGCGCATCCGCGACGAAAGCGAAATCGCGGCGATGGAAGCCGAGGAACGTCGCCAGGCCGAAGCGCTGGCGCAGCAGATGCAGTTCCAGCACGCCGACATGGGCGGCCTGGGCGCCGACGAGGAAGCCGCGCAGGTGCAAGCCGCGACGCTCGGCCCCAACGCCTTCGCCAACGTAGGGCGCAACGATCCCTGCCCGTGCGGCAGCGGCAAGAAGTTCAAGCACTGCCATGGGCAGCTGGCCTGAGCCCGTTTGGTGCCAGGTTCGGCCGCCCGCCGCCCCGTAGAGCCGAGCTTGCTCGGCTGGGTTTTCGGTCGGGACTGGCGACAGCGGAGCAAGCTCCGCTCTACGAAGGGCCCCGTAGAGCCGAGCTTGCTCGGCTGAGATATCTGGGCGTTGGCGTTTGACGGGAATGGGCACGGCCACAACCGATGACTGAAGGCTCAGCGGGATCCATTGTCGAAGTCGTCGCTGGCGTCATCCGCGACGCCCGCGGCCGCATCCTGCTGGCGCGTCGCACCCAAGGCCGCGATCTGGCCGGCCGCTGGGAATTCCCCGGCGGCAAGCGCGAACACGGCGAGTCGCCCGAAGCGGCGTTGATCCGCGAGCTGCACGAGGAACTCGGCATCGATGTCGAAGTCGGCGCGCCGTTGATCGCGGTGCCGCAGGTCTACCCTGACAAGCGGCTGCGCCTCGACGTGCGCCACATCCACGCCTGGCGCGGCCGCGCGCGCGGCCGCGAAGGCCAGGCGCTGGCGTGGGTGCCGCCGGCCAGGCTGTCCTCCTACGAGATGCCACCAGCCGACCTGCCCGTGGTCGCGGCCCTGCAACAACCCGCCACCTGCCTGGTGACGCCCGAGCCCGGCGCGGAAGATGGCGTCTGGCTTGATCAGCTCGACGCCGCACTGGCCGCCGGTGCGCGCCGGGTGCAGTTGCGAGCGTCCACGGTCGAACCCGAACGCTGGCACCGGCTGGCCATGGCAGCGGCGAAGCGCTGCAGGGTGGCCAAGGCCGAGGTGCTGGTCAACGGCGATGCCGAGCTGGCCGAATCGATCGGCGCCGGGCTGCATCTGCGGGCGGCGCAGCTGGCCGACCTGCAAACCCGCCCTGTCGCCGCGGAGGTGAGGCTGTCCGCCTCCTGCCACGACCTCGCCGAACTGCGCCGCGCCGAGGCGCTGGGTTGTGATTTCGCGGTGGTCGGCACCATCAAGCCGACGCCAAGCCATCCCGGCGCGCCTGGAATCGGCTGGGACGGGTTCGCCGCACTGCGCGAGCAGGTCGCGCTGCCGCTCTACGCCATCGGTGGTCTGGGCCTCGACGACATGGCCGAAGCCCGCCGCCACGGCGCGCAGGGCATTGCCGCAATCCGCGGCTTGTGGCCGGCTTTGAGCTGCCCCCCGTAGAGCGGAGCTTGCTCCGCTGCGCTTTTGTGCGAAATCCCGACTGCGTGCGAAATCCCGGCAGCGGAGCAAGCTCCGCTCTACGGGTGGTTGGTGTCCTGACTCGTTCACCCCATATCCCATCGGCACCGCCAATGCGGATACGCTTCGATGCGTTGCACCAGGCCGCGCCGCACAGGGTTGGCGATGATGTAACGGGCCTGCGTCGCCAGGTCTTCCTCATCCCGTAGCCGATGATCGTAGTAGCCGGCTTGCCACACGGTTCCCTTCGAGTTGCAGGCGACATTCACGCTGCGTGCGCTGCGCGACTTGAATCGCTGGACGCAACTTCCGAGGCTGCCTTGCCGTAAGCGGAATAACCAGTGAATGTGATCGGGCATGATCACCCACGCGATCGGCTCCGTAGCACCTTCGTCCGCAGAGATGCGCAATTCATCGCTAAGCGCCCGTGCAGGCAGCGCGCCGGTGAGGAACGGTTGTCGATCCCGGGCCACGGCCGTAACCGTGTAGTACGCGCCGACGAGCGAGTGACGGCCGCGATGTAGTTTCGGACTTGCCATGACGACAGGATGTCGCCTCGAAACTTGCGGTTGTAGCGGCACCCGGCTCGAACATGTGTAGGAATCAGCCGAGCTTACGTGCCAAGGGTCTCGCAAAAGAGCACGGGATGGCCGGTAGAGTCGAGCTTGCTCGGCTGGGCTTTCCTTCCGGTGCCATAGCAGCGGAGCAAGCTCCGCTCTACGTGGAGCACGGGGTGGCCGGTAGAGACGAGCTTGCTCGGCTTGGCTTTTCCATTCGGTACCAGGCCAGCGGAACGAGCTCCGCTCTACGTGGAGCACGGGGTGGGCGGTAGAGCCGAGCTTGCTCGGCTGGGCTTTCCATTCGGTACCAGGCCAGCGGAGCAAGCTCCGCTCTACGGAAGGGCTTTTCGGGAATTACGGCAGCGGAGCAAGCTCCGCTCTACGGTGTGGTCGCCAGCGTGCGATAGCGCCGGTCCAGCGCAGCCACGTGCGCGTCGAGCGATTCCAGCGGGCCGTCGTTGATGATCACGTCGTCGGCTATCGCCAGCCGTTGCGGGCGGCTGGCCTGCGCCGAAACCATGCGCTCGGCCAGCGCGCGGTCCACCCCGTCGCGTTGCATCAGGCGCGCCAGTTGCACATCCTGCGGCACGTCGATCACCAGGATCCGCTGCAGCCAGGGATAGCCGCCTACGCCACCGCCTTCGGCCAGCAGCGGGATCGCGGCGATCGCATACACGCCGGCCGACGCTACGCACTGCGCGTGCAGGCGTTCGCGCACGCGCGGATGGATGATGGCTTCCAGTTGCCGGCGCGCCGCATCATCGCTGAACACCCGGGCGCGCATCGCCGTGCGATCCAGTGCGCCGGAGGCATCCAGCGCCGACGCGCCGAAGACTTCGACCACCTCGGCCAAACCGGGCGAACCGGTCGCCACCGCCTCGCGCGCGGCGACATCGGCATCGGCGACGGCGACCCCCAACGCCTGGAAACGCCGCGCGATCTCGCTCTTGCCCGAGGCCACCCCGCCGGTGATTCCCACGATGTAGTCGCTCATGGCGTGCAGTTTCCTGTGGCAGCGCCGTTGGCCGCGAACGCAGGAGCATCGCGCCCATGGGGCGCTCCTACAAGTTGTGCGCTTTTGTAGGAGCGCCCCATGGGCACGATGCCTTCAAGGATGCGATCGCAGATCGCGGCCATCGGTGCTGTTACGCCAGGCCCGAAAACCGCATATACCCGTCCACCAGCTGCTCGCCCCAGAAAAACGCCACCCAGCCGGCGACGGCCAGGTACGGGCCGAACGGGATCGGCGTCGCGCGGTCGCGGCCTTTCATCGCCAGCCAGATCGAACCCACAATCGCCCCAACCAGCGACGACAGCAGCACCGTCGGCAACACCCCGCTGAGCCCGACCCAGGCACCGATCGCCGCCAGCAGCTTGAAGTCACCGTGGCCCATGCCTTCCTTTCCGGTAACCTGCTTGAACAGCCACCACACCGTCCACAGGCTCAGGTAACCGGCCACCGCGCCCAGCAACGCCGGCTTGACCGGCATGTACAGGCCATCCGCGGCGGCGATCAGGCCCAGCCACATCAGCGGCAGCGTGAGCTGGTCGGGCAGCAACTGGGTGCGCAGGTCGATGCCCGACAGCGCGATCAGGAAGCAGGTGAACACCATCGCCCCGAAACCCTGCCAGCCGAAGCCGAAGCGCCACACGCAGGCCAGCAGCAGCAGCATCGTCAGCAGTTCCACCAGCGGGTACTGCGCGGAGATGCGCGCCTTGCAGTTGCGGCAACGCCCGCGCAAGGCCAGCCAGCTGAACACCGGGATGTTCTCGTACCAGCTCAACTGGTACTTGCAGTGCGGGCAATGCGAGCGTTCCACCACGATGCCCGGTGGCGGCGGGTCGTAGGTGTCGGGTGCGCCTAGTATCTCGTGGCTGTCGCGTTGCCACTGCCACTCCAGCCGCCTGGGCAGGCGCAGGATCACCACGTTGAGGAAGCTGCCGACCAGCAGCCCGAGGCCGGCCACCAGCGGAAAGCCGATGGCCGGGTTCTGGTCGAGGAATGCCATGGATCAGCTGGGCCGCGTATGCAGTGGACGCATCAGATCGTCGCGGCGATCTTGAAGATCGGCAGGTACATGCCCACCACCATGCCGCCCACCACCACGCCCAGGATGATCATGATCATCGGCTCCAGCAGGCTCGACAGCGCATCGACCTCGTTGTTGACTTCCTGCTCGTAGAACTCGGCGACCTTGTACAGCATGGTGTCGAGCGCGCCGGCTTCCTCGCCGATCGCCACCATCTGGATCACCATGTGCGGGAACAGGTTGACCTGCTTCATCGCCATGTTGACCTGGTAACCCACCGACACGTCGTCGCGCACGCGATAGACCGCTTGCTCGTAGACGATGTTGCCCGTCGCCCCGGCCACGGTGTCGAGCGCCTCGACCAGCGGCACACCGGCCTGGAAGGTCACCGCCAGGGTGCGGGCGAAGCGCGCGATGGCGGAGTTGTGCAGGATCTGGCCGACGACCGGCAGCTTAAGCATCGTCCGGTCGATTGCATGCGCGAATGCGGGTACGCGGTTCTTGGCCATGATGAACGCGACGCCTGCGCCGATCACCAGCAACAGGATGGCCCACCACCACTTGATCATGAAATCACTGGCATTGAGGATCATCATCGTGAACGCCGGCAGGTCGGCGCCGAAGCTCGCGAACGTCGCCTTGAACTGCGGCACCACGAACACCAGCAGGATCGCGCTGACCAGCAACGCGACGGCGACCACCGTGGCCGGGTAGAACAGCGCTTTCTTGATCTTGCCCTTGAGGCTTTCGATGTTCTCCTTGTAGGTGGCGACCGTGTCGAGCACGGTTTCCAGCACGCCGGCCGACTCGCCGGCACGCACCAGGTTGCGGAACAGCTCGTCGAACTGCACCGGGTGCTTGCTCAATGCTTCATGCACCGAGGAGCCGCTTTCCAGGTCCGCGCGCAAGGCGTTGACCATCGTCTTCATCTTCGGGTTCTTGTGGCCGCCGGCGATGATCTCCATCGAGGTCACGATCGGGATGCCGGACTTCATCATCGTCGCCAGCTGGCGGGCGAAGATCGCGATGTCGAGCGGGGTGATGCGCTTGCCGGCGCCGCCGAACAGGGGCTTGCCCTTGACCTTGACGATCTTCGGCGTGATGCCCTGCCTGCGCAGCTCGGCGCGCAGCATGTTGGCGTTCTTCGCCGTCTGCTCGCCCTTCATGGTGATGCCGCGCTTGTCGGTGCCTTCCCAGACGAACATCGCCAGCGGATCGGCACGGCGGATGGCGGTTTGCGGTTTCGCGGCGATGCGGGGAACGGACATGGCTTAGTCCTTGGTGACGCGGTTGATTTCAGCGAGGCTGGTGACGCCGTTCTTGACCTTCAGCAGCGCCGACTGGCGCAGGTCGCGCACGCCGGCCTTGTGTGCGGCGGCGGCGATCTGCGTGGCGTTGCCTCCCTCGAGCACGATCGCCTGGATTTCTTCACTCATCGGCATCACCTGGTAGATGCCGGTACGGCCCTTGTAGCCCTCGGTGCAGTCGGGGCAACCGCCGGCCTCGTAGAGGGTGATGCCGGCGTCGAGTTCTTCCTGGCTGTAGCCCTCGGCCAACAGCGCGTGGTCGGGCAGGTGCACCTCGCGCTTGCAGTCGTGCAGGCGCCGGGCCAGGCGTTGGGCGATCACCACGGTGACCGAGGAGGTGATGTTGAACGGCGCCACGCCCATGTTCATCAGCCGCGCGATGGTCTGCGGGGCATCGTTGGTGTGCAGCGTGGAGAGCACCATGTGGCCGGTCTGCGCGGCCTTGATGCCGATCTCGGCGGTTTCCAGGTCGCGGATCTCGCCGACCATGATCACGTCCGGGTCCTGGCGCAGGAAGCTGCGCAGCGCGGCGGC
>JALZKJ010000018.1 GCA_030859305.1 Pseudomonadota bacterium | reverse complement strand
GGCCGATCAGGGCAGTCGGATCCCGGGATTCGATCGCGTCGAACAGTGCAATGCCCAGGCCTTCGCATTTGAAACTGCCCGCGCAGTCGAAGGGTTGCTCGGCGTCGACATAACGCGCGATCTCGCCCGCCTCCAGGTCGCGGAAATGGACGCGCGTGGTATCGAGCGCAGTGAACACTTGCGGGCCGCTTGGGTCGCCGGTCCGGGCCACGCACAGGGCGGTATGGAAGCGCACGTTCCGGCCCGACATCGCCGACAGCTGCGCGATCGCGGCCGCGCGGTCGCCCGGCTTGCCCAGGCTGGCACCTTCGAGTTCGGCGACCTGGTCCGAGCCGATCACCCATGCGTCGGGGTGCCTACTGGCGACGTCGACGGCCTTGGCGACCGCCAGCCGCATCGCCAGGGTTGTCGGTAATTCGCCGGCCAGCGGGGTTTCGTCGGTGTCGGGACGCGCGACCGCGAACGTCAGCAGCAGCCGCGACAGCAGTTCGCGCCGGTAGGCCGACGTCGAGGCCAGGATCAGCGGCGCGGTCATGCCGCCAGCGGCGTCGGCGTCGGCGTCGGCGTCACAGCACGGGTACGCGGGCGCGTTCGATCAGCGACAGTTGCTGATCGATGCGCACGCGCGCGGCATCGATCTCGGCGCGGACCTCGGCCAGTTGCGCCAGACTGGCCGCGCCGCCGTGGTCGCGCAGCCACAATCGTTGCCGCAGCATCTCGCGCAGGGCATCGCGGGTCGGGTCCTCGACATGGTCCCCGGCCACCGCCTCGATCTCGTCGCGGGCGATCCTGAGACGGTCCTCCAGCGCATCGGCCGCGTCCAGCAGTGCACGCAGCGCGCGCTGGCGGCGGCCGATACTTCGCCGCCACAGCACCATCAATACCACGGCCAGGGCCGCAAGGATCAGCAGGAATACGGGGATGGTCACGGCGTCATGCGCTGGGAATGAACCCGCAGTCTGCCGCGAGGGCCGGGTCACGGGCAAATCCTGCAACCGCGGAGGAAATTCCCGCAGCAGCAGGTTTGACACAAGCGGATACGATCCTTAGCATTGTCCGGCTTATGTCCGATGACGTGTCAAGAATGCCGGTGCCCGAGACCTTGGATGCCTGGCGTCTGGTCACGGCGAGGCGTGGCGTCGAAGGCCGCCTGCCGCTCTCGTCGATGACGCGACTGGCAGATAGCCTGGTCGACTGTCCGGTCGGTCGCGAGGGCGAGGTGGAATACGCGCTTGATTTCGACAATGACAGCCTGCAGGTGCCGTACGTGGAGCTGCGGATCAATGCCGAGTTGCCGCTGCTTTGCCAGCGCACCCTGCAGCGGTTCCTGTTTCCGGTACGGATCGTGCAGCGGCTCGGCCTGATCCGCGAAGAGGCGGACGAGGCCGGGTTGCCGGAAGGCTACGAACCGTTGCTGATGCCCGAAGACGGCATGTTGCGGGCCGTCGATCTGGTCGAGGACGAATTGATCCTGGCCATCCCGGTGGTGCCGATCATGCCCGGTACGGAGGCGATGGAGCGCGACTGGCCGCCCGAAGCAGCCGAGATCGAGCGCGCCAACCCGTTCGCGGCGTTGTCGTCAATTAAAAACAAGTCCAAATAGTTACGGCGTGCGGTTTGCCGGCCAAAGTTGTCCGATATGTAGTTGCCGGATCTGTCATTGCCGGATTGAGTGCCAGCAGTTCAGTTATCAACAGTTTTTCCTGGAGCAAGACCATGGCTGTCCAGAAGTCCCGCGTTTCCCCGTCCAAGCGTGGCATGCGCCGCGCCCACGACTCGCTGACCAGCAAGCAGCTGGCCACCGACCCGACCACCGGCGAGACCCACATCCGCCACCACATCACCGCTGACGGCTACTACCGCGGCAAGAAGGTGATCGAGACCCAGACCCAGGCTGTCGACGAAGAATAAAGTCGACGAAGAATAAGGGCGACAGGCTGACGAAGCGCAAGTCGACGAGGCAACATCTCATCGCACTGGCCACGCCGCAGGCTCGACCTGCGGGCGTGGCACGCAAACCTGCCGTCGCCAGAATCGTCTCGCCGGTCGCTGCTGCAGCCTGCCGTTGCCGCCAAACCGCGCCAGGCTGCGGTCAGTCCCGCCGTCAGCACGCTAGCGTCGGTACGCGGGCGGTCTGTAATGGCTTTCGCTGTGGGAGTGGTGATGACTGATCGCACAGGCACTGGCAATGAAGGTGCAACCGGTGGGCATGAAAACGACGGGCGTATTTATTCGCGCATCGCCGGCACTGGCAGTTATCTGCCGGAAAAAATACTCACCAACGACGATCTGAAGCAGTTCGTCGATACCAGCGACGAGTGGATCACCGCCCGCACCGGTATCCGCCAGCGCCACATCGCCGCCGAAGGCGAGACCACCAGCGACTTGGCCTATCACGCTTCCGTGCGCGCGCTCGAGGCGGCTGGCGTGTCGGCGCGGGACATCGACCTGATCGTGCTTGGCACCACCACGCCCGACCTGATCTTCCCCTCGACCGCGTGCCTGTTGCAGCACCGCCTGGGCGCCGATGGCTGCCCGGCATTCGACGTCAATGCGGCGTGCTCTGGTTTCATCTATGCACTGACGGTCGCCGACCAGTTCATTCGTTCCGGCGCCGCGAAAACCGTGCTGGTGGTCGGTGCGGAAACGCTGACGCGCATGCTCGACTGGTCCGACCGTGGCACCTGCGTGGTGTTCGGCGACGGGGCCGGCGCTGTGGTGCTCAAGGCCGACAACGAAACCGGCATTCTCAGCACCCATCTGCATGCCGATGGCGGCAAGAAGGAATTGCTGTGGAACCCGGTCGGCGTGTCGGTCGGCTTCAAGCCCGAGCAACACAACGCCGGGGTAAAGGTATTGATGATCGGCAACGAAGTGTTCAAATATGCGGTCAAGGCGCTGGATTCGGTGGTCGAGGAAACACTCGCAGCCAACGGTCTGGATCGCCACGAGATCGACTGGCTGATCCCGCACCAGGCCAACCTGCGCATCATCGAAGCCACCGCCAAGCGGCTGGACATGCCGATGGAACGCGTGGTCGTTACCGTCGACAAACACGGCAACACCTCGTCAGGCTCGGTGCCGCTGGCACTGGACGAAGCCGTGCGCACCGGCAAGGTTCAGCGCGGGCAGTTGCTGCTGCTGGAGGCTTTCGGTGGCGGGTTCACCTGGGGCTCGGCGCTGCTGCGGTATTGACTCGGCCGCATCTGTAGAGCCGAGCCTGCCCGGCATCCGCGATAGCCGGCCAAGCAAACGGCCGCGGAGCAAGCTCAGGTCCACCAAAATCCGCTCGTGTTCCTGCGGGCGGTATGGCTGGCATTCGATTTCGCGCCCTTGAATCGAACTGTACGCGCGGGTACAGACGCGAAAGCGCGTTCGCTCGTATCATGTCTCGTTGTCCACGCAGGGGCTGTCGAGTGACCGACACGCGCACCGATCCACATCTCGCATTCGTGTTTCCCGGCCAGGGTTCGCAGTCGCCTGGCATGCTCGCGGAACTCGCGCAGTCGCATGCATTGGTCGCCGCCACCTTCGACGAGGCCAGCGCGGGCGCTGGCGCCGACCTGTGGGCAATCAGCCAGGACGGTCCCGACGACCAGCTCAATCGCACCGAGTTCACCCAGCCGGCATTGCTGGCCGCAGGGGTCGCGGTGTGGCGTCTGTGGCAGTCGCGCGGCGGCTTGCTGCCGGCGCAACTGGCCGGGCACAGCCTTGGCGAATACAGCGCGCTGGTCGCGGCTGGCGCACTGTCGTTGCACGATGCGGCGCGGCTGGTGCGGCTGCGCGGTCAACTCATGCAGGATGCCGCGCCGACCGGCACCGGTGCCATGGCCGCGGTGCTCGGCGCCGAAGACGGCCTGGTCGAGGAAGTCTGCAACGCGGTGTCCGGCCAGGACGTGGTGGTGCCGGCCAACTACAACTCGCCGGGGCAGATCGTGATCGGCGGACATGCTGCAGCCGTCGACCAGGCGCTTACCCAACTCGCCGAGCGCGGCGTGCGCAAGGCGGTCAAGCTCCCGGTCAGCGTGCCGTCGCACACGCCGCTGATGCGCGAGGCGGCCAACCGTCTGGCCGAAGCGATGAAGGACATGCAATGGCATGCGCCGACACTGCCCGTGGTGCAGAACGTCGACGGCGAAGTGCATGAGGGCATCGAGTCGATCCGCGATGCGCTGGTGCGCCAACTCTACCTGCCGGTGCAGTGGACTTCGTGCGTCCAGGCGCTGGCCGCCGGCGGCGCCACCCGCATCGCCGAATGTGGCCCCGGCAAGGTGCTCACCGGCCTGATCAAGCGCATCGACAAATCGATCGATGCGCGCGCGCTCGGTACATCGGCCTACTTCGATGCTGCGTTGGTTGATTGGAAAGCCTGATTTTTTTGCCGCGCATTTACCCGGATGAATGCAGATAGTGTTTTTTCTGGTTTGAGCTGCTCATGATTTGATCTGCATTTTCGGATCTGATCTGCGGCCAAACCGCTTCAAGGATCTTTCACATGACCCAATCAGTGACCGGCGCGGCTCTCACTGGAGAAATCGCCCTCGTCACCGGCGCCAGCCGCGGCATCGGTGCGGCGATCGCCGATGAACTGGCCGCACAGGGCGCGACCGTGATCGGCACCGCGACCACCGAAGCCGGCGCGCAGGCGATCGGCGTACGCCTGCAAGCCCATGGCGGCCACGGCCGCATGCTCGACGTCAGCGACGCCGCCTCGATCGATGCGCTGATCGACGGCATCGGCAAGGACATCGGCGCGATCTCGATCCTGGTCAACAACGCCGGCATCACCCGCGACAACCTGCTGATGCGGATGAAGGACGAGGACTGGCAGGCGATCCTCGACACCAACCTGACCAGCGTGTTCCGCACCAGCAAGGCGGTGATGCGCTCGATGATGAAGGCGCGCAAGGGCCGAATCGTCAACATCGCCTCGGTGATTGGGGTGACCGGCAACGCCGGCCAGGCGAACTACGCCGCGGCCAAGGCCGGCATCATCGGCTTCAGCAAGTCGATGGCGCGCGAGATAGGCAGCCGCGGCATCACCGTCAACGTCGTCGCGCCCGGTTTCATCGACACCGACATGACCCGTGCACTGCCCGACGACACCAGGAATGCGATGCTCGGCCAGATCGCGTTGGGCCGGTTCGGCGATCCGGCCGACATTGCGCGCGCGGTGGCGTTTCTGGCCGGGCCATCGGCGGCCTACATCACCGGCGAGACCCTGCATGTCAACGGCGGCATGCATATGGCGTGATTTACCCGCGCATCGCCCTGCAGGTAACTGTAAACGCTTGATGCAAAAGGGCTTTCGCCGGTATGCGCGGAGGCTTGTGATTCCATTAGACTATTCCATCGAAAAATCCCGTTCGGGAGGAGTGAAGCAAATGAGCAGCATCGAAGAGCGCGTCAAGAAAATCGTGGTCGAACAGCTTGGCGTCAAGGAAGAGGACGTCACCAACAACGCCTCGTTCGTCGACGATCTCGGCGCGGACTCGCTCGACACCGTCGAGCTGGTGATGGCGCTCGAAGAAGAGTTCGAGTGCGAGATCCCGGACGAGGAAGCCGAAAAGATCACCTCGGTGCAGCAAGCCATCGATTACGTCAAGACCCACGTCAAGTCGTAATGCGCCCTCGGGAACGGGTCACGCCGGGCCATTCATCGGTATCGGCCGACACGCTCCCTGCAACGCCACACGGGGCCGCATTGCGGCCCCGTGTTTTTGATAAGTGAGGCGAGCGAATCGGGGTGGCACACCCTCGGTCATGACGCTTCGTGTTCCCAGTCATGTTCCCAGGCCGGCGGCGCGCCGGCATCCGTAGCTGGAGCTCTTCATGTCGAATCTTCCTGCCGTCCGGCCTGCTTCAAGCAGACGCGTAGTGGTCACCGGTCTTGGCATCGTCTCGCCGCTGGGCAATGACCTGGCCAGCAGCTGGGACGGGATCGTCAACGGCCGTTCCGGCATTGGCCCCATCACCCACTTCGATGCGTCCGCGTTCACCACCCGCATCGCCGGCGAGGTGCGCGATTTCGACATCACCCAATGGGTGTCGGCGAAAGACGCCCGCAAGATGGAGGAATTCATCCATTACGGCGTGGCCGCGTCGCTGATGGCGATGCGCGATGCCGACCTGACGGTGGACGATGCCAACGCCGAGCGCATCGGCGCGCTGATCGGTTCCGGCATCGGTGGCCTGCTCGGCATCGAGGAGCAGACGATCAAGTATCACCAGGGCGGCCCGCGCAAGATCTCGCCGTTCTACGTGCCCAGCACCATCATCAACATGCTGCCAGGGCAGGTGTCGCTGCTGACCGGCATCAAGGGCCCGAATTTCTCCGCCGTCTCCGCCTGCGCGACCTCCAACCATTCGATCGGCATGGCGATGCGGATGATCCAGTACGGCGATGCCGACGTGATGATCGCCGGCGGCGCCGAACGCGGCTCGTCGCCGACCTCGGTCGGTGGTTTCTGTTCGATGAAGGCGATGTCGACCCGCAACGACGAGCCGGCCAGGGCCAGCCGGCCGTGGGACAAGGACCGCGACGGCTTCGTGCTTGGCGATGGCGCCGGCATCCTGATACTGGAAGAGTACGAACACGCGAAGGCGCGCGGCGCGCGCATCTATTGCGAGCTTGCCGGCTTCGGCGCGACCTCCGACGCCTTCCACATGACCGCGCCGAGCGAGAACGGCGAAGGCCCGGCGCGCTGCATGACCGTCGCGCTCAACGACGCCGGCGTCAATGCCGACCAGGTTGGTTACCTCAACGCGCACGGCACCTCGACGCCGCTGGGCGATCTGGCCGAGACCCTGGCGATCAAGCGCGCGTTCGGCGACCACGCCTACAAGACCATGGTCAGCTCGACCAAATCGATGACAGGCCATCTGCTCGGCGCGGCCGGCGGCGCCGAGGCGATCTTCTCGGTGATGGCGCTGCACACCGGCATCATTCCGCCGACGATCAACCTCGACGAGCCCGGCGAAGGCTGCGACCTCGACTACGTGCCCAATGTCGCCCGCGAGGCGCAGGTCGATGTCGCGGTGTCGAATGGTTTCGGCTTTGGCGGCACCAACGGCACGCTGGTGTTCAAGCGCATCTGATTTCGCTTCCTGCCCCTCCCTAGTGAAGCAGGGGAGGGTGGAAGGTCGCTTTCCCGCGCGCGGCAACGCGATGCCCGACTCCACCCTGCCTCCCCTGATTTTCGCAAGGGGAAGCAGCCAGATCACAAGCCGCGGCCTTGATGCCCATCCGATGCTGCTGACCCGCGCACTGCCCTCGACCATCGACCTGCTGGACCTGCACAGACAGGCGCCGCAGTGCTACCCGATGCTGCTCGAATCCAGTGCCCACGGCACCGCGCAGGGTCGCTGGGACCTGCTGCTGGCGGCCGATGGCACATCGCTGCAACTTGCTGCCGATGGCCACACGCGCGATCAGCATGGCCGCACGGTCGATGGTGGCTTCCTCGATGCGCTCGACCGCGCCTGGCGAGACCAGCAACTCGCGCGCGACGAACCACGCTGGCCGTTTCGCGGCGGCTGGGCGCTACTGCTGGGTTACGAGCTGGCCGCGCAGGTGGAACCGGTGTTGCGGTTGCCACCCGCCATCGGCAGCCTGCCGGTCGCGCTGGCCCTGCGTTGCCCAGCGGCGGTGCTGCGTGACCACGCGACGGGCGAGTGCATGGTGATCGCCGAGCCCGCGCACGCCGCGCTGCTTGATCGGGTCGAACATGACCTCGCGTCGGCCCGTGGACTGGCGCCGTTGCCGCCGTGGCAAGCACCGCACACGATCGACGAGGAGGCGCCACAGCGCTACACCGGGGGTGTCATGCGGGTGCTGGATTACCTGGCCGCCGGCGACGTGTTCCAGGTCAACCTGTCACGCGGCTGGCAGGCCGGCTTTGATGCGCCGCTGGATCCTGCGGCGCTGTTCCAGCGCCTGCGCAACCACAATCCGGCGCCGTTCGCCGGAGTGTTCGCCGGTGACGGCTGGGCGGTGGTCGGCGCCTCGCCGGAGCGACTGGTCTCGGTGCGCGGCGACGTGGTCGAAACCCGGCCGATCGCCGGCACCCGGCCGCGCATTGCCGGCGACGACGACAGCGCGCGCATCCGCGAGCTGGTCGGCCATCCCAAGGAGCGCGCCGAGCACGTGATGCTGATCGATCTGGAGCGCAACGACCTCGGCCGGGTATGCACGCCCGGCAGCGTCGAAGTCGACGAACTGATGACGGTCGAGACCTACGCGCACGTGCACCACATCGTCAGCAACGTGCGCGGTCGCCTGCGCGAAGGCGTGACGCCGGGTGAGGTGATCCGGGCGACGTTCCCCGGCGGCACCATCACCGGCTGTCCGAAGGTGCGCTGCATGCAGATCATCGCCGAGCTGGAAACCGTCGGCCGCGGCGCCTACACCGGCGCGATGGGCTGGCTCAACCGCGACGGCGACATGGACCTCAACATCCTGATCCGCAGCGCCGAGCTCGAAGGCGACGTTTTACGCTTCCGCACCGGCGCCGGCATCGTCGCCGACTCCGATCCGCAGCGCGAGCTCGATGAAACCCGAGCCAAGGCGCGCGGCATGCTGCACGCGCTGGGAGTCCAGGCATGAGCCTGCGCATCTTCGTCGGTAGCGGGCGGGTCGCCGCGTTGCCCGCGCACGATCGCGGCTTCGCCTATGGCGACGGGCTGTTCGAGACGATGCGCGCGCACCGTGGCAGGTTGCCGTGGTGGGATGCGCACTGGACGCGGCTGCGCGATGGCGCGCAGCGTCTGCGGTTGGCGCTGCCGGTGGAAACACAGGTGCGCGGTGAAGCCGAAGCGCTGCTCGACGGTGGCGATGGCGTGCTCAAGTTGATCGTCAGCCGTGGCGAGGGTGGTCGCGGCTATGCGCCGCCAGCGCAGTCGCTGCCGACCTGGACGCTGTCGACGCATCCTGTGCCGGCCCCCATGCCGCGCGAAGGCCTGACCCTGCGCTGGTGCGCGACGCGCCTGGCCATACAGCCGGCGCTGGCTGGCATCAAGCATTGCAATCGGCTGGAACAGATTCTGGCCCGCGCCGAATGGAACGCGCTGGCCGACTTGGAACGTGATGCCGACGAAGGCCTGATGCGCAGCACCGAAGACGACGTGATCTGCGCCACCGCGGCCAATCTGTTCCTGCTGTCCGATGAGGGCTGGATCACACCAAAGGTCGACCGTTCCGGTATCGCCGGCGTGTGCCGCGCGTGGGCGATCGCGCGCTTGCAGGCAAAACAGGTTCGCGTGACTGATGCCGATGTCGAAATCGCGCAAGCGGTTTTCCTGTGCAACGCGGTGCGCGGTATCCTCGGCGTCGCGCGCCTGGGCACGCGCACGTGGTCGCCGCATCCGCAGGTGATCGCCGTGCAACGCGACCTGGGCGCCCACCATCCCGCATTCGCCATCGACACGGAGGTGTCGTGACTCAGCCCCGAAAACATCGTATCGGCCGGATTTTCGGCTTCGTATTCCTGATCGTGTTGCTGGCATCGGCCGCCGCGGCGTTCGTGCTGTGGCAGCGCTACACCGGCTTCGCCGACGCACCGCTATCGGGATTGCAGGCTGGCGAAAGCGTGATCATCGAACCGGGCGACTCGCTGCCGGTGGTGCTGGGCAAGTTGCGCCAGGCCGGCGTCGGCGACGGCGAGGAAATCCAGTGGCGGGTGCTGGCACAGGAGCTCGGTGCCGCCGGCCGCCTGCATGTCGGCGAGTACGCGCTCGTGCCGGGCACCTCGCCACGCGAGTTGCTGGTCGCGATGCGCGACGGCAAGGTGATCAGCCACCGCTTCACCATCGTTGAAGGCTGGAACATCCGCGAACTGCGCGCGGCGCTGTCCAAGGCGGCGCCGTTGCAGCAGGAAGCCCCGCAACTGGACGACGCGGCACTGATGAAGGCCCTGGAGCAGCCCGGCCAGCATCCGGAAGGCCGCTTCCTGCCCGAGACCTACCTGTACACCCGCGGCGACAGCGACCTGGACCTGCTCGCGCGCGCGCATGCGGCGATGGAGCGCGCGCTGGCGGCCGCCTGGGAGCAGCGCGACCCCGGCACGCCGCTGAAGACGCCGGAAGACATGCTGATCATGGCCTCGATCGTCGAGAAGGAAACCGGCATCGCCTCCGAGCGGCCGCAGATCGCCGGCCTGTTCGAACGCCGCATGAAGATCGGCATGCGCCTGCAGACCGACCCGACCGTGATCTATGGCATCGGCCCGGGTTACGACGGCAACATCCGTCGCAACCACCTGCTCACCGACACGCCCTACAACACCTACACCCGCGACGGCCTGCCGCCGACGCCGATCGCGATGCCGGGCGTCGACGCGCTCAACGCGGTGGCCAATCCGGCTGAAGGCGACACCCTGTATTTCGTCGCGGTCGGCGACGGCAGCGGGCGCCATGTGTTCTCGCGCACACTGCAGGAGCACAACGCCGCGGTCCGCGAGTACGTGCAGCGTTATCGCGAAATGTTCCCGCCGCAGTCGACCCAATGACGCTGCGGACGTACCCGCGTTTCATCACCCTGGAAGGCGGCGAGGGCGCCGGAAAGTCGACGGTGCTCGTGGCGATGCGTGCATGGCTCGAAGCTGACGATGTCGAAGTCGTCTGCACGCGTGAACCCGGCGGCACGCCGCTGGCCGAACAGATCCGCGGTCTCCTGCTCGACACCCGGCATGAGCCGCCCGCAGCGGAAACCGAGCTGCTGCTGATGTTCGCCGCACGCGCGCAGCATGTCCGAGAGACCATCGTGCCGGCATTGCAACGCGGCGCGTGGGTCATCAGCGACCGCTTCACCGATGCCAGCTACGCCTACCAGGGGGGCGGCCGTGGGCTCGATGCAGCGTTCATTGCCGTATTGGAAGCCCGCGTGGTCGGCATCGCGCCGGCGCTGACCCTGTTGCTCGACGTTCCGGTCGCGCTCGGCCTGCAACGCGCACGCGGACGCGGCACTGCTGACCGGATCGAGGGCGAACGCCACGATTTTTTCGAACGCGTGCGCGCCAGTTACCTATCCCGTGCGCAAGCCGATCCGCAGCGATTCCGCGTGGTCGATGCCACGACATCGATCGAGGCCATCGCTGCTCAGGCGATCACGCATCTGCGCGCGCACGTGGATGGCGTGCGATGAGCGCCGTCCCGATCGCGTTCGCGCCATGGCAACAACGCGTCTATCAACAGGCCGCCGCCGCGATCGATGCCGGCCGACTCGGCCACGGCCTGCTGTTCTGCGGGCCGGCGCAACTGGGCAAACGCGCGGTCGCAGAACGTCTGGCGCAGCGGCTGTTGTGCACGGATCGCGGCGCGGACGGCGAGCCCTGCGGCCAATGCCGTGGTTGTCGGCTGTTCGGCAACCGCAGCCAGGCCGATCCGGCCGAACTGCGGCCGGACGGCACGCTGGCGCATCCCTTTGGGCATTCGGTCCATCCGGACCTGGATTTCATCGGTTTCGAGGTCAACCAGAAGGTACGGCCGCCGAAGTTGCGCGGCGAAATCGTCATCGAACAGATCCGCAGGTTGTCGGAACAGTTGGCGCTGACAACGCAGTACGGCGGCGCCGGGATCGCAATCATCGATCCCGCCGATTCGATCAACCACGCCGCCAGCAATGCCTTGCTCAAGACCTTGGAGGAGCCGGTCCCGGGCCGTTACCTGTGGCTGGTCAGCGCGCACCCGGCGCGGCTGTCGGCGACGATCCGCAGCCGCTGCCAGCGCGTCGAGTTCCGCCTGCCACCGCAGGTAGAAGCGCTGGCCTGGTTAAGCGCGCAGGGTCATGCCGATGCCGCGGCTGCCGAGGCGCTGGACGCCGCGCGCGGTCATCCGGGGCTTGCCGATGCATGGCTGCAGGGCGATGGACTGGCCTTGCGGCGCGAGGTGGCAGCC
>JALZKJ010000114.1 GCA_030859305.1 Pseudomonadota bacterium | reverse complement strand
ACACGTCGGGGCGTAGCGCAGCCTGGTAGCGCATCTGCCTGGGGGGCAGAGGGTCGTCGGTTCAAATCCGGCCGTCCCGACCAATTCTGGTGGCATCTGAAACGCCCGGTCTTCCGGGCGTTTTGCTTTTTGAACGCGGAAAGGCCACTGGATACCCCGTGCAGGATGGCGGATTGAACTCCGGCTGCCGCCTGCGATCACAATGCGGCGTGTATCCGCAGGCGCTGGGTTCAGCCCTGGATGGTGGGTGTCCCCTCGATGAAATGGAGTTTCAAAGATGCGAAGCATGTTCTGGTGTTTGCTGGCGTTGACGCCGGCCCTGAGTCCGGGCGTCGTGCACGCGACCGCAGCCCTGACGGCGCTATCCGCGTCGACGATAGAGACACTTCCGGCACCGGCACCGGCACCGAATCTCGTACGCGACCCCGGCGCGGAAGAGCGCATCGTCGATATCGACGTGGTCCTGGTCAGTGGCCTGCAGTCGGGACCGGCGCTGTGGAAGGTCAGCAAGGGCGAGCATGCCTTGTGGATTCTCGGGACAGTCAGTCCGGTGCCGAAGCGGATGGATTGGTACTCGCCCGAGGCCGAGAGCGTGATCGCGAAGTCGCAGGAAATCATCGGCCGGCCGGGTTTCGTCGGCGACGTGGGTGTTTCGGGCATGTTCAAGATGGCGTTCGCGATGCCGACCATGCTGCGGGCCCGCAACAACCCCGACGGCAAGGAATTGCAGGACGTACTGCCACCCGATCTGTACGCGCGCTGGTTGGCGCTCAAACCGATCTACCTGGGCAAGGACCGGGACATCGAGAAACGGCGACCGGTCTTTGCCGCTGCCGAGTTGTACGAGGCGGCCATCAAGCGCGCCGGGCTGACCCCTTCCACGGGAGTCGGCAAGCGGGTCAACGAGTTGGTCAAGCAGCACGGGGTCAAGCAGACCTCGACCCACGTACGCCGGAAGATCGAGGATCCCAAACGCCTGGCCCGGTCTTTTGCGCAAGCCGAGGTCAACGATGTGCAGTGCTTCCGCAACATCCTGGATCGTCTGGAAGCGGACGTCGCCAGCGCGGCGCAACGCGCCAATGCCTGGGCCATCGGAGACATCGCCGAGATAACGCGCCTGTTCAATTACGCCAGCCTGGTGCCGTGCTGGGAAGCACTGGCGCAAACCGAGGCGGCGCGTTCGATGGGCATGGGCGAAGGCATGGCACGCAGCCAGGCACAATGGTTGGAGGCGGCCGAAGCGGCCTTGGCCGCCAACAGCACCAGTTTCGCGACCCTGCCGATGGCGGACCTGCTCGACGCCGACGGCCTGCTGGCCAGGTTGAAGGAAAGGGGTTACGAAGTGGTTGTGCCCGAGTAACCCGCTGGTAAGGCCAAGCGTGCCTGGCGAAGCCTGATCAGTTGCAAAGCCTGATCAGTTGCAAAGCATGGTCAGACCACCGCGCTTCGCGGCTGCGGCTCGGCAAGATCGGGCCAGCGTCGCAGCAGCGACGCGCGGATGCCGGCGCTGTCGAGGCCGGCTTCGCTCAACAGGTCCTCGCGGCTGGCGTGATGCTGGAACTCGTCCGGCAGGCCGAGGTGCAGAATCGGCAGCAGCACGCCTTCGGCCGCCAGCAGTTCGGCGATGCCGCTGCCAGCGCCGCCGGCGACCACATTGTCTTCCAGGGTGACAAGCCCTTCGTGGCTAGCGGCCAGTTCGAGGATCAACGCGCGGTCGAGTGGTTTGACGAAGCGCATGTTGACCACGGTAAGTCCCAGCTCGGCGCCGACGACGGCAGCCGCCGGCACGAGCGCGCCGAACGCCAGTAGCGCGATGCGCGCGCCACGACGGCGGACCTCGGCCTTGCCGATCGGCAGCGTGTCGAGTGTCGGCTGCACCGCGATGCCCGGTCCAGTGCCGCGCGGGTAACGCACCGCGGCCGGACCGGGGTGGCGATAGCCGGTGCTGAGCATCTGCCGGCATTCGTTTTCATCCGACGCCGCCATCACCAGCATGTTCGGCACGCAGCGCAGGTAGCTGAGGTCGAGGTTGCCCGCGTGGGTGGCGCCGTCCGGGCCGACCACGCCGCCGCGGTCGAGCGCGAACAGCACGTCGAGGTTCTGGATCGCCACGTCGTGCACCAGCTGGTCATAGCCGCGCTGCAGGAACGTCGAGTAGATCGCCACCACCGGCTTGGCACCCTCGCAGGCCATGCCGGCGGCCAGCGTCACCGCGTGCTGCTCGGCGATGGCGACGTCGAAGTACCGGGTCGGGTATTCCTGGCTGTAGCGCACCAGGCCGGAGCCTTCGCGCATTGCCGGGGTGATCGCCAGCAGTTTCGGTTCGACAGCGGCCATGTCGCAGATCCAGTCGCCGAACACGTCGGTGTAGGTCGGCTTTTTCGCCCCGGGCTTGCTGACCAGGCCCATCGACGGATCGAACGGGCCGACAGCGTGGTAGCCGATCTGGTCGCCCTCGGCAAGTTGGTAACCCTTGCCCTTGGTGGTGATGACGTGCAGCAATTGCGGGCCCTTGAGGGTCTTGAGGGTTTTCATCGCCGCGAGCAGTGCGGGCAGGTCGTGACCGTCGATCGGCCCGGTGTAATGGAAACCCATTTCCTCGAACAGCGTGGAGGGCACGAACATGCCTTTCCAGTGCTCCTCCCAACGCCGCACGAACTTCGCCGCCGGCTTGTTCTTGTCGCCGAGCAGCTTCTTGCCGCCTTCGCGCAGCGCGTTGAGCGTGCGGCTGCCGGTCAGCCGCCCGAGCATCTGGGTCAGCCCGCCGACGTTCTCGGAAATCGACATCTGGTTGTCGTTGAGCACCACCAGCAGGTTGGGCTCGGGGTCCATGCCGCCGGCGTGGTTGAGCGCCTCGAACGCCATGCCCGCGGTCATCGCACCGTCACCGATCACCGCGACGACCTTGCGATCATCGCCGGCCTGCATGGTGGCGATCGACATGCCGAGCGCGGCCGAAATGCTGGTCGAACTGTGGCCGACGCCGAACGTGTCGTATTCGGATTCCTCACGCTTGGGGAACGGCGCGATGCCGTGAATCTGCTTGACGGTATGGATCTCGTCGCGGCGGCCGGTGAGGATCTTGTGCGGGTAGCACTGGTGGCCGACATCCCAGACCAGGCGGTCGATCGGCGTCTCGTACAACCAGTGCAGGGCGACGGTCAGTTCGATCACGCCCAGACCCGCGCCGAAGTGGCCGCCCGATTGCGCGACCTGCTCGATGAGGTAAGCGCGCAATTCATCGGCGATCGCCGGCAGCTCGTCTTCGGGAAACTCGCGAAGGTCGGCAGGGACGGCGATGCGGGACAGGCGCGGATAGCGTTGCGGATCGATCATTACATCGCAGGGTAACGGCTGGTCGGCAATTGTCCCGCCCGCGCCCGGGCCGGGCAAGGCGCGCGGCCGGTTTTGTTCAGTCGGTTACCGAGGGGGATTGCCACTTGCAGCATGGAGAAGGGTTGCCTACTCGCAATCCCTGTAGTGCGGAGCTTGCTTCGCTGCTTCCTTCATCACGCTAGGAGCAGTCGAGCGAGCTCGACTCTACACAAGCGGGAGACTCGATCCTTTACCCGCCAGCACACGGTAGATCAGCGGCCGCGCAGGCGATTGAACAGGCCGGTGGGCTTGGCGGGTTCGGGTTCCGGTTCGGGGATGTGCTCGACATCGGCAAACCCGGTCGCGAGGTTGGCGTTGACGAAATCGGTGACATCGGCGAGCGGCACGCTGCTGGCGGCGGCGATATCGGCCAGCGTCGACGGGCCTTTCATCATCGCGGTGGCGACGCGGAAATGTTTGGGGTATTCGCGCTCGGTCTGTGGCCACTTGAGCATCTGGTAGCGCGCTTCGGGATCGAAGCCCGGCACCAGTTGTCCCTTGCCGGCCAGCAGGGCGCCGAACCAGACCAGTCTCGCCAGGGGTTGTGGGGCGCTGGCGGCACTCACGCTGTCCCAGGCTGCTTCATCGACGGGTTCGAAATCCTCGTCGCCGGCTTCGCGCTCGAAGTGGCTAGCCAACGGTTTGAGCGCGGCCGGGCCGATGTACTGGCGCTGGTCGGCATCGATCAACAGCGCGTTGCCGCCGGTGCAGAAGCGGACGCGACCTTTCAGCTGGCCCCGTACCAGCCAGGCGAGCAGGGTGCGCGGAGGTTCGGGGGGTACGGGCAGCGGCTCGACTTGCGCGGCGGCGTGCGCGGGGAGCGTGACGTCGGGTGGGAGAACCGCGCTCATGTCCGGTTCGGTCGATGGCGATGCTTCTTCGTCGACCGTCGGGGTTTCCTCGGGCAGCTGGTGCTGCGGTTGCGGCGCCGGGGACAGGCCGGCGGGTGGAACCGATGGGCCGACCGCCTCGACGGGGACCGGTGCTGGCTCTGCGGCGGGCGTGGCTGCAGGCTCCGCAGCGGCAGGCTCGGTGACCGCTGTCAACGATTCGCCGGATTCCTCAGCGATCAGCTCCAGGAGCTCGGCCAGCGTATCGACGCTGACCGGCTGCGGCAGTCGATGATCGGCCTGGGTGCGCATCCCGGCAGTAAGCCCGATCACGGTCTTGCCAGCGGCGTGCAGGCGCAGCCAGCTCATAGGCCCGTACATGCTGTCCATGTCGACCACCACATGCGCGGCCTGCTGGTCGGGCACCAGTTGCCAATGCCCGCCGAGGCGCGCATTGGCGTCTGCGAAGGCCGCCTTGAGGGCGGTTTCCGTCGCCGGGTCCATGCCGGTCAGGCCGAGGGTCAGGGGCATCGTGGGGTCCGGTGGTTTCTTGCAGAGGTTCCGAAGTGTTGCGGAGCCTGCCGCGCGCGTCAACGCGCGCGCTGCGTCGCAAGTGCGCGCAGTTCGGCACTTGTTGCTCGAGGAGGCAGGATCGATCTGGTTTTCTTGATCCAAGCTTGAACCGGAGCACGTCGCAGGCGGACGCGGGTCAGGCCTGCGAGCGGGCGTTTTTCTTCGGCAACTGGGTGCGAAGGAACGCCATCTGGTCGGCGAGGATATTACGGTTCGAGAGAATCAGGTGCTCGATCCAGCTCGGCCGGTACGGCACTGCCAGCAGCGGCATGTTGGCCTGCTGAGGGCTGCGGTTGCCCTTGCGCGAGTTGCAGCCGAAGCAGGCGGCCACGACATTCTCCCAGATGTCGCGGCCACCCTTGGACACCGGCTTGACGTGGTCACGGGTCAGGTGCGGGCGGTTGTACGAATGGCCGCAGTACAGGCACAGGTAACTGTCGCGGGCGAACAATGCGGCGTTGGTCAGCGCCGGGGTCGGATCGAGCGCATGCGCGCGCGCATGACCGCGCGCGGCGACGATCGGGTGCAATTCGATGAGGCTCTGTTCGCCGGTCATGCGGCTGGTGCCGCCATGCACCTGCAGGCAGGGATCGCCGAGGGTCCAGGCGACCGCGCCGCGCACATACAGGCAGGTCGCGTCCTGCCAGTTGATCCAGTCGAGCACGCGACCATGCGCATCCAGCGACAACAGCCGGACCGAATTCAGGCGTTCGATGGGATTGCGCGAAACCGGTCGCGGGCCGGGGGTGCCGTCGAATTGCGGAGTGAAGTCGACGGAGGCCGGACCGCGTCGATCGATCTCGGCGGCGATTCCAGCCCGAAGCAAGCGCAACGTCGCTCTGTCGGTCTCCATTGAGGCCCGAGCATAACCCGCTTTGTGGCAAATGGCAGCGTGGACCCGGCTGCTCCGTCGCCAGGTGATTCGTGTTGCCGGCTGATTTGTAGAGCGGGACTTCCTGACATCGTCCCATGCAAGCCGTAGAGCCGAGCTTGCTCGGCTTCGCTTTTTGCCATGGAGCAGCGGAGCAAGCTCCGCTCTACAGGGTAATGCTGCCGTCAGGCGTCGAACGCGTCCGCGTGCAGCGCCAGCAGCGTGCTGGCATCGCCGGCGATCGCAGCCGCATGCGCCTGCGTGCGCGGCAGCAGCCGGGCGAAGTAGAAGCGGGCGGTTTCGCGCTTGCCTGACTTGAACGCGTCGGAGTGCGTGGACGCCTCGCTGGCCGCAACGCTGCGCGCCCACCAGTACGCGAGCGCGACGTAACCCGAATACATCAGGTAGTCGTAGGCGGCCGCGCCGACCTCGTCGGCATTGGCGACTGCGCGCTGGCCGACCTGCATCGTCAACTGCTGCCACTCGGCGGCCCTGGCGCGCAGCGGGGCGATGAATTCGGCGACCGCGGCGTTGTCCTGATGGCCGGCGCAGAACGTGTCGATCATGCCGAGCAGCACCTGAAGCCCGGCACTTTGCAATTGCATGATCTTGCGACCCAACAGGTCCAGCGCCTGGATGCCGGTGGTGCCTTCGTACAAGGTGGTGATGCGGGCGTCGCGTGCGAGTTGTTCCATGCCGTGCTCGGCGATGTAGCCGTGGCCGCCATAGCATTGCAGCGCGTGGTAGGTGCATTCCACGCCCCATTCGGTCAGGCAGGCCTTGACGATCGGGGTCATGAAGCCGAGCAGCGCATCGGCCTGTTCGCGCTCGGCCGCATCGGGTGCGTGGTGGGCGATGTCGACCAGCAGCGCGCCGTGGTATCCCATCACCCGGCCGCCTTCGACCAGCGCCTTGCAGGTCAGCAGCATGCGCCGCACGTCGGGGTGGACGATGATCGGATCGGCCGGTTTGTCGGGAAACTTTGCCCCCGACAAGGAACGCATCTGCAGGCGCTCGCGCGAATACGCCAGCGCGTTCTGGAACGCGCGATCCGACAGGCCCAATCCCTGCAGGCCGACCGCGAGGCGGGCGGTGTTCATCATAATGAACATTCCTGCCAACCCCTTGTTCGGTTGTCCGACGACGTAAGCCTGGGCGCCGTCGAAGTTCAGCACGCAGGTGGCCGAACCGTGGATGCCCATCTTGTGTTCGATGCTGCCGCAATGCATCGCGTTTGGTTCGCCGAGCGAGCCGTCCTGGTTGACCCGGATCTTCGGCACGATGAACAGCGAGATGCCCCTGCTGCCGGCCGGCGCATCCGGCAGCCGTGCCAGCACCAGGTGGAGGATGTTGTCGGTGAAATCGTGCTCGCCGGCGGTGATGAAGATCTTGGTGCCGGTGATCGCGTGGCTGCCGTCATCCTGCGGCTCGGCGCGGGTGCGCAGCAGGCCCAGGTCGGTGCCGCAGTGCGGTTCGGTCAGGCACATGGTGCCGGTCCAGCGGCCCTCGACCAGCGGCTTGAGGAATACCTCCTGCTGCCACGCGTCACCGAGTTCCAGCAATGCCTCGGTGGCGCCGTGCGAGAGCAGGGGAAAGTTGCCCCAGGCCAGATTGGCGGCGTCGATCATTTCCTTGAGCGGCACGCCGGCCGCGTGCGGCATGCCCTGGCCGCCGAACTCGACCGGCGCGGTCAATCCGGCCCAGCCACCGTCGACATACTGCGCATAGGCCTGCTTGAAGCCCGGCGGCGTGGTGACCGCGCCGCTCGCCTTGTCATGGCTGCAGCCGATGCGATCGCCAATCGCGTTGAGCGGCGCCAGCACGGTCTCGTTGAAACGCGCGCCTTCCTCCAGCACCGCATCGAGCACGTCGCGGGTGGCGTCGGTGAAGCCCATCTGCTGGAACGGGGTTTCGACGTCGAGCACATCGAACAGTACGAAACGCATGTCGGTCAGCGGGGCTTTGTAGCGGCTCATGGTGGAATCCGGGAATGAGAAGCGGGAATCGAGAGGCAGGATTGGGGATTTGGGATTGGCAGGTTTCCGCACCGCATGGAATTTCGCCATGGCGAACGTGTGCATCGGCGGAACGCAGCAATAGCGTCAACCACGGTGGCGTAATTTCCTATTGCCAATGCCTTGCGCGCTATTCCCGGCTTTAACGCAGTACCCCAGGCAGTCCTGGCGCGGGACTCAACGCACTGCGGCGCTGAATGGCGTAATCGCGCAACCTGCCTTCGTCCGGAGCCGCGCCGATGCGGCCTTCCAGCGAGTACGCCACGCTGCGACCACCGGCCAGCGCATCGGCCACCGCCAGCTTGGCCGCTGCGGCGGGCGCCAGGGTCACCGTGATGATGTCGGCCGATTCCGGGCCGATCGTCAGCCCGGGTTGCGCCTGCAGGTCGCCGGCCGCCGCTTCGTTGACGGTCAGTGCGAGTTTCAACGACTCGAAGCGCATAGGAATGCTGCTGAAATTCTCGATCCGCAGCTCGGTCGACCAGCTGCCGTCCGCGCGTACGGTGAGTTGCTGGATGCTCGCGGACGGTTCGGAGACGCGCCGCGGCGGCCCGCTGGCGCACGATGCCAGGACGGCCGCGCATATGAGCAGTGCAATCCAGGATGTCCCACGCATCGAACCCGCCCAGCCCATCGCCTTCATTGCGCTGCTCCGTCTTGGTGGAGGTCGAGGATACACCGGGGTACGGCGGACACTCACGCCTCCCGGATCGACCGGAATCCGCGCCGCATCGCTGCTGATGGACGTGTCGGGCGGGGCACGTGACGCAAAAAAGAAGCCCGCCGGGGGAGCGGCGGGCTTCGCAATGGACCCCGGGGAGGCTGGTCCGTTTTCTGGCGCGTACTTACTGCGTGTGCTTACTGCTCGTAGACCCCGAGCAACCGGCTGGTGGCGGCGGCGAAGGCGCCGCGGGTGACGGGCTTGCCCGGGTCGAAAAACGCCTTCAAGGTCGGTTGCAGGTCGAACTCGCCCTGGACGACGGTGAAGCGTGCGTTGATCAACCCCAGGTCGAGCGCCAGTTGCACATAACCGCGCAGGCTGGACGGGATCGACCCGGCGTCCTCGATCGCGATGCGCTTGCCGTTCGACAAAACGGTCAAAGGATCGCTGGAGGCTGCCGCCGCGGCCTGCAGGCCGAGGCTCTGGACCAGCGAGTAGGCCAGGCTGACCCGGGTCACCGCATCGGCGGGCCGGAACGCACCGTTGAGGGTGCCCATCACGCCGGCCTGGCGATGGCTGAGGTCGCGTTGCGCGGCGCCCGCGGCGGTGGCGGCCTCGGCGAACGGCGACAGCCGGTTGGCGATGCCGATATCGCTGAAGCTCGACGCGCCGCTCAGCGGCTGGTTCTGGCGCACGCCGGTCCCCATCAGCAGGTAGTCGGCCAGTTCACCGCGGGTCAGCGACTGGTCGGGGAGGAAGCGGCCGTCGGGGTAGGCATCGACCAGCCGGTTGGACACGCCGAACTCTATGAACGAGCGCGCCGGATGGGTGCCGATATCAGTTAGGCCGCTGTAGCCGTCGGTGCGCAGCTGCTTGACGTTGACGTTGACACGGCCCGGCGCGCCGTAGCCGTTGGTGACCTGTGCCGGGTCGAGGTTGGTGCCCGAGACCGAGCCGATGCCGCGCACGGTCAGGGTCCAGGTGCCGGCCACGCCAGGCGCGGACACCGCGATGTTCTGGCCGAGCACGGGCAAGGCGATCGACGAGCCGTAGCGCTTGCCGTTGGGATCGGTCAGCGAGATCGCCACGGTATTGGTGCCGACGTTGGCTCGCGCGTTGATCAGGGCGGTATCGCTGCCGACCTGGAACTGCACCGCGCCGGTCGGGCCGACCGGGCTGAAGTCGATGGGGTAGTTGACGCTGGAACCGGTCGAGACCCGGGCGTTGGCGTTGAAGGCGCGCGCGGCGTTGACGGTGCTGCCGAAGTTGCCCTTGCCGAGGGATTTCTCCACTGCCGCGTAGGCGTTGACGTAACCGGCGCCGGCTTCCCAGGCTTCGTTGCCGGGCAGGTTGGTCGCGGTTTCCTGCAGGATCTGCTTGACCTCGCGCCAGCTCATGTTGGGGTTGGCCTCCAGCATCAGCGCGACCACGCCCGATACGTGCGGCGCGCTCATCGAAGTGCCTGACAACGTGGCATAGCGCGCGGCCAGCGCCGGGCCGAGCGCTTCGACGTCGCGCTGCAGGCCGGTCTTGTCGATGGCGCCGGCGGTGGCGCGCGCCGAGACGATGGCGACGCCTGGCGCGGTGACGGTGGGGCGATCTTCCCAACGCAGGGTCTCGCCGTCGATCACGACGGTGCCGCCGCGGCCGTTCTCGCCGCGCGAGGAGAAGCCGGCCAAGCGGCCCTGCTTGTCGCCGGCGGCGGCGGCGATCACCCACGGCGCCTTCTTGAAGTTGCCGGTGATGGTGGCTTCGCCGGGGCCGGAGTTGCCGGCGGAGAACACCACGATCACACCGCGGTCGGCCAGGCGCTTGGTGGCGATGTTGGTCGGATGGTCCGGATCGAACGCGGTGCCGACATCGCTGGTGCTGCCGAAGGAGTTGGAGATCACCCGGATGTTGTATTGCGCCTGGTGGGTCAGCGCATAGTCGAAGCCGCCAAGGGTGTCGAGGATGAACAATCCCGCGCCCGAGCCGTAACCGATGATGCCGGCGCCCGGGGCGACGCCTTCAAACTCGCCGCCCGGCGAGGCCGCGCCATTGCCGCCGACGATGCCGGCGACATGGGTGCCATGACCGCCGCCGATGTCGGTGTCGGCGACGTTTTCCTGGTAGGTGATCGGCATCATGTTGCTGAATGCGCGCAAGTTGGTCTGGGCCAGCACGTTCTGCTTGACGTGTTCGGGGTACCTGAGGTCGGGATGATTGCCGTCGACGCCGGAGTCGTTGACGACCACGCCGATGCCCCGGCCGGTATACGGCAGGCCGTTGCTGCGCAGCCCTCTTTCGGTGCGCAGGCGGTCGACTCCGGTCAGAGCGGTGGCCTCGCGGTTGTCCAGTTCCATTGGCGCGTTGAGCCAGACCGAGCGTACGTCGCGCATCGCCAGCAGCGATTGCACCTGTGCGGGGGTGGCGAGGGCGCCGGCGATCGGCAGGCTGCGCAAGGTCACGCCGGTCAGTCCGAGCGCGTCCAGACGCTGGCGCTGGGCAGCGGTGATCGGGCCGGTCTGGTCGAAGCTGATAACAACCTCCACCTGTTCTCCCGGCGCGAGCAGCGCCATCATCGACTCCAGCTGGAGATCCAGGCGGCGGGCATCGGCGAGCAACGGGGTGGCAAGAATGGCGGCGGCAAGCAGGGTGGCACTCAAGCGGCGGGGGACAAGGGACATGAGCAAGGACCTCGGAGGTGGCGGCGGACGCGCGCGATCGCGCTACCAGTCAGCTTCTCCGTGCGAGTGGTGCAATCCCATCCGGCAGCGCCCCCAGCCGGGGCCGGGGAAATCACCCATGCCGCTCGCGGGCACGTGAATTCAATCAATCAGGCAAGCCACCAATCAACAAGCCACGTCGCCATCTCGGGCCTCCCTCCTTTGGGAAAAGGAGAGCTGGAGAGGGAGCATCAGAACGGGTGAGGCGGGTCCCTCGCGTAGCGTGCGTAACCTGCGCTCGACTCGTGCACGTCGGCGGCGGGATTCAGCTGGATATGCCGGCGCAGCCAGGCGGCGAAGTCGGGTTCGGGCAGGGAGCCTTCGGCGAGGGCGATGTACACGGGATACAACGCCAGGTCGTCGGCCTGCACGAGGCCGCCGTTTAGCACGATGAAGGTTTCGCAGGCGACGGCGGCGGTGCGTTTGTTGCCATCGATGAAGGGGTGGTTGCGCGCCAGGCCGAAGGCGAGGCTGGCGGCCAGATCGGCGAGATCCGGCGGCGGGTCGCCGTAGGCATGCAGTTGTTGGGGCCGCGCAAGGGCGGAGTCCAGCAGGGTTTCATCGCGCACGCCGACACTGCCGCCATGTTCGGCCAGCTGGCGCTCGTGGATGGCGATTGCGAAACGTTTTTCGATCCAGACGATCATGGCCGTGCCCTACTGCGCCAGCTTGTGCAGCAGGGTGCGGCGCTCGCGCATGATCCGCTCGGCCACTTCCATCTGCGCGGCGAGTTCAGGGTCGAAGGCGGTGAGGCGAATGCCGTCGGGGGTTTCCAGGGCGTACAGCTCGTCGCCCTTTTGCAGGCGCAGGCGGGCCAGCAGCTCCTTGGGCAGGATGACGCCGGCGGAATTGCCGATGGTGGTGATCTTGAGCTTCATGGCGGTGTCCGTAGTTATAACGGACGTTATATAGCGACTGGCAGCGGGTGATGCAAGTGGTGGGGGGAATAGCGAAACGGCCTGTCCTTGCGTGGCCAGGACGTGGACCGCGCTGCTGGTCTCAGCCGCATGACGCTGCGGGGGCGCGAGACGGGGCCGAGGGTTGGCGAAAGTCGTGCTGGTTGCGGTCCCTGTAGCTTCGCCAAAACTTCATCCGATCCTGCGGGCCAGCTTCTCCCAAGGGAAGAAGGGGAAGGAGTCCGGCGTTCTCAGCCGGTGTCCTGCTCCACCCACGCGACGTACTTGTCCATCCAGCCCTGTACGAATTTGCGGCTGCCTTCGCCGATGTCGTCGCCGTTGAACAGGCCGTCCTTGGCGTGCAGGAATACTTCCGGCTGGCCGAGGGTGGGCATGTCGAGGTAACCCAGGATGCAGCGCAGGTGCTGCTGAGCGCAGGCGGTGCCGATGGCTCCGACGGATACGCCGATGACGCCGGCGGGTTTGCCGGCGAAGGCGCTGTGGCCGTAGGGGCGCGAGGCGTGGTCGATGGCGTTCTTGAGCCCGCCGGGGATGGAGCGGTTGTATTCGGGGGTGACGAAGATCACCCCGTTGGCGGCGCTGATCTCGTCCTTGAGGCGCTTCACGAAGCCGTGCGTATTGGCGTCGTTGTCCTGGTTGTAGAGCGGAAGGTCGTCGATGCGCGGTTGCTTGAACTCGAAGCCCTCGGGCGCGAGGCGCGCGAGGGCAGTGGCGAGCTGGCGGTTGAGCGAGTCCTTGCGCAGGCTGCCGACGAGAACGGCGATGGTGTGCTAGGTCATGCCGGGTGTCCTGTGGAGGGAAAGCTCAGGCAACCAGTGCCGTCATGCCAGCGTGCGCACCTTCGGTTCGCGATCCCATTGGCGGGTCTTGGCGGCCTTGATGAAGCCCTTGGTGTCGCCGGCTTTCACC
>JALZKJ010000112.1 GCA_030859305.1 Pseudomonadota bacterium | reverse complement strand
GCGGTCGCCGTCGCGGAAGGTCATGCGGTATTCGTTGCCGTCGCGGCGGATGTGCACCTCGACCAGGGTCGACAGCGCGTTGACCACGCTGACCCCCACGCCGTGCAGGCCGCCGGAAAACGTGTAGTTGCGGTTGTTGAACTTGCCGCCCGCGTGCAGCCGGGTGAGGATCAGCTCGACGCCCGGGATGCCTTCGTCGGGATGGATGTCGACCGGCATGCCGCGGCCGTCGTCGAACACCTCGCAACTGCCGTCGACATGCAGGGTCAGCTCGATGTTGCGGGCATGTCCGGCCAGCGCCTCGTCGACCGCGTTGTCGATCACCTCCTGCGCCAGGTGGTTCGGGCGGGTGGTATCGGTGTACATGCCCGGGCGGCGTTTGACCGGGTCCAGCCCGGACAGGACTTCGATATCGGCGGCGTTGTAGCGGTTGTTCATCAGGATGCTGGCGAGAGCGCTCGAGGGGGTGGTGAAGCGGAGCGGCGAGGATGGCGACGGGGGCGGGGGTGGTCAAGCCGCTTGCCTGCCAAGGATCGGGCGAAGCGGCGTCGATGGTTCAGGCCAGTGGGCGGAAACCCCCGGACTTTGCGCCCTGCGCCTGGGCAACCGCTGTCAAGCGGTCGCGGCGCAGCCGGCCAACCGCTAAACTACGGCTTTCCAGCGGCAGCAAATCCCATGGCTCCCCCAAAGTCCATCACCCCGCTCGTGTTCGTGACCGGCGGCGTGGTGTCCTCGCTCGGCAAGGGTATTGCGGCGGCCTCGCTGGCGGCCATCCTGGAAGCGCGCGGCCTGCGCGTGACGATGATGAAGCTCGACCCCTACATCAACGTCGACCCGGGCACGATGAGCCCGTTCCAGCACGGCGAGGTGTATGTCACCGACGACGGCGCCGAGACCGACCTCGACCTCGGTCATTACGAACGCTACGTGCGCACCCGCCTGAGCCGCAAGAACTCGATCACCACCGGCCGCATCTACGAGAACGTGATCCGCAAGGAGCGTCGCGGCGACTACCTCGGCGGCACCGTGCAGGTGATCCCGCACATCACCGACGAGATCAAGCGCTGCATCTTCGAGGCCACCAGCGGGTTCGACGTCGGCCTGGTCGAGATCGGCGGCACCGTCGGCGATATCGAATCGCTGCCGTTCCTGGAAGCGATCCGCCAGATCCGCAGCGAGCGTGGCCCGGAAGGCGCGCTGTTCATGCACCTCACGCTGGTGCCATGGATCGCCGCGGCCGGCGAGCTCAAGACCAAGCCGACCCAGCACTCGGTCAAGGAGCTGCGCTCCATCGGCATCCAGCCCGACATCCTGCTGTGCCGCTCCGAGCAGCCGCTGCCCGACAGCGAGCGCCGCAAGATCGCCTCATTCACCAATGTTTCCGAGCGCGCGGTGATCTCGGCGGTCGACCTCGACAACATCTACAAGATGCCGGCTCGTTTCCACGAGCAGGAACTCGACGAACTCATCATCGAGCGGCTCAAGCTGAAGGTTGGCCCGGCCGACCTGTCGGAATGGAACGCGGTGCTGGATGCCACCGAGCACCCCGTCGACCAGGTCACGATCGGCGTGGTCGGCAAGTACGTCGACCATCAGGACGCGTACAAGTCGGTCACCGAGGCGCTCAGGCACGGCGGCCTGCGCCAGCGCACCAAGGTGACGTTGAAGTGGCTGGAATCCAGCGATGTCGAGCGCGATGGCGCCGCGGCGCTGGCCGGCGTCGACGGCATCCTGGTGCCGGGCGGTTTCGGTGATCGCGGCTTCGAAGGCAAGGTGCTGACCGCCTGCCACGCGCGCGAGCAGGGCATTCCGTACTTCGGCATCTGCTACGGCATGCAGGCCGCGGTGGTCGATTACGCGCGCCACGTCGCCGGGCTGGACGGCGCCAACAGCACCGAGAACGACAAGGCGACCCCGCATCCGGTGATCGGCCTGATCACCGGATGGCGCACGGCGACCGGTGATGTAGAGCGTCGCGACGAGGCTTCCGATCTGGGCGGCACCATGCGCTTGGGCCTGCAGGAGCAGCGCCTCAAGCCCGGCACCCTGGCCCGCGAGCTGTACGGCCAGGACGTGGTCGGCGAGCGCCATCGCCACCGCTACGAATTCAACAACCGCTACCGCACCCAGTTGGAGGACGCCGGGCTGGTGATCTCGGCCAAGTCGATGGACGACCTGCTGGTGGAGATGATCGAGCTGCCGCGCAGCGTGCACCCGTGGTTCCTGGCCTGCCAGGCGCACCCGGAATTCCTCTCGACCCCACGCGACGGCCACCCGCTGTTCATCGGCTTCATCCGCGCCGCGCGCGAGCGCAAGGCGCAGGCCGGTGGCCGATTGTTGAAGGAAGTCAGCGCATGACGGCTTTTTGCAGGAGCGTCTTCAGCCGCGATGCCCTCACCGGCCTCGCCGTGTGCGAAAAGCTCGCGGCTGAAGCCGCTCCTGCAACAGCACGAGGTATTGCTGCATGAAACTCTGCGGATTCGACATCGGCCTCGACCAGCCGTTCTTCCTGATCGCCGGCCCCTGCGTGATCGAGTCGATGCAGCTGCAGCTCGATGTCGCCGGCCAGCTAAAGGAGATCACCGGCGCGCTCGGCATCCCCTTCATCTTCAAGTCCAGCTTCGACAAGGCCAACCGCACCTCCGGCACCAGTTTCCGTGGCCCCGGCCTGGAGGAAGGCCTGAAGGTGCTGGCGGAAGTGAAGCGGCAACTCGACGTGCCGGTGCTGACCGACGTGCACGAGTACACCCCGCTCGACGAGGTGACCTCGGTCGTGGACGTGCTGCAGACGCCGGCATTCCTGTGCCGGCAGACCGACTTCATCCAGAAGGTCGCCAGCGCCGGCAAGCCGGTCAACATCAAGAAGGGCCAGTTCCTATCGCCGTGGGAGATGAAGCACGTCACCGACAAGGCGCGCGCCACCGGCAACGAGCAGATCATGGCCTGCGAACGCGGCGCGAGCTTCGGCTACAACAACCTGGTGTCGGACATGCGCTCGCTGAGCGTGATGCGCGACACCGGCTGCCCGGTGGTCTTCGACGCCACCCACTCTGTGCAACTGCCCGGCGGCGCCGGCGGCAAGAGCGGCGGCCAGCGCGAGTTCGTGCCAGTGCTGTCGCGTGCTGCCATGGCGGTGGGTATCAGCGGCATCTTCATGGAAACCCACCCCGATCCCGACAAAGCGCTCAGCGACGGCCCCAACGCGTGGCCGCTGCAGAAGATGCGCGCCTTGCTGGAGACGTTGATGGCGCTGGATGAAGTGACCAAGCGCAATGGTTTTCTCGAATCCGATGCCTAGAAGCTGTTTTGCCACGGATCAAAGCCGATGAACGCAGATATAGCTTCCAGGATTGATCCGCTTTTTCAGCTTAGATCCGCGGCAAAAAAAGCTCTTGCCATATCGCTCGACTTCCCTTTCTGTCAGACGAAATAAATACATGACCCAGATCGCCAGGATCCACGCCCGCGAAATCCTCGACAGCCGCGGCAATCCCACCCTCGAAGCCGAAGTGACCCTCAGCGATGGCAGCTTCGGCCGCGCGATGGTGCCGTCAGGCGCCTCCACCGGCAGCAAGGAAGCGGTCGAACTGCGCGATGGCGACAAGACGCGCTATCTCGGCAAGGGCGTGCGCAAGGCGGTCGAGAACGTCAACGGCGCGATTGCCAAGGCGCTGACCGGTTTCGATGGCGCCGACCAGGCCGGTCTCGACCACCGGCTGATCGACCTGGACGGCACCGAGAACAAGGGCCGGCTTGGCGCCAATGCGCTGCTGGGCGTGTCGATGGCCAATGCGCACGCGATGGCGATGTCGAAAAAGATGCCGTTGTGGCAGCACCTCGCTGGCTGCACTTCCGGTGAAAGCCGCACGCCTGCTCTCCCGGTCCCGATGATGAACATCATCAACGGCGGCGCCCATGCCGACAACAACGTCGACCTGCAGGAATTCATGGTGCTGCCGGTCGGCTTCGACACGTTCGCCGAGAGCCTGCGAGCCGGCACCGAGGTGTTCCACGCGCTCAAGTCGGTGCTCAAGGGACGCGGCCTGAGCACCGCGGTCGGCGACGAGGGCGGATTCGCCCCGGACCTGCGCAGCAACGAGGAAGCGCTGGAAACCATCCTCGAAGCGATCGGCAAGGCGGGCTACAAGGCCGGCGAGGACATCCTGCTCGGCCTCGACGTCGCGGCCAGCGAGTTCTACGAGAACGGCAAGTACAACCTCACCGGCGAGGGCAAGCGCCTGACCAGCGAGCAGTTCGTCGACTTCCTGGCCAACTGGGCCGCACAGTACCCGATCATCAGCATCGAGGACGGCATGGACGAGGGCGACTGGGATGGCTGGAAACGGCTTACCGACAAGCTCGGCAAGCACGTGCAACTGGTTGGCGACGACCTGTTCGTGACCAATCCGCGCATCTTCCGCGACGGTATCGACAAGCATGTCGCCAACGCGATCCTGATCAAGGTCAACCAGATCGGCACCCTGACCGAAACCCTGCAGGCGATCGCGATGGCCGACCAGGCCGGTTACGCCGCGGTGATTTCGCACCGTTCGGGCGAGACCGAGGACACCACCATCGCCGACCTCGCCGTCGCGACCTCGGCGACCCAGATCAAGACCGGCTCACTGTGCCGCAGCGATCGCGTCGCCAAGTACAACCAGTTGCTGCGGATCGAGGAGCAGCTGGGCAGCGCGGCGAAATATGCCGGCCGCGACGCGTTCGTGTCGTTGAAGCGATAACGTGAATCCACGGGCGGACATCCGCTGGCTGCGTCTGTTGATGGCGCTGCTGCTGGCGTTGTTCGCCTTCCTGCAATACCGGCTGTGGACGGGCGAGGGCGGCCGCCGTTCGGTGAACGCGCTGGACGCACAGGTGCGCCAGCAGGCGCGTGACAACGCCGGATTGCAGCAGCGCAACGACGCGCTGGCGGCCGAGGTCGAAGACCTCAAGTCGGGCGAGGCGGCGGTCGAGGAACGCGCGCGCAGCGAACTGGGCATGATCAAACCCGGCGAGACGTTCTACCGCGTGGTCGAGCCGGCGGCCGCGGTTCCTTCGCTTCCGGTCGATGAGTGATCGGATGGACCACGTCATGCCGCCAATCGTTGCCCTCCATGCCGAGACCGGAGCGCCAGCGTGATCTGGGCGGTGATGCCGGCCGCCGGTTGCGGCAGTCGCTTCGGTGGCGCAGTGCCCAAGCAGTATCGGCACGTGGCGGGACGCCCGCTGATGGCGCATGCGCTCGATGCCCTGCTCGCACATCCGCTGGTCACCGGCGCGATGGTGGCGCTGGCCGCCGACGATACCCACTGGCCCGGCTGGACCGAACTGCGCGGCAAACCGGTACTGCGTTGCATAGGCGGCGGTGAACGCGCCGATTCGGTGCTGGCCGCGTTGCAGGCGCTGCCGGAAGCAGTCGACGACGACGCGCTGGTGCTTGTCCACGATGCGGCGCGCCCGAACCTGCAGGCGACCGATATCGATCGCCTGATCGAAGCCGCGTCCCGACACCTCGACGGCGCCATTCTCGCCGCGCCGGTGCGCGACACCCTCAAGCGCGCCGATGCCGAAACCCGAATTGTCGCGACCGAGCCGCGCCGTGACCTGTGGCGTGCAATGACCCCGCAGGCCTTTCGTCGTGGCGCGCTGACCGCCGCCTTGTTGCAGGCGCGTGCCGATGGCGTCGTGGTGACCGACGAGGCGATGGCGATGGAGCGGGCCGGTTTCCGTCCGCGGCTGGTCGAGGGTCGCGAGGACAATCTCAAGGTCACCACGTCGGCGGACCTGGCGCTGGCGGAGTTCCTGCTGTTGCAACGCCAGCTCCCGTAGGAGCTGCGCAGGTCGCGACCTGTCATTCGTATCGACAGCTGGACGTGCCGCTACTTGCCGACGTTGGCATGCCAACCTCACTCCTACAATAAACGGGCATGGCAATGCCGCTTCCTCACCCATCGGGATCCACTCATGAACATCCGCATCGGCCAGGGCCATGACGTGCACGCATTCGGCGACGGCGACCACGTGATGCTGGGGGGCGTGCGGGTTCCCCATGATCGCGGCGTCATCGCGCATTCCGACGGCGACGTGGTGATCCATGCCTTATGCGACGCGATGCTCGGCGCGCTGGCGCTGGGCGATATCGGCGTGCACTTTCCCCCGGGCGATCCGCGCTGGAAGGATGCCGACAGCCGCGCGTTCCTGCGCCACTGCAACACGCTGATCCGCGAGCGCGGCTGGCGGCTCGGCAATGCCGACATCACCGTGGTCTGCGAGCGTCCCAGGGTCGGGCCGCACGCGCTGGCGATGCGCGAACTGCTTGCCGCCGACCTTGGCGTTGCGTTTGATGCGGTCAGCGTCAAGGCCACCACCAGCGAACGACTGGGGTTCACCGGCCGCGGCGAGGGCATCGCGGCGATGGCGGTCTGCCTGCTGCTCGACGCATGAGTGTGCGAGAGCCGACCTTGCCGCGCGCGCACGGCGCCGCGGTGCTGGAGGCGCGGATACGTACCGCGCCGGAAGACTTCTTCGTCGAGGAACTGCCGGGGTTCGAGGCCACCGGCAGCGGCGAACATCTGCTGCTGACGATCGAAAAGCGCAGCATGAATACCGCCTTCGCCGCCAAGCGCATCGCGCAATGGGCCGGCGTCGGCGAAATGGCGATCGGTTACGCCGGCATGAAGGACCGTCATGCGGTCACCCGCCAGCGATTCAGCGTGCATCTGCCCAGACGCATCGCGCCCGATCTGGCGTTGTTGCAGGCGGGTTCGCTGGAAGTTACGGCCGCCGACAGCCTGCGCGTGATCGACCACCAGTGGCATGCGAAAAAACTGCCGCGCGGCGCTCTGGCCGGCAATCGTTTCGTGCTGATGCTGCGCAAGGTGCACGGCGAACGCGAGGCGATCGAGGCCCGGCTGCAGCGGATCGCCGGATACGGGGTTCCCAACTATTTCGGCGAGCAGCGTTTCGGCCGCGACGGCGACAACATCGCCAACGCGCTGGCGATGTTCGCCGGCCGGCGCGTGCGTCGCGAGCAGCGCGGCCTGCTGCTGTCGGCCGCGCGCTCGGAGCTTTTCAACCGGGTGCTCGCCGCGCG
>JALZKJ010000089.1 GCA_030859305.1 Pseudomonadota bacterium | reverse complement strand
GTTTCAACGGCGGCGCGCAACCGGCGGGATGGAAGGGCGCGGACGGGCGGCTCTGGTTCGCCAGCGACGCCGGTGCGGTCGCGGTCGATCCTGCTTCGATTTCGATCAACCGGTTGATCCCGCCGGTACTGATAGAACAGGTATTGACGCGCGACCAGCGTCTTGATCCCGGTCGCGCCGCAGCAACCACCGAAACCAGCTTTTCGCCGGGGACCCGAAACTTCGAGTTCCAGTACACGGCGTTGAGCCTGGTGTCGCCGGGCGAGGTTCGCTTCAAGTACCGGCTGCAGGGTTTCGACACCGACTGGATTGATGCCGGGACGCGCCGGACCGCCTACTACACCAATCTTCCGCCTGGCCGCTACCGGTTCCACGTCATCGCCAGCAACAACGACGGGGTGTGGAACGAGGACGGGGCGTCTTACGCGTTCGTCCTGGAGCCGGTGTTCTACCAGACAAAGTGGTTCTTCGTGTTGTGCGTGGCCCTTGGCCTGCTGGCGGTTTTCGCAACGCATCGCCTGCGCGTCCGCCATCTGCGCGTCCGCGCCGCGATGCTCGCGGCCACCGTGGACGAACGGACGCACGAACTGGCCACCGCAAACGAGATGCTGCGGACTATTTCGGCAACCGATGCACTCACCGGCATCGCCAACCGTCGAAGCTTCGACCAGAAGCTCGAAGAAGAGTGGGGGCGTGCGCAGCGGCAACGCTCGCCACTGTCGGCGGTGATGATCGATATCGACAATTTCAAGTCCTTCAACGACAGCCTGGGACATCAACGCGGCGACGAATGCCTGCGTCAGGTTGCCGACGTGCTGAGGCGTGGCGCCGCCCGCAGCGGTGATCTGGTCGCGCGTTACGGCGGCGAGGAGTTCGTGGTCCTGCTGCCCGACACCGACGCGGCCGGCGCGCTGGAAGTCGCCGAACGGCTGCGCCACGGCGTCGAATCGCTGGGGAGCCCTCATGAACCGGAAGACGCAGGCCAGATCATCACCATCAGTGCTGGCGTGAGCACCCTGCTTCCAGGAATCGGCGGGACCAGCGAGGAACTCATCAAGCGGGCGGATCGCTGCCTTTACGAGGCCAAGCGCGCCGGGCGCAACCGAGTGATGGGCGATTGCCCGACGACAGAATTCAAGAGAGAAGACGAAAACCGTCCCACTCTCGACGAGTCGAGCCGATAGAACGCGGGCACACGCGACCGACGAAGCTGCGGCAGGAACGCAGCCAGCTAAGCGCTACAGCAAGTAACGCAACGATGGCAGGTACTTTTCCAGTGAGCCGGTATTGACCGCCACCACCCGCTCGCCGCGTTTCAGCAGCCCGCGATCCAGTAACTGTGGCAATGCCGCCAGACACGCGGCGCCTTCGGGGCTTATCCACCAGTGCGTCTGCTGCCAGACCCGCGTAAGTTCGGCTGCGATATCGGCTTCATTGATCGCGACCGCCGCGCCTCCACTGGCGCGGATGATCTCCAACACGCGGAAATGGCCCACGCCGCCCGGCACGTTCAGACCGGTCGCGAGAGTTTCTCCCGCTTCCACCGCCGTGGTATCCGCCGCGCCGCTGTCGAACGCGCGCACCAGCGGCGCGGTCGCCTCACTCTGCACGCACAGCATGCGCGGCCGTTGCGAGCCGATCAGCCCAAGCGCCTGCAGCTCGTCCCAGGCTTTCCACATGCCGAGCACGCCGGTGCCGCCGCCAGTCGGATAGATCACCGCATCGGGCAGCGACCAGCGCGTGTCGCCCGGGGCCGGTTCGGCGAGTTCGAGACCGAGCGATTTCTTGCCATCGATGCGCCATCCCGGTTCCTGGAACGTCGCCACCGAAAAATAGCCTTGCGGGATGAACTGCTCCTTCAACAACGCGCCGGACTCGCGGATCGTCGGCCCGGCCAGCACCAGTTGCACGCGGTCGGGATGGCGATGCGCGGCCGCGGCGACATTGCCCTGGATCGGCATCGGGGTGTCCTCGGGCATCGCCACCACCACCGACAGACCGCCCGCCAGCGCGTACCTCACCAGCGAGTCGCCGGCGTTGCCCTGCGTGGGCACCGCGAGCTTGTGCAACCCGAGCCGACGCGCCTGCGCGGCCACCATCGCCATGCCGCGGTCCTTGAAACTCTGGGTCGGGTTGGCGCCATATCCCGGGTGTGCCTTGCCTTCTTCCTTGACCTGCAACGCGACGCCGGCGGCCTTTGCCACCGGATGCTCCGGGTAATCGAGCAGAGGCGTGCAGCCCTCGCCGAGCGCGACGATGTGGCGCGCATCCGCAGGATTGTTGATGTCGAGCGCCATCAACGCGCCGAAGCGCCACAAGTCGCGGCGGCCCGGCTGGTACCACGCCGCGTCCGGTTGCTCGGCGGCGAGCCGCTCAAGGTCGAACAGCATCTCGACCGGGCGTCCGTCGACCGGATCCAGGTTCATCGGTGCGTCGGCGTCGTATTCGACACCGGAGGCGATACCACGCAGGCAGCGGACATGGGACATCGGGGTATTCCTTATCAGGGTGCAAGGGAATTACTGGCCGCGGTCAGCCACCGGCACCAGGCGCAGATCATGGAAATCGAAACTGAAATCAGTGAGCGGCGACACCGCTTCCATCCGCACTTCGCGCACCTTGCCATCGGGCGTCAACGCGAACGTCAGGAACGCATCGGCGTTGAGCCAGCGCTCGTTCCAGCGCACCAGGTACGTGTCGTGCTGCCAGTGCGACAGCGTGCCAACCAGTTGCGGGCTGCGGCTGAAGCGGATCGCCAGTTTTCCATCGTCCTGCGCAATCACCACATCGCCGTACCACGGATCGCGATAGGTGCCGGCATAACCGGCTGCCGCCAATGAAGGTTTCGAGTCCTGGGCACGCGCCGAAACGTGCTGCTTCCAGTCGCTGTCAGCCTTGTCCTGCGCGTTGCCCAGCGCGGCCGCGTAGGCAGATGTCCAGTCGGTGACGGGCGCATCCAGATAAGCATCCAGCACGCGCATCGTCACCGCGTTGAACGCGCCGCCGACCTCGGCACTGGTCAACACGATCACGCCCAGCCTGTGCCCGGGCACCAGGGTCAGCCGCGACACCATGCCCGGCCAGCCGCCGGTGTGCCAGGCCAGTTTTTCGCCGCGATAGTCCGACAGATTCCAGCCTTCGCCGTAGCCGAGGAAATTCGGCCGCACCGCTGCCAGCGCCGGCACCGAAGGCTCGGCCACCGCGATCGGTGTCACCACCGACCACATGGCTTTGTGCCGCTTGGCGCTGAACAGCCGTGTGGCGTCGTCGCCGACACCGCCGATGCGTCCGCCATCGAGCTGGACGCGCATCCACCCGGTCATGTCGTGCACGCTGGAATACACGCCGCCGGCGCCGGACACGTTGGCCCAGCTCATCCTCGGTGCCGGCTGCAGGTGCTTGAAGTCGGCCTTGGCATGGCCACTGGCGACATTGTCGCCGGGCTGCAGCGCATCGCTGTTGAAACGGGTCGCGTCCATGCCCAACGGCGCAAAGATGCGCTCGCGCAGGAAGCGCTCGTACGACATGCCGCTGGCCTGCTCGATCACCAGCTGCGCCACGCCATAGAGGATGTTGTCGTACGCGTACTGGCCACGGAACTGGCCCGTCAACGGCACGTCCTTGAGCCGCCGCGCGACTTCCCCGGTGCTGTAGTCGGTACCGGGCCAGTACAGCAGATCGCCGGCGCCAAGGCCCAGGCCGCTGCGATGCGTCAGCAGGTCGCGGATGCGCATCTCGCGGGTCACGTACGGGTCGGCCATGCGGAACCACGGCAGGTGATCGATCACCCGGTCGTCGAGCTCGAGTTTTCCGTCGTCGGCCAGCATGGACAGCGACGCGGCGGTGAAACCCTTTGTGATCGACGCGATCGCGAACAGGGTGTGTTCGTCGACCGGTTCCTGCCTGCCCATCTCGCGCACGCCATAACCGCGCTCCAGCACCACTTGCCCGTCCTTGATGATCGCCACCGCGATGCCGGGCACGTCGAACTGCGTGCGCACACCTTCGACGTAGGCATCGAAATCACGCAGCTGCGCGGGCAGTGCTGCAGTGTCCTGTGATGGCGATGGCGATCGCAGCAGCGCCTGCGCGGACGCAGCGGGCACCTGCAGCGTCAGGCACATCGCGAGGGTCGCCAGCGTGATCCATTGGCGGGGCTGCAATCGCATTCGCGTACTCACTTCCAGGGGCAGGCGATCGACGATACCCGAGCAGTGAGCCAGAACCAAAGCCGGGATCGCTGGCGCCGCGAAACCGTCAAGAACATCCTTTAGCGCCGATGATGGGCGAAGCCGGCACTCAGCCGGCAACCGTACTGAAGCACCGCCGCCGCGACGGCGTGGCGCACTTTCGGCGAACCCTGGCTATCAATGTGTAGCTGTCACTGCCAGCATAATGACCGCCACATTCCCGCGACGCGCCTGCAACATGCCTGCTGAAACTTTTACCGCGCCCGGCCTGGTGGTGATCGGCGGCGGCCCCGCCGGGCTGATGGCGGCCGAGGTCGCGGGAGCGGCGGGGATCGAGGTCGACCTGTTCGAGGCCATGGGTTCGGTCGGTCGCAAGTTCCTGATCGCCGGCAAGGGCGGTTTGAACCTCACCCACGACGAACCACGACCCGGCTTCGATGCGCGTTATTTCGAGCGCCGCGATGCGGTCGCCACGTGGCTCGACGATTTCGATGCCGCCGCGCTGCGGGACTGGGCGCGCACGCTCGGCGTCGACACCTACGTCGGCACTTCCGGCCGCGTGTTCCCGACCGACCGCAAGGCCGCGCCACTGCTGCGCGGCTGGGTGCGGCGATTGCGCGACGCCGGCGTGCGTTTCCACGTGCAGCACCGCTGGACCGGCTGGAACGACGATGACGCGTTGCGTTTCACCACGTCCGATGGCGAGCGCCACGTCCGTGCCGACGCGGTGGTACTCGCGCTTGGCGGCGGCAGCTGGCCTCAACTCGGTTCCGATGGCGCATGGCAACCCTGGCTGACCGAACGCGGCATCGACGTGGCGCCACTGCAGCCGTCCAACTGCGGTTTCGATATCGGCTGGAGCGAGCATTTTGCCGCACACCATGCCGGCGCACCGCTGAAACCGGTGATCGCGCACTGGCGTGATGCCGACGGCGTCGAACACGCGTTGCAGGGCGAATGCGTGGTCACCGCCACCGGCATCGAAGGTAGCCTGGTCTATGCGTTGTCATCGACCCTGCGCGAGGCGATCGCGCGCGATAGTACGGCACAGTTGCAACTCGACCTCGCGCCTGGACGTGGGCTGGAACGCCTGCAGCGCGAACTCGACCAGCCGCTTGCGGGCCGCAGCCTCAGCGAACATTTGCGCCGCCACGCCGGCATCACCGGCGCCAAAGCCGGACTGCTGTACGAGGTGCTCGACAAGCAGCAGCTCCACGACACCGCACGAGTGGCGCAGGCCATCAAACGACTGCCGCTGACGCTGAAGCGCGCACGGCCGCTGGCCGAAGCGATCAGCAGCGCCGGCGGCGTGCGGCTGGAGGCGATGGACGATGCGTTGATGCTGCAGGCGCAGCCCGGCACGTTCTGCGCCGGCGAGATGCTCGACTGGGAAGCGCCTACCGGTGGTTACCTGCTGACCGCGTGTTTCGCCAGTGGACTGCGCGCGGGACGCGGCGCCGTGGCGTGGCTTGACTCCCGGCCTTTGTAGGAGCGGCCTATGGCCGCGAGCTGTTCGAATGGGTACGCGAAACAGCGATCTCGCGGCCATTGACCGCTCCTACAGGATCGGTGGGATGTCGCCTGCCTCTGCATCGACATCGACCAGCGGCACCAGCTGCGGGTCCAGCGCCACGCGATCGTCGAACACGAAGCAGCGCCCGTCGTAACCCAGGCCGCCGACCTGCTCGAAATAGCCCAGGATGCCGCCGTCGAGCTGCAGCACGTTGGCCATGCCATCGGCCTGCAACCACAGCGCGGCCTTCTCGCAACGGATGCCGCCGGTGCAGAAGCTGACCACGGTGGCGTCGTCGAGTGACTCGCGATGTGGCTCCAGCGCCTCGGGCAGTTCGGTGAAGTTGTCGATCGGCAGCGCCAGCGCGCCGGCGAACGTGCCGTAGCAGACTTCCTCGCGATTGCGCGTGTCCAGCAACACCACGCGTTTGCCGGCGTCGTCATGGCCCTGCGCGATCCAGCGCGCGAGATCGGTGGGGGCGAGCGCCGGCGCACGGCCCACCAGTGGTGAGGCATCGGCGCGGCGGAATGCGATGATCTCCGGCTTTACCTTGACTTTGAGCCGCGCGAATGGCTGCGCCTGGCTGCGGCTGAACTTGACCCGCATGTCGACGAAACGCGGGTCGGCGAGCAAAGCATCCAGAAACGCATGAATCGCCGTTTCCGCGCCGGCCAGGAACAGGTTCACGCCCTCGCCCGCCACCAGCACGGTGCCGCGCAGGTCGCCCGCCTCGGCCCAGCCGCGCAGTTGATCCGCCAACGCGCAGGGCTGGTCGATCGGAGTGAAACGGTAGGCGGCGATGTTGAGGATCATCGGGCGCATTTTACCGGCGTGAGTGGCTGCCACCGGCAAACACCCTTACGAGCAACTTCCCTCCAACCCGGTCTTCTCACCCCGTAGATGTGGGTATCGGCATGTTGTACCGCACCCGGCGATGCGCCACTGCCCTCGTCTGCCGTCACGTCGGTATACGCGGCCAGACCTTTCACCGAGACCCCTTCGATGACCTCCCGCCTGCAATGGCTGTTACTGCAACTCGTCCGCAAACTGTGGTTCCGTGCAAGCCTGTTCTCGGTGATCGCGGTGCTCACCGCGTTGGTGGCCGCCTGGGCCAGCCCGTACATCCCGCCGGACGTGTCGGCGAAGATCGGCGCCAACGCGGTCGACAACATCCTCAACATCCTCGCCTCGAGCATGCTCGCGGTCACAATCTTCTCACTCGCCACCATGGTGTCGGCCTATGCCGCGGCCACTAGCAGCGTCACCCCGCGCGCGATCCCGCTGCTGCTGGAGGACAAGACCAGCCAGAACACGCTGGCGACCTTCATCGGCTCGTTCCTGTTCAGCCTGGTGGGCATCATCGCCTTGAGTGCCGGCTATTACGGCGAGCAGGGCCGGCTGATCCTGTTCGTGGTGAGCATTGGCGTGGTAATGGTGATCGTGGCGGCCCTGCTGCGCTGGATCGATCACATCTCGCGGCTGGGCCGCGTCAGCGACACCACCGACCGCGTGGAGGAGGTGACCTGCAAGGCCATGCGCACCCGCCGCGAGCTTCCGCACCTCGGCGGACAGCCGTTGCACGACCTGCGGCACGGCATCCCGGCCGATGCCCGCAGGCTTTGCGCGCGCCATATCGGTTACGTGCAGCACATCGACATGGGTGCGCTGCAGGAATTGGCCGAATCGCATGGCGGACAGCTCTTCGTGCCGGTATTGCCCGGCGCGTTCATCGAACCGTCGCGTGCGCTGGCTTACCTGCAGGGCATGCCATCCACGGACGAGATCGACGAAGACGTGTGCAAGGCCTTCACCATCGAAAACACGCGCTCGTTCGACCAGGACCCGCGTTTCGGCGCATCGGTGCTGGCGGAAATCGCCTCGCGGGCGCTGTCGCCGGCGGTCAACGACCCGGGCACGGCGATCGACGTGATCGGCCGTGCGGTTCGCTTGCTGGCGATCTGGAACGAACCTGCTGAACCATCGGAGATCTGTTATCCGGCCGTGCATGTGCCGGGCGTTGCACTGATCGACCTGTTCGACGACCTGTTCAACCCGATCGCGCGCGACGGCGCGTCGATGATCGAAGTAGGCATCCGCCTGCAAAAGGCCCTGCGCGCCCTCGCCCGTTTCGACGACCCACGTTATGGCGTGGCGGCGAGGCATCATTCCCTTCTTGCCAGCGAACGGTCGATGGCGGTGTTGGTGATCGAACACGACAAGCAGTTGATCCGTGCGCTGGCCGACGAGGTGGCCTCGATCCAGTGATCGCTGTTTAGATCGGAGAAGCTCGACGTAAAAAATCGCGGGCATGGTCTTTGTTGCGGGAGCCGTGGATGGCACCGGCCGAGGCGCGGGTCAAACCGCCTGCAATCGTTCGTCGATTTCCTCTGCATCCGCGAGCTGCCGATACAGCGCCACGACTTGCTGCATCAAGCTTTCGGTGCTCGGGGATACGCCATTGACCCGCGGGAAATACACGTCCGACAGCATCAGGATGATCATCCTGGCGAGGCCATGTTGTCGCGGTTACCGATTCATGGCAGCGACCTGCCCACCCGGTCAGCCCCTGCCGGCATGTCTTTACACTGTGCGCCCGACCGATCGCCCGAAAACACCGTCGCCATGTCCGAATCCACCCCCGTCCGTCTTGCCCGAAGAGTCGCCGAACTCGCCCGCAGCTCGCGCGCCGAAGCCGAGCAGTACATCCTGGGCGGCTGGGTGCGGGTGGATGGCGAGGTCGTCGAAGAACCGCAGCACCCGGTCACCACCGAGGCGGTCGAGATCGACCCCGACGCGCGCCTGGAAACCACCGAACCGGCGACGATGCTGCTGCACAAGCCGGCAGGGCTGGCCTTCGACGTCACGCCCGGCCTGGTCAGCCCGGTCGCGCGCAGCGAGGGTGACGTTTCCGGCGTGCGCATGCTGCAGCGGCATTTCCAGCATCTGGCGCCGCTGATGCCGCTGGATGCGGAGGCCAGCGGCCTGGTCGTGCTGAGCCAGGACGGCCGCGTGAGGCGAAGGCTGACCGAGGACGCCGACGCGATCGAGCAGGAGTTCATCGTCGAGGTGACCGGCGACGATCCCGGCCCCTACGGGCTCAGCCGGCTCAGCCGCGGCATGAGCTACCAGGGCCGCGCGCTGCCGGCGTGCAAGGTCAGCTGGCAGAACGAAACCCGGCTGCGCTTCGCGATCAAGGCGGTGCGTCCCGGGCAACTGCGCCATATGTGCGCGGAAGTCGGCTTCGAGGTGATCTCGATCAAGCGCATCCGCATCGGCCGCGTCCCACTCAGCAAGATGCCGGCCGGCGAGTGGCGATACCTGCCGGCCGGCGAACGTTTCTAGCGATCAGCGCGTCCGCACTTCGCTGCCGGGTTCCCCCGCGCTGCGCAGCCAACCCGCCGCCAGCAGCAACCACAGCACGATCAACCCGATCACGAATTTCTGGCTCAGCCCGCGCGGCCCTTCGCGCCACATCACGTGCATGAGCATCGCAACCAGACACACCACCGCCAGCCCGAACGCGGTGTTGAAACGCGCACGCCACCAGATATCGGTGCGCATCCGCCACGACTGCAGCAGCATCGCGATGGCCACGCAGAGGAAGGCGATCGTCGCCGCAATGCCGTGGATCAGCCCTTCCCAACTAAGACCGCTGCGATCGCTTTCGGCAATCGTGCTGACGCACAAGCCGGTGCCGGCGATCACGAACAACCGCAAGGGAACCGCGTTGCCACTGGAATGGCGCAGGGCCCGGTAGTAGCCGAAGCCGAGCGCCGCCAACGCCGCCGCCAGCGCGACGTAGGCGGCGCGCAGCCAGATGCCGTAGTCGCCGAGCAGGTAGAAGCTCATCGGCGCGCGCAACCAGTTGAGGTCGGGCCGCAGGAACTGGCTGGCCACGCAACCAAGCGCAAAGGCGGTCACCCCGGCCAGCGCGATGGTGCCAAGGCGGGCGATACCAAGGGAGTCAAGCGGGTTCTGCATGCGGGGAGGCAACGGTCAGGTGGGCAGGTACAGGCCAGCGGCGATCATGCCGTCAACCCGGGTCGCCATCCAGCAACGCCGCCACTGGACATCGCCCGGTGGCCGGCGGGAAACTGCGAAACACCGGGGCGCGGGAGCTCAGTACTGGCCCATGTAATCGCGCTTGCCGATCTCCACGCCGTTGTGGCGCAGCAGCGCATACGCGGCGTTGAGGTGGAAGAAGAACTGCGGCAGACCGTAGCTCAGCAGATAGCTCTGGCCATCGAAGCGGCGCTCCTTCGGCGTGCCGGCACGGGTGACGATCTCGCGCTGCTCGGCGCCTTCGAACTGCGCCGCATCGAAACCGTCGACGAACGCGATGGTTTTCACCACCAGCGCACGCAGTTCCGCGAACGTCTGCTCGGCGTCGTCGTACACCGGCACTTCGGCGCCCGCCAGCCGCGCGCTGACCCCCTTGGCGAAATCGCAGGCGATCTGCACCTGCCGCACCAGCGGGAACATGTCCGGGAACAGCCGGGCCTGCAGCAGCGCCGCCGGCTCGATCCTGCGGGCTTCGGCATGCGCCTCGGCCTTGGCCAGCAGCTCGCCCAGGCTGCCGAGCATCTGCTGGAACACGGCGGCGGACGCGGCGTGCATGGAGATCGTCGGTGTTGGGGTGGTCATGGAGGGGACTCGTGGAGAAGTGGCCACGAATAGTACCGCTTGCGCGCAAGCACTTGCCTATCCCTCGTAGCCCAATCCCCAGGATCGCAAAATGGTGTCGGGACAATTCCAACGACGCGGCGGCCGTCCGACCGGGCGTATCAAGGCGAACCGGCCAGTCCTGGTTTCGACCCACGACCGGAACCGGTCTGTTCCCAGCGCCTTTTGCTGCTGCAGACACCTGCGGATCTCTTCGATAAGGTTGTCGGGCAACGCATCTGCAAACAACGCCCGATACGCCGATGCCCGCGCGGCCGGGTCCTGACCTTGCGCAAGATATGTGACACCTTTTCCCTCGTACCCGTCATGTCGTATCTTCCAGTTGATCCAGCAATTGGGAACCCAATCTTGTGAAGCAACGATGGAGTGCATGGGCGGGGGGGACGACGGCAGGGCGAGTCTGGCTCGGCTTCGGGACAATGGCCTTGCTGCTGGTGCTGTTGAGTGCGGCGCTGATCGCAGGCGAAAGCACGACGGCGTATTCCACGCAGATTTTGATCGTGTCCGGCGTCGTGGTCGCTTTCCTGACCGCGGCTCTCCTGGGGCGCGGCATCGTGCGGGGCGAGAAGCTGCTGTGGGCAAGTCGCGAGCATTGGCGGGTCACGCTCGCGAGCATCGGCGATGCGGTCATCACCACGGATATCGAGGGACGCGTGGTGTACCTGAATTCCGTCGCGGAAAAATTGACTGGCTGGACCAGCGCCGAAGCTTCGGGACAAACACTCGAAACCGTGTTTCGCATCGTCAACGAAAGCACGCGCGAAACGGTTGAGAATCCCGCAAGTTGGGCACTGCAGGAAGGGGTGGTCGTCGGCCTCGCCAACCACACCCTGCTGATCGCCAGGGACGGCGCGGAAACGCCAATCGACGATAGCGCCGCACCGATTCGCGACGAACAGGGTGGGATCTCCGGCGTGGTCCTCATTTTTCGCGATGTCACGGAACGCCGCCGCGTGGAGGAATCTCTCCATAGAGCCAGCGAGGAGCTCGAACAGCGCGTGGACAAGCGCACAGCCGAGCTGGCGCGCGCCAACGCGTTCATGCACACGCTGCTGGAAAACCTTCAGGAAGGCATCGTGGCGTGCGACGCCGAGGGTGTGCTGACGCTGTTCAACAAGGCCACGCGCGACTTCCACGGGCTGCCCCAGGAACCGGTTCCTGCCGAGCGCTGGGCCGATCATTACAACCTTTATCTCGCGGACGGCCATACGCCGATGGGCAAGGAAGATGTACCGCTGTTCCGCGCCTTGCACGGAGAACAGGTGCGCGGGGCGGAAATGGTGATCGCCCCCGCCAATGGCCCACCCCGGTCGCTACTCGCCTATGCCAAGGCGCTGCATGATGCTGACGGCAATGTGCAGGGTGCGGTCGTATCGATGCACGACATCACCCGTCGCAAGCAGGCAGAGGCCGCCTTGCAGGAGGCGCACGCCGACCTGGAATCGCGGGTCGCCGAACGCACCATGGAACTCGCCAGGACAAACGACGAGTTGCGCCGCGAAATCGACGTGCGCGGACAGGCCCAGGAGCAGCTGCGGCAAAGCGAGACACGCAAGAGCGCCATGTTCGAGGCAGCCCTGGACTGCATCGTCAGCACCGACCATCAGGATCGGATCATCGAGTTCAACGCCGCAGCGGAACACACCTTCGGCCATCTGCGCGAGGACGTGCTTGGACGCGACATGGCGGAGTTGCTCGTCCCTATCGCGTATCGCGCGCGCCACCGCGCGGGGATGGCGCATTACATGGCCACGGGCGAAGGCCCGGTGATGGACAAGCGACTCGAATTGCTCGCACTGCATGCCGATGGCCACGAGTTCCCGATCGAATTGACCGTGACGCGCATCCCGGTGCCCGGCACACCCGTGTTCACCGCCTACCTGCGCGACATCAGCGATCGCAAGCGCGCCGAGGCTGCGTTGCGCGAAAGCGAAGGGCGTTGGACTGGCATCTTCGAACGGTTGCACGAGGGTTTCATCCTCGGGGAGATCCTGTACGACGACGCCGGAAGAGCGGTGGACTGGCGTTACCTGGAACTCAATCACGCATGGGAGGAAATGACGGGCCTGTCGCGCGACGCGGTCCAGGGCAGCCTGTTGTCGGAAGTGATCCCGGGCGCGGAACCGGCATGGGTGCAGGACTTCGCCGAAGTGGTGCGGACGGGCGAACCCGCCACTTTCTGCGCGAAGTCGCCGTGTTGGGGCGCTGGTACGAGGTACACGCTTTCCGCCCGGAACCCGGGCGATTCGCCGCTTTGTTCTTCGATGTCAGCGCACGCCATCGGGCCGAAACCGCGCGCATCGAAAGCGAGCAACGGTTGCGCTTCGTCATGGATTCGATGCCGCAGAAGATATTCACCGCCAAGCCGGACGGCAATATCGATTACTTCAATCCCCAGTGGATGGCGTACACCGGCCTCTCGTTCGAGCAGATCCGCGACTGGGGATGGCGGCAGTTCGTCCACCCGGACGATGACGACGAGAACGCCCGGGTCTGGCAGCACTCCCTGGCGACGGGAGAACCCTTCCAGTTCGAGCAGCGCTTCCGGGATGCCGGCGGCGCATACCGCTGGCACATCAGCCGCGCCCTGCCGCTACGGGACGACGCAGGCAACATCCTGATGTGGGTCGGATCCAACACCGACATCGACGAGCAGCGGCAGTCCGCCGACGCCTTGAGCGCGCTGGCCGCCGCGCTGTCGGAAGCGGATCGCCAGAAGAGCGAGTTCCTCGCCGTGCTCGCGCACGAACTCAGGAATCCGCTGGCGCCACTAAGCAATGCGGTCCAGATCCTGCAACGGACAAGCGGGGATCCGGCCGCGGTCAAATCCGTTTCCGGCATCATGGATCGCCAGGTGCGCCAGATGGTCCGCCTGGTGGATGACCTGCTGGACGTCAGCCGCATCAGCCGTGGCAAGATCGGGCTTCGTTCGGAGCGGGTGGACCTGGTCGCGGTTCTTCACGAGGCTGTCGAAGCGGCACGTCCGGCGATCCAGGGAGGGGATCATGAACTCACCTTTGAGGCGCCACCACAGCCTTTGTGGCTACACGCCGATCCGCAGCGACTGGTGCAGATCTTCGGAAACCTGCTCAACAACGCCGCGAAGTTCTCCGAATCCGGCGGGCGTATCACGGTGACGGTCGAGGAGCACGAGGGCGAAGCCATCGCGCGCGTGCGGGATACCGGCATCGGCATCCCGGAAGACAAGCTGGAGGCCATCTTCGACTTGTTCACGCAGGCCGACCAGTCGCTGGAGCGGTCTCACGGGGGGCTCGGAATCGGGCTGACCCTGGTCCGCCAACTCGTCGAGATGCACGGTGGCTCGGTGGGGGTGTCCAGCGCGGGCCCACGCATGGGAAGCGAATTCGACGTGCGGTTGCCGTTGATACGTCCTGACGGCGGGATTTCCGATCCTGACTCGTCGGGCCCCAGCCCGCTGACATCCTGACAGTGCCCCGTGCCCCAAATAAAAGGGGCCAAGTTCATTATTTACGGAAAAATAAAAGGTGTCAGGAACATTGCTGCCCCGCTGCACGACGTGATGCGGAACTCCGGGCAGAACGTGGTGTGGAGGTAGGGCCATGCACACCAGCATTGCTGGTGAGCTATGAGCATGCCGATCAGTGCATGCCGCTTGTGAACCTCTTACTGGAAGCCGGCCTGATGTCTGCAATTGTCCTGACACCTTTTCCCCCTGCTGCGCTTCGCAGGCGCGGACGCCGCATCTGGAATCACGCGCCGCGCTAGATCTCTGATACGGCCACAGCC
>JALZKJ010000054.1 GCA_030859305.1 Pseudomonadota bacterium | reverse complement strand
GTTGCTAGTCCGGCTTGGCAAACCTGTAATGCGCCACCAGCCACTCCTGCCCATTGGCATAACCGAACATCTCCGCGCAGGCCATCCAGAACATCCGCCAACGCTGGAACCACAGCGGCGCGTCAGTGCCGTATGCCTCGGTCAGTGCGGTCATCACTGAGTCGCGGTTCTGGTCCTGGTGCTGCAACCAGTGGTTGGCGGTGCGCTGGTAGTGGGTGCCGTCGACGTGCCAGCGGTGCTCGATCCGCAGGTCGCGCTGGAACCACAGCAGCGTGTCCGAGGCCGGCATCAGCCCGCCGGTGAAGAAATGCCGGCCCATCCAGTTGTCCCCGCCCTGCGTCTCGAACGGGTACATCGCCGTGCGATGGGCAAAGACATGCACGAACAACTTGCCGCGCGGCCGCAGCCAGCCGGCGATCCGGCCGAGCAACACCTCGTAGTTGCGCATGTGCTCGAACATCTCGATCGACACGCAACGGTCGAACTGCAATGGCTCCAACTCCAGCGTGTTGGCATCGCAGGTGATCACCTTGACGTTGAACAAGGCGCGCTGGCGGCATTGCGCCTCGATGTACTCGCGTTGCGGCGCGGAGTTGGACACCGCGGTGATATTCGCCGCCGGGTAGCGTTCGGCCATCCATAACGTCAGCGATCCCCAGCCGCAACCGAGTTCGAGGATGTCCTGGCCGTCGAGCAGTTCGGCACGCTGGCCGTAGAGCTTGAGCATCGCTTCCTCGGCCTGGTCCAGGCTCTCGTTGCCTTGCGGGTAATAGCAGCCGGAATATTTCAGGCGCTTGCCCAGGCACTGCTGGAAAAATGCCGGTGGCAGTTCGTAATGCTGAGCGTTGGCGGCATCGGTGTGGATCGCCACCGGACTGTTGCGCAGGCTGTCGATGCGCTGCTGGAAGCGCGCCGTCTGCGCATCCAGCCCGCCGGCTGTTTCCTCGCGCAGCCGCAGCGCGCACAGGCGACGGATGCCCTGGCGCAGCAGCGCGTCGGGGATGCGGCCCTGCTCGGCCCAGCCGAGCAGGCCGGGCGCGGGCGCGTCCTGCGCGAGCGCGTTATCGGACTCTGAATCAACCATGGCATTCATCGTGTGGACCTCGATTCGATCTTGTCCGGGGGAAGGGTTGCGGATGCTTTCGGAAACCACGAGATCAGCATCGGCGTGGTCCGCTGGTAGTCCCGGTAGTCATCGCCACGCGTGCGCAAGGCCTGCGCTTCGGTGTACGGGATGCCGCTGATCCAGCGCAGGAACACATACATCACCACCGGCCCGGCCCAAGCCAGCCATGCAATGGGCGAGCCGACCGCGAGGCACACGTAGGCGAACCAGTGCGTCCACTCGAAGAAATAATTCGGGTGCCGCGAATACCGCCACAAGCCGTCGCGGCAGGTCTTGCCCTGGTTGCCGGGATCTGCGCGAAAACCTGCGAGTTGGCGATCGGCGACGGACTCACCGATGACACTGGCGATCCAGATCGCCACACCTGCCCATACCCATGGCGTGACACCCGCGACCGGGTTGCGCGCCACGGCCAGGAACGGCAACGAGAACAGCACGATCAACACGGCCTGGGCCTGGAAAAACAGCAGGAACTTGCCCTGGTGGCCGTGCCAGTGATGGCGCATGTGGCGGTAGCGGCCGTCTTCTTCCTCGTTGCTCACGCGCTGCCACAGATGCAGTGCCAACCGCAGTCCCCAGATGCCGCCGAGCACCGCCAGCAACACGCGTGGAAGCGTTGCACCATCGCCGAGCAGCGCATAGACGATCGCGCTGGCGCCGACGCCCGCGGCCCAGATCAAATCGACGATGCCGGCATTGTCGCGACGGCGTTGCCATAGCCAGCCGCCAGCCATGGCGATGGCGGCGAGCGCCCAGACCAGCAACGACCAGGACACGGGCTGCGCGAGCCATTGATTGAGCAGCGTACTCATGCCGACACATCTCCTGCTGGTTGCAGCGATGCCTGCGTCGGTTGCGACCAGCGCCGGGCGAGGATCGCCAGCAGCGGCATCGCCACGCCCCAACCGATCGCCAGCCAGATCAAGGCTGAGCCCGTCTCGGTGAACGTCACGGCACCGAAGCCACGCGCCGCACCGAGATATGCCAACGGGCCGCCGATCGCACCAAAGGCCGATGCCAGTCCGGCATTGCGCTGCAGGAACACCAGCGACTGGGTCAGCGTCGGCGCGAATGCCACCCACAACGCGAGGATCCACGCCGGCGCGAAGGTCGACCCGGGCCACGGCGCGGCGTACTGCGCCCAGCCGAGGGTCGCGAGTCCGCCATCGATGACGATGCCCAGCGCGAAGGCGACCGCCATCAAACGCAGCTCGGTGCCGCGTGTCGACGACAACGAAATTTGCCACGTGCAATAGATCGCCGCCGCCAGCACGCCGGGCCACGCTATTCCCTGCCCCGCCCCGATCACCGCGCAGAACCACACCGCCTGGTTGCCCAGCAGGTTGCCGAGCATGCGGCTGCGCCGGCTCATGCCTCGACCTCTATATCCGGCAGCAGCGCCGCACGGCGATTGCCGGGCTTGGCCAGCAGCAGTTGCGCGACGCCGATCGAACGCTCACGAAAGCCGCCTTCGCAATACGCCAGGTAGAACTCCCACATGCGGATGAAGCGTTCGTCGAAACCCTGCGCGCGCACTGCCGGCAAGTGCGCCATGAAACGCTCGCGCCATGCCTGCAGGGTCAACGCATACGAGCTGCCGAAATCCTCCAACTGGGTCAGCGCCAGATCACTGGCGCGGGTCTTGGCCGCAAGCATCGCGCTGATCGACGGGATGAAACTGCCGGGGAACACATGGCGTTTGATGAAGTCAACCGAATGCAAAGCCTGCTCGTAGCGATGGTCCTCGATGGTGATCGCCTGCACCAATGCCAGGCCATCGGGCTTGAGCAGGCTGCCGAGCCTGGCGAAATAGGTGTCGAGGTATTCCGCACCGATCGCCTCGATCATCTCGATCGAGACCAGTTTGTCGTAGCGGCCGTCGAGATCGCGGTAGTCCTCCAGCAGCAAGGTGACGCGATCGCCGAGGCCGGCGGCGGCGACGCGCTCGCTGGCCAGCGCGTGCTGTTCGCGCGAGATCGTGGTGGTGGTGACGTGGCAGCCGTAATGTCGTGCCGCATGCAGGGCGAAGCCGCCCCAGCCGGTGCCGATCTCGACCACGCGGTCGTCCGGTTGCAGGGCGAGTTTGCGGCAGATGCGATCGAGTTTGCGCGTGGACGCGGCTTCGAGCGTGTCGCCACCGCCGGTGTCGGCATCGCCGGCCCAGATCCCCGAGGAATACATGAGGTCCGGCGACAGGAACAGCAAGAAGAACGCATTGCCGAGGTCGTAGTGCGCGGCGATGTTGCGGCGGCTGCCGCTGCGGGTGTTGCGCTGCAACGCATTCCAGCCGCGCATGGCCATGCCACCGAAACGCGCGACGCCGGTCTCCATGCCATCGAGCAGGTCGCGGTTGCGCACCAGCAGGCGCACCAGCGAGACCAGGTCGTCGCAACGCCACAGACCGTCCATGTACGCCTCACCTGCACCGACGCTGCCGTTGCCGGCAACCGCGCGGTAGAAGCCGGGATCGTCGATCTGCAGGTGCGCCTGCAAGGTCGCGGCGGCGGCAGACTTGTCAGTAGCAGGCTTGTCACCAGCAGGCATGTCACAGACATGTTCGTCGCCGATGACCATCTCGCCCATGGAGTCGCGCAGGGTCAGGCGGCCATCGCGAAGCTGGCCCATCTGGCCCAGCAGACGCTGGCGCAACAGGCGATCGACAGGACCGAAGTCGTTGCTGGCCGCGCGGGTTTTGACGGACTCGTTCATTGCGGCTCTCGTAGTGACTTGGGGTGGTCGTGCACGGGGTTGCGTTTGATCCACAGCCGCAGGGCCTGCCAGTGGATCGCGAAGACGACCTGCAACGTCATCAGCGGATAGCGCCACAGCACCCGCGCCAGTGAGCCACCGTCAAGGGGTTTGCGATGCAGGGTCAGGGTGGCGTCGAAATTGCTCACGCCACGATCGAGCACATCCATGTGCACATGCAGGTCATCGCCGGGCTCGGTGAATCGCCACGCGTAGTCGCGCTCCATCGGTATGAACGGCGAAACGTGGAACGCCTTGGGGAACGCCCAGTGCAGCGCGCGACCGTGTCGCTGCGCGGATTCCACCGGCAGCACATAGGCGTGGCGTTCGCCCCATGGGGTGTTGGTGATCTCGGCGACGATGCAGTCCAGGCGCAGGCCGTCGGTGCGGCTTTCATCGAGCATGCGTTCGTCCGGCATGCGTTCGTCCAGTGCATAGCAGTAGTACAAACTGACCGGGTTGAACACGAAACCGAAGTAGCGCAGGTGCGTGAGCAGGCGGATCGGGCCGTTCGGACGCCGTCCGGTTTCCCGCTGCACGCGTTCGCGCACCGCCTCGGCGAGCGGCATGTCGACGGGTCCGAGGTAATCGCTGCGGACGAACCGCGCGACGTTGCGGCCGTCGGACGACCACAGCCAGCGTTGTTGGAATACCTCGTCGACTTCATCCAGATCGAGATAGAGCTGGGCGATGCGGTAATCGAACGCATGCTCATGCGGCGCGTGGCGACGATGGCGGACTACCCCTTCGTAGACCGCGCTGGCGAACGGCGCACGATGGGCCTCGGCCCGAACTGCGCTCACGAGATCGACTCCTCGACGCGTGCCCGCTTCGCAGGCATCCGCAGCGGGGCCGCGGCCTGTGCGTGGCCTCGCCATCCCACGCCCAGACCTTCGGCGACGTCGACCGCGCTGCGGATGCCGTCCTCGTGAAACCCCCAACCCCAGTACGCGCCCGCGAACCAGGTACGGTTGCAGCCCTGGATCTCGGCCTTGCGTGCCTGCGCGGCCACAGACGCATGCGAATACACCGGGTGGTGATAACGCATGCGGCGCAGCATTCTTGCCGGATCGATCGCGTCGCTGCGGTTGAGCGTGACCACCAGCGGGTCTGGCGACTGGATGCCCTGCAGCAGGTTCATGCAGTAGCTCACCGTGCACGCCTGCACAGGATCGCCCGGCAACCAGACGTTCCATGCGGCCCAGGCCTTGCGGTTGCGCGGCAGCAGGCGGGCATCGGTGTGCAGCACGGTGTCGTTCTGCTGATACGGGATCGCAGCGAGGATCGCGCGCTCGCGCGGGTCGGCATCGGCCAGCAACGCCAGGGCCTGATCGCTGTGGCAGGCCAGCACGACCTGATCGAAACGCTCGCGACCGACCGCGCTGTCGACCTGCACGCCCTCGGCATCGCGATGGATCGCGCGTACCGGGCAGTTGAGCCGTTCCTTCACCGACCAGCGCGCGCGCAGGGCTTCGACGTACTTGCTCGAGCCACCCCGCACCACCCGCCATTGCGGACGGTCGCCGAGTTGCAGCATCTGGTGATTGGCCATGAACTGCACCAGATAGCGCGCCGGGAACGACAGGATCTGCGACGACGGCGACGACCACAGCGCGGACGCCATCGGCACCAGATGCTCGTCGCGGAACGCGGCGCCGTAGCGATGCTCGGCGAGGTAGTCGCCGATGGCCGGGCCGGCATCGCTCGTTTCAAGCAACGCCGGTGCCTCGCGGTAAAAGCGCATCAGGTCGCGGACCATGCCGAGAAAGCGCGGCGACAGCAGGTTGCGCCGCTGGCAGAACAGGCCGTCTAGATCGGTGGCGTTGTATTCGAGACCACTCGCCTCGGCGTGTACCGAGAAACTCATCGTGGTGGCTTGCGATTCGACGCCGAGCTCCTCGAAGAGCCGGCTCAACAACGGGTAATGCGCATGGTTGAAGACAATGAAACCGGTGTCGACCGAGTAATTCCGACCACGCAGTTCTATGTCGTGGGTGTGGGTGTGGCCGCCGAGGTAATGACTGGCCTCGAACAGCACCACCTCATGCTCGCGCGACAGCAGCCATGCCGATGCCAGGCCCGAGATACCGGATCCGATGACCGCGATGCGCACGACTCAGCCCCGCGCCCTGGCCGCGACCGCTTTGGCCGAAACCCAGGCGGGGATCGGCTTGAGGTCGCGCACCAGTCCCAGCATCGCCATCACGCGCAAGCCGTAATACGTGATGTCGATCTCCCACCACTTGAAGCCCTGGCGCACCGTGCCCGGGAAGAAGTGGTGGTTGTTGTGCCAGCCCTCGCCAAAGGTGATCAGTGCCAACCAGACGTTGTTGCGACTGTCGTCGCCGGTGTCGAAACGGCGCGACCCGAACACGTGCGCGAGCGAGTTGATGGTGACCGTGGCGTGGAACAGCACGACAGTGGAGACGAAGAAGCCCCACACCAGCATCTGCCCGCCACTGGTGCCGAGTTGCGGCGCGGTGTGTTGGAGCAATGCGCCCAGCCCGTACAGTCCGGCGGCGAGCAGTAACGGGATCAGGGTGTCGTAACGGTCGAGCCAGCGCAGTTCAGGGTACTTAGCGAGGTCGGGAATCCGCTCCCAGTGGGTGCGGAAGCCGCGCGGAGTGAGAAACCACAGCACGTGGCTGCGCAGGAAACCGTACACGGTCGGCGAATGCGGATCGAGCGCGGTCTCGGTATGCCGATGGTGGTTGCGATGATGCGCGGCCCACCACAGCGGCCCGCGCTGCACGCTCGACGCGCCGATCAGCGCGAACACGAACTGCATCGCGCGCGAGGTCTTGAAGGTCTTGTGGGAGAAATACCGGTGATAGAACCCGGTAAGCGCGAACATGCGGATCGCGTACAGCGCCACCGCCACCGCCATCGCGATCGGCGATACGCCGACCCAGAACACAGCCAGACAAGCCAGGTGCAACCCCACGAACGGCACCGCGCGCAGCCAATCGACGCGGTCGCCGTCGGCATCGTCGGACGCCTTGATATCGGTATCCGCGCTGGTATCAAACCAACGCTGCACCGTCGCGACGAACTGGCACCACGTCGATGGCGAAGCGACCGTGGCTGGTGGTAGCTGCAATGTTTCGGACTGCTGTGACGCCATGGATCACTCCGTATGTCTGTCTTGCAGACAAATACGGATTGGCCGTCTAAGCGGATGCAGGACCGATGCCTGCTGGAGGCGCCTTTTTTTTCCGGAACTGCATGAAGTGGTGCGACGTCGCAGCAACTTCATTGCGTAGAGCGGAGCTCGCTCCGCTGCGAGAACTCCATGGCGATGCCGCAGCCGAGCAAGCTCGGCTCTACGTGGCCGCATTCCTAGCAGACCAGCTCCCCTTCAAGGGGAACCCCCCATCCATAGAACGGAGCTCGCTCCGCTGCAAGAACTCCATGGCGATGCCGCAGCCGAGCAAACTCGGCTCTACGTGGCCGCATTCCGTAGTCAACCAGCTCCCTGTCCCCTCGTTCAAGGAGAACGCCCAGACAACCATGGATCAGATGCGTTCGATCGCGCCCTTGGCGGTGATCGGTCCGGTGGGCACGCCGCCGGGCGCGCCGCCGGGCGGTTCCAGGGTGATCGCCAGCAACGAACCGACGGTGAGCGCGCGCCGCAGGTCGTCCGGCACTTCGACGTCATACGTGCGACTGGTGTCGATCACACCAAGCGAACGCGGGGCCTCGCCTTCCGGGATCAGCCACAATTCCGGCACCCGGCCCTCGCTGTCGGCCGCGGCCGGTACCGACATCACCCGCACGCGGTTGTGCTGCGTGTCGATGCTGGCCAGGAACGCCGGCGTGCCATCGTCGGAGGCGAGCGTGGTGATCGGTGCGGGCGCCGGCAACGGTGCCGGTATAGGCGCGGGTGTCGGGGCAACCACCACCGGCGTCGTTGCTGGCACCGGTTCGGCGATCGGCAAAGGACGCAGTACGGCAATCATCGCCAGCACCGCCGCCGTCGCCAGCGCGGCCGCAGTGGCGCCGCGCCAGAAGCTGACGCTTTGCAACAGTTTCGGGCGCGCGCCCTGCACCGCCGACCAGCCCAGCCGGGTGCGGACGCGTGGCCAGACATGCGCCGGCGCCGCAACCGGTGCGATCTCGGCGATCAGCGCCGCGAAACGCTGCTCCCACTCGGCGACCAATCCGGCAAAACCGCTTTCGGCGTCGATGCGTGCCTGCGCATGCTGGCGCGCGCCGGCATCGAGCACGCCGAGCACGTATTCGGCCGCCTGCAGGTCGTCGCTGGGCGGATCGGTTTCGTAGTCCTGCTCGCGCATGTTCATTGTTCGAGGCACGCGCGCAATTGCAGCAGGCCGCGGCGGATCCAGCTTTTCACCGAACCCAGCGGCGAACCGATGCGTTCGGCCAGTTCCTCATACGTCGCGCCGTCGAAAAACGCGGTGCGGATCAGCGAACGTCGGCGCGTGTCCAGTTGTTCCAGGCAGGCCCCGAGACGTTCGCGATCGGTCTCCGCCTCGGCGGCGTGGAGCGGTGATACGCCTGGATCGGCAATGGTTTCGGCGATCTCGATCGGCGCGGTGCGCGCGGCTGCCGGGGTGGCGCGAAGGCGGTCGATCGCCTTGTTGCGCGCGATCATCGCCATCCAGGTGATCGGGCTGGCGCGGCTGGCATCGAACTGCCCGGCCTTGCGCCAGACGATCGCATAGACCTCCTGCAACACGTCCTCGGCTTCACTGCGATCGGTCAGCACGCGCAGGCACACGCCGTAGAGCTTGGCCGATGTCGCCCGGTAGAGTTCCTCGAATGCACGCTGATCGCCCCTAGCGACCGAAGCAATCACCCCGGCCAGGCCATCCTCGCCTGCCGTGGCGTGTGTTGCTGCTATGGAGCTCATGCGGTCCTCGTTCTGGGCACGTATCCCGGCCGAGTGTAGCCAAACTGCGCGCCGAGGGTAATGCTGGAGCCGGGCACGATGCTGCCGTCCGCGTGGGCCGGGAGCCCGGACGGTAGATGATCGACTCGATGACAACGGCATTACCAGATCCATCGAATCGAGCCCAATCGTATTTTTCAGTTCGGTTACGGGCATGTACGCAATGCCATCCACAGTGGATGCGATACCCGCGTGAATGGTCGTGGCATGGTTCAGCCGAAGGTCGCAAAGCCCTCTCCGGCGGCGGAAGGAAACAGTCGACCGCCCGGTAGAATCAACTCCAGCCATCCACGAGTCTGCAGCGCCCCATGACCGACCCCGTACGCCCGGTATTCCACGGTTTCGAACAGATCCCCCTGCGCGAATACGCCGAACGCGCCTACCTCGACTACTCGATGTACGTGGTGCTCGACCGCGCGCTGCCGTTCCTCGGCGACGGCCTCAAGCCTGTGCAACGGCGGATCATCTATGCGATGAGCGAGCTCGGCCTCGCCGCCGGCGCCAAGCCGAAGAAATCCGCGCGCACGATCGGCGACGTGATCGGCAAGTACCACCCGCACGGCGACAGCGCCTGCTACGAGGCGATGGTGCTGATGGCGCAGCCGTTCTCGTACCGGTACCCGCTGGTCGAGGGCCAGGGCAATTTCGGATCGAGCGACGACCCCAAGTCGTTCGCGGCCATGCGCTACACCGAATCCAAGCTGACCCCGATCGCCGAAGTGCTGCTGGGCGAACTCGCGCACGGCACCGTCGACTGGAATCCGAACTTCGACGGCACGCTCGAAGAACCCTCGTGGATGCCGGCGCGACTGCCGCACCTGCTGCTCAACGGCACCACCGGCATCGCGGTCGGCATGGCCACCGACGTGCCGCCGCACAACCTCAACGAGATCGTCAGCGCCTGCATCCGTCTGTTGGAGGATCCCGACGCGACCACCCGCGACCTCTGCGAACACGTGCTCGGTCCGGATTACCCGACCGCCGCCGAGATCATCACCCCGCGCGCCGATATGCTGCAGATGTACGAGTCCGGCCACGGCAGCGTGCGGGCGCGCGCCATCTTCGAGAAGGACGGCAACAACGTCGTCGTCACCGCGCTGCCGCACCAGGCCTCGCCGGGCAAGATCATCGAGCAGATCGCCCAGCAGATGCGCGCGAAAAAACTACCGTGGCTGGAAGATCTGCGCGACGAGTCAGACCACGCCAACCCGACCCGCATCGTGCTGATCCCGCGCAGCAACCGCGTCGATGTCGACCAGCTGATGGGCCACCTGTTCGCGACCACGGACATGGAGAAAAGCTATCGGGTCAACATGAACGTGATCGGTCTGGACGGTCGCCCGCAGGTCAAGGGACTCAAGGCGTTCCTGGCCGAGTGGCTGCTGTTCCGCACCGACACCGTGACCCGCCGGCTGACCCATCGCCTCGACAAGGTCGAGCGCCGCCTGCACCTGCTGGAAGGTTTGCTGGTCGCGTTCCTCAACCTTGACGAGGTGATCCGGATCATCCGCAGCCAGGACGAGCCCAAGCCCGTACTGATGGCGCGCTTCAAGCTCAGCGACGAGCAGACCGATTACATCCTCGAAACCAAATTGCGCCAGCTGGCGCGGCTGGAGGAAATGAAGATCCGTGGCGAGCAGTCCGAGCTCGCCGCCGAGCGTGAAAAACTCACCGCCACGCTCGGCAGCAAGGCCAGGCTGAAAAAGCTGGTCAAGGACGAGCTGCTGGCCGATGCGAAGAAGTTCGGCGATGCACGGCGTTCGCCGCTGGTCGCGCGCGGCGCGGCGCAGGCGTTGTCGGAAACCGAACTGGTGCCGAGCGAGCCGATGACCGTGGTGCTGAGCCAGAAGGGCTGGGTGCGCGCGGCCAAGAGCCACGACATTGATGCGGCGACCTTGAGCTATCGCGACGGCGACGCGCTGCAGGCGGCGGTCAAGAGCCGCAGCACCCAGCAGGTCGCGTTCCTGGATTCCACCGGCCGCGCATACTCGACGATCGTGCACGGCCTGCCGTCGGCGCGCGGCAACGGCGAGCCGCTGAGCGGCCGCTTCGCGCCGGCGCCGGGTGCGTCGTTCCAGGCGCTCGCCAGCGGCGACCTTGATACCCGCTTCGTGTTGATGTCGAGCCACGGCTACGGCTTCGTCACCCGCTTCGAAAACCTCACCAGTCGCCAGAAAGCCGGCAAGGCGATGCTGTCGTTGACTCCCAATGCGAAAGTGATCCAGCCGGCCGCGATCGTTGATGCAGCACGGGATCGCGTAGTGGTCGTCACCACCGCCGGGCACCTGCTCGCGTTCCCGGTAGCGGACTTGCCGGAGCTCGACAAGGGCAAGGGCAACAAGTTGATCGACATCCCAAAGTCCAAGCTTGGTACCGAGCGGGTGATCGCGGTGGCGGTGGTGTCGCCGGGTGGCACGCTCAGCGTGAAGTCGGGTGCGCGCACGATGACGTTGTCGTGGCGCGACCTCGACAGTTATGTCGGCACCCGCGCGACGCGGGGCGGGTTGTTGCCGCGTGGGTGGCAGAAAGTGGACGGACTTCAAGTCGAATGACAAGCGTGTAAAAAAAAAGCCCGCACTTTGCAGTGCAGGCCGGGAGAAATCGATGAGCTTGTTGCTACATGCTAATCGCCGGCCTGTGGAAGGCTGACGTAGTTATTCGCTTTGTTGTCGTACGGGCGCGCATCGCCGCCGCTCAAGGCGACGAAGGCGGGTGCACGGGTATGGGCGACGGGGTAGGACATGGGCCGATCCTGAAGAATGCGGGCGCCGCTCGCAAGCGGCCTTGCTGTAGCCAACGCAATCGGTTCGTCGCAGCGGCCATCTGCCGCAGCCAAGGGCGCGCGGCCATCGGCTAAGCTCGATGCCTGGGGAGAACTGCATGGCTCGATGGATCAAACGCAGCGCGCTGGCGCTGCTCGTTTTGGTATTGCTCGTGGTA
>JALZKJ010000039.1 GCA_030859305.1 Pseudomonadota bacterium | reverse complement strand
CGGGTGTCGCGGGTTCAGCCCGGTAATTTTGTTTCGTCGCCTTACGGCGCCGGGTAGGGCGACTGCTTCAGCAGTTTCGCCAGGTGCGCGGCGTTGCTGGCGATGGTCTTGATGGTGCTGGCGACTTTCTTCGGGGTGCGCTTCAGGTCCTTGTAGTCGACGCTGCCCATCGCCTCGCCCACCCAGTAGGGCGGGCTGCCGGCGGGGACGGTGAAGCCGACGTCGGTCAGCGACTGGTAGATCTCGGCGCAGACGTGGTGGGCGCCGTCCTCGTTGCCCACCACCGCGGCCACCGCCACCTTGCCGAAGGTGGGGTAGCGGCCCTGCTTGTCGATCTCGCTGAGCACCGCGTCGAGCCGTTCGAGCACGCGCTTGCAGACGCTTGACGGCTGCCCCATCCAGATCGGGGTGGCCAGCACCAGGATGTCGGCGTCCAAGATTTTGCTGCGCAGGCCGGGCCACTCGTCGCCGTCGCCCTCATCGGCGGTGACGCCGGGTTTGATGTCGTAGTTGGCGACGCGGTCGTGGGCGGTGCCGACGCCGTGGCTGGCCATCGCGCGCAACACCTGGTCGAGCAGCTTCTGGGTGGAGGACGACGCGGTGCCGGCCTTGAGCGTGCAGTTCAGTCCATAGGCGTGCAGCATCAGCGTGATCTCCGGTGGCGAAGTTTCGACTGTGCGGGTGGCGGCGTGCAAGCGATGTAAGTCTCAGCGCGCGGCCTCCGACCCCGGCTGCTTGCAATCGGTGCCCGGCGCGGCGGTTTCGGCGCTCACGCACAGGACGAAGTCCGGCAGGCCCACGATCTGGCGGGTGGCGCCGGTCGCGAGGGCGAAACGCTCGACGGGTTCGGATTGGCAACGATCGCGGCGGGTGTCCTGCGAGTTCACCGCACAGTCTTTCGCGAACACGGTGTAGTGGCACCGCCCGCTGGCGCTGGCCCGGCATTCGAAGCGGGCGACACCGGATTGCGTCTGCGCCTTGCTGTGCAGGGTGTCGGCACCATCGACGGTGCTGCGGTGTTCGAACGTGCCGCCGCCGACGTCGCAGCCGTACAGCGCGAGGACGAAATACAGCAGGGCCATCAACTTGTTCACGGGTCACCTCGCGGGTGGGTGGGTGTCAAGGGGTTCTGGGAGAGGCGTCTTCTGCCCGTCATCCCCGCACAGGAGGGGACCCAGCGCCGTTCTGCGTTGAACGCTGAAGACACCGGGTTCCCGCTTTCGCGGGAATGACGGTGTGGAGATAAGCGTTTCGCACATTCCATCGGGCGCGATCACCTGTGCCGGAACAGCGCCATGTACGGCGCGCTGACGGCGAGGGTTTCGGGGCGCGACTTGAGGCGCACGGTGCCGCGGCCACTGTCGTCGCGGACGATGCCGGCGATGGCTTTCAGGTTGACGATCGTCGAGCGGTGGATCTGCTTGAACGTGGCCGGATCGAGTACGCGCAGCAACTCGCGGATCGGCGTGCGCAGCAATGCTTCGCCCTCGGCGGTCATCACCGTCGTGTACTTGTTGTCGGCGTGGAAATAGGCGACGTCGTCGACCAGGATCAGGCGGGTCTCGCGACCGGCGCTGGCGGTGAGCCAGGTCAGCGGCTCGGGCGCGTCGCTGCGCGCAGGCGCGCGGCGCAGTTGTTCGAGCAGGGCGACCAGCGCGGCGGCATCTTGGTTGCCTACACGCGCCTGCAGGCGTTGCACGGTCGCGGCCAGCCGCTCCGGCGCGATCGGTTTCAGCAGGTAGTCGACCGCGCCGCGTTCGAAGGCGTCGATCGCATACTGATCAAACGCGGTCACGAACACGATGCGCGTCGCGGGGCTGGCTTGCGCGGCGGCTTCCGCCACTTCCAGTCCGGTCAGGCCGGGCATGCGGATGTCGAGGAAGGCGACGTCGGGCCGGTGTTCCGCGATCGCTTCCAGCGCGCAGGCGCCGTCCTCGCATTCGGCGAGGATCTGCAGCTGCGGCCAGGCGTGGCGCAGCAGGTCGACCAGTGACTGGCGCAGCAGCGCTTCGTCTTCGGCGACAACGCAGGTAAAGGCCGCGCCTGTGCAGGCGAGCTCAGACATGGCGGACGTCCTGATCGGAGGCGGCCGGCACGGTGATCGTCGCGGCAACGCCGGCCGGGAAGTTGGCGACCACCGCCAGCGCGGCGTTGCCGCCGTGCATCAGGCGCAAACGCTCGCGCACGTTCTTCAGGCCGATGCCGGTGCCGCTGCGGCCCTTGCCCTGTGTGCCGGCGTTGAAACCATCGCCGTCGTCGGCCACGGTCACCGCGACTTCGTCGTCATTGCGGCGCGCGCGGATCCACACGGTGCCACCTGCGGTGCGCGGTTCCAGGCCGTGCTTGATCGCGTTCTCGACCAGGGTCTGCAGCATCATCGGTGGCAGCGGCGTGGCGCGCAGGTTCTCGGGTACGTCCACCTGTACCGACAGCCGCGGCCCCATGCGGATCTTGAGGATTTCCAGGTAGGCCAGCGCGCGTTCGAGTTCCGCGCCCAGGGTCGACCGTTCGTCTTCGGTGCGCGGCAGCGAATGTCGCAGGTACTGGATCAGGTATCCGAGCATCTCGTCGGCGCGTGCCGGGTCGCTGCGGGTCAGCAGCTGCGCGCTGGCCAGGGTGTTGTAGAGGAAGTGCGGCTCGACCTGCGCGTGCAGCAGGCTGAGTTTGGCGACGGTGAGTTCTTTCTCGGTCGCGGTCTGCGCGGCCTCGGTCCTCTCGCCACGGCGGCGCTCGGCGACGCGGCGGCTGATCGCGCGGGTGATCGCCTCGGCGTTCTCGAAATTGCTGCCGTCGTCGACCAGGAACCAGTCGCTCCAAGCGGGCGATTCGGGCTCGCAGATCAGTGTCACGCTGCCGCTGTCGTGGCCGGGGGTAACGGTGGCGAGGATCTGGTTGCGCGGGATGCCGAACCACGACAACGGGTTCCAGCGTCCGCCGAGGCGTTCGATCGCGACGTCCGGGCGGCCGACCTTGGCGCGCACCTGCAGGCTGTCGCGCGCGCTCTCGACCTGCTGCACGCGCGGCAGTTCGCGGATGGCGGCATCAAGCAGGTCGAACGCCTCACCCGCTTCGAAGGGAACCTCCACCTGCCGGCGCTGGCGGTTGGCGAGCGCGGCCTTGTCGATGCGCCCGGCGATCAGCCGCACGCGGCCCACATGCGAGAGCGCGCCGGCGATCACCAGCGCCATCGTGATCATGCCCGCGATCACCACAGGCCATTCCAGCCAGCCGATCACTGGCAGGTTGGACCACAGCCCGGCGAACAGGAACACCGCCAGCAGCCAGGCGATGGCGATGCGCAGGACGAAGAACAGGCTCTTGATCACGGGGGTGTCGCCGGTAGGTAAGGATTGCGGCGGAGCATAACGAGCCGTGGCGCGGGAGTGGCGCGGCGTGCGACGAAACCGGGGATGCGCCGACGAATGCGGGGAAATGCGGAAGAATCGCCGCGCGGGCAGAGTGACGCCTGCTGGATTGCGTCGAGCGGAATTCCCGGGACAAAGGAGCAGCATGTGGCCGCAGCGACGCAGGATCTCGAGTTGTTCGTACGCGATGCGCTCGCCAGGGGCGAATCAAAAGCCGCGATCGAAGCGGCGCTGACTTCGGCCGGTTGGCCGTCGGAGCAGACCCGCAGCGCGCTCAACCACGTTCCGCCTGTGCGCGGTGTTTTCCACCGATACCGCCAATACCCGTGAACGCGCGGAGTCTTGGCACCCGCGCGACTGGAACCACGGCGCAGGCCGTCACTGCTTCGAGCGCATGCCACGCGATGAGGCGCGCGGCGACTGACTGATCCTTCACCGCTGTTTCATGCGCGCTCGATGCGGCCGGCCTAACTGCCGCACCTGGCGGAGTGCGCCTGCAGGTAGGCCACGCGCGCATCGTCGAAGAAGCGCGCGATCAGCGATTCCGCTTCGCGGCCGCCGACCAGATCGGCGTCGACCATCATGTGATCCGTGTCGAACGCGCGCAGCGACAACATCCCGAGCGCAACATGTCCGCGATCGCGTCGACCACGTGATGGCGCCTTCGAGCACGTAGTCAGGCCGACTGTTGCGTGATGCGCAACGTGATACATTGGGAGCATGATCAAGTCGTTCCGGCACAAAGGCGTGCGCAAGCTCTTTGAGACCGGCAGCACCACAGGTGTTCAAGCAAGCCACGCCAAGAGGCTCCGCATGCAACTCGCAGCGCTGGACACGGCTCAAGCCATCGAAGACATGAGCATCCCGGGCTTTGCGCTTCACCAACTCAAAGGCGAAATGCGTGGGCGTTGGTCCATATCGGTCAATGGCAATTGGCGGCTGACGTTCGAGTTCCAGGATGGGAACGCCTACGTCCTGGATTACGAGGACTATCACTGATGGCTATGCACAACCCTCCCCACCCCGGCGAATTCATCACTGACATCTATCTGGAGCCTAACGGCATCAGTGGTCGTGAGCTTGCGGAAAAGCTTGATGTGGCGGCTTCTACTTTGAGCCGCATCCTCAGGGGTACCAGTCGGGTCACGCCGGAAATGGCGCTCCGCCTCTCCAAGGCGATTGGTCGCTCTCCTGAGAGTTGGCTCGCCATGCAGGATTTCCATGATCTTTCGGTGGCAAGGAAGCACGTCAATCTGCAGCGGGTTGGCAAGCTCAAGCTGGCCGCGGCCTGACAATTCAATCAAGCCGAAGCTGCTTCGCGCTCCCCCGCTACTCCCCCGCCAGCCCGCGCTGGATATCCTCCAGCCCATGCCCGCGGGTTTCCACCCCGCTGCGCAGCAACATCACTGCGGCGGCGGCCATCGGGATGGCGATCAACAGCGCCGAGACGGTGAAGTTGGCGAAGAAGCCGAGCACGCCCAGGCCCGCGCCGAGGATGCCACCGGCCTTGGAGCTGGCGGCGATCACGCCGGCGCCGGTGCCGCGCAGGTGCACCGGGTAGATCTCGGCGGCGTATGGGATCAGCATCGCGATCACCCCGCTCACGCTGACCAGCAACGCGACGGTCGCGGCCACGGTGATCGCCTCGGACTTCAACTGCAGCAATCCGATCGCGGCGAACGCCAGCAACGAGAGTGCGGTGAGCGCGATGAACAACGCCAGCGAGCGCACGCTGCTCCAGCGGTGATACAGCCAGATCACCACCGCGATGCCAGGCAGCGCCAGCAGCGCCGATCGCGCGAGCACGGCGCTGGCGCCCTCGGCGCTGACGCCCATCTGTACCAGGTTGACCGGCAGCCACAGCACGAAGCCGAAGTTCACCAGCCCCCACGACACGCCGCACAGCAGCAGGCCCCAGGTGATGCGCGCATGGCGGCCGCGCAGCAGCTGGCGGGTGCCGGCGACCGGATGCTGTTCGTCGATGACCAGCGCGCCCGGGTGGTGCACGTCGTCGCGTTCGATATGTTCGCTGCCGCCGGAAAACTTGCGCAGCACCGCACGTGCCTGCTGTTCCAGTCCGGCGCTGGAAAGGAACCGCGGCGACTCGGGGATGTAGCGGTTGAGGAGCACGATCAGCGCGCCGGTCGGCAGCCCCAGCAGCCACAGCACGCGCCAGCTGAACATCGGCTCCAGCCACGCCGCCGCGCCCGACGCGAGCAGATAGCCGGCCGAGGTTCCGATGCCACCGAGCGCCACCAGCAGCCAGCCCCGGTGCGCGGCCGGCACGGTCTCGGCCATCAGGGTGAACGTGATCGGCAGCAGCCCGCCGGCCGAAGCGCCCATCAGGAAACACATCGCCAGGTTCCACTCGAAGCTCGGCATCGCCCCGCAGATCGCCGTGCCCATGAACATCAGCGCCGACAGCAGGATCGCCGCGCGCCGGCCGACCGCATCGGCCATCCAGCCCCACAGCACCGAACCGACGGTGGTACCGATCAGCGCGACCAGCGCCAGCAGGCTCGCCGTCGGTTTGCTGATGCCGTACTCAATGCTCATGCCCGGGACCACGAAGCCGAGCGTGGAAGGTTTCATCACGTCCACCGTCAGCGCCGCGACCAGCACCGCGACCAGCTTCCAGTGCTCGCCATTGAGCGCCACCCCGTCGGCGACATGGAAATGCACGCGACGGGCGTCGCCGTGCAGCGTCTGGCGCATCAGGGCCAGCCGCGGCATCAGCCCGAA
>JALZKJ010000092.1 GCA_030859305.1 Pseudomonadota bacterium | reverse complement strand
GAGTATTCCGGTGGCGGAGCGAGCGCTTTGAGGCTGGTGGAAAGCCGGTAAAACAACGGCGACCGGCAGCACGAATGCTTCCGGTCGCGCGTCTACAGGTTGTTTCCGCAGGTTATTCCGCGGACGTTACAAGCGAAATCGACAACGTCAACTGGCTGGCGCTTCCACGATCTCCAGCAGTTCGACTTCGAACACCAGGGTCGCATTCGGGCCGATCGGGCCGCCGGGCGTGCCCTGCTCACCGTAACCCAGCTTGCTGGGGATCCAGAACATGTACTTGCTGCCGACCGGCATCATCGCGATGCCTTCCTGCCAGCCCGGCACCACCTGGCTGAGCGGGAACACCACCGGCTCGTTGCGTTCGTAGGAACTGTCGAAGGTGCTGCCGTCGAGCAGAGTGCCCTTGTAGTGCACGCGGACCATGTCGCTGGCGGCGGGCTTGACGCCCTTGCCTTCGGTGAGCACCTGGTACTGCAGGCCGGAGGACGTGGTCTGCACATTCGGTTTCTTGACATTCTCGGCCAGGAATTTGGCTTCCTCGTCGAGGTTCTTCTTCGCCTTGGCCTCCGCCTCAGCCATCTGCTTGGCCTGCACCCTCTGGCCGAACGCCTGGCGGACCTGCGTGGCCTGCTCGTCGGTCATCAAGGTGTCCTTGCCGTCCAGTGCGGTCCTGAGCGCCTTGTTGAGGGTGTCGAGGTCGACCTCGTCCTTGACCGGCTCCAGCGATTTGGCCAGGTCGAGGCCGATCATGTAGCTGACCTGCTGTTTCTCTGTGGCCAGACCGGCAATCTTGAGCGTGCCATCGTCGTTGGCAGCTTCGGCACCTGCCTTGGTGGCGGTATCGGCGTCATCGCCGGGCTTGCAGCCCGCGGCCATGACGGCCAGCGAACCGGCGGTCAGGATGGCGGCGGTGGAACGCAGGAAACGGGACATCAAGCAAACTCCTGAAGACAAGGGAAAGGCGGGGTCAGGCCAGGGATTCGGCCTGATGGAATCACAATAATGCAACTCGATGGGTGGCGGACGGCCGCACGCTCAGCCGAGCGTCCGTCGAACGGCGTGGGAACCTGCACTTGCGCAGGCATTGTTTCAGAGGATCGCCTGCAACTCGACATCGAAGATCAGCATCGCGTTCGGCCCGATCGAACCATCAGGCGTGCCGCGGGTGCCGTAGGCCAGTTCGCCGGGAATCCAGAAACGGTACTTGGCGCCAACCGGCATCATCGCCACGCCTTCGGTCCAGCCGGCGATGACCTGGTTGAGGGCGAATTCGGCCGGCTGGTTGCGCTCGTAGGAACTGTCGAACACGGTGCCGTCGATCAAGGTGCCCTGGTAGTTGACGCGAACCCGGTCGGTCGACTTCGGCACCGGTCCTGCGCCCTGGCGCAGCACCATGTACTGCAGGCCGGAGCCGGTGGTGAATACGCCCTTGACGGTCTTGTTGCGGGCAAGGAAATCGGTGCCCAGCTTGATGTTGGCATCTCCGGCGGCGGCGGCCCTGGCCTGCATGCCCGACTGGACCTGCTGCGAGAACGACTGGCGTATCGCGGCGAGCTCGGCCTCCTGGAGCAGCAACTTGCCCTCGGCCAGGGTGGTGCGGACCGCCTGGATCAGCACCGGCAGTTCGAGCTGATCCTTGATCGGTATCAGCGAGCGGCCGACGTCGGCGCCGACCAGATAGCCGACCTTGTCCCTGGCGACCTCGGGGATCGGGGCGTCCGCCGGCGCCTGGCCATTGCGCGAGGCGATGCGCTGCATCAATGCCTGGGCGACCGGCTTGGCCTCAGCCTCCTCGATCAGTGGCTTGCCGCCGGCGAAGGCATGGGTCACCGCGCGCTCGAAGGCGCTCAGGTCAAGATCAGGACCGACCGGTCCGATCGATCGGGCGACATCGTGGCCGACCATGTAGCTGGCCTTCTCGCGTTCGGTGGTCAGCACGGTCTTGTCCTGGGCAATGGCGGTGGCACCCATCAGCGTCGCTGCGGTAGTCAACAACACGGCTGCGCCGCGCACGAAAGCCTTCATCCGGAAACTACTCCTGTCATGTGTGTTGCCGGCGGGGCCGGACGATTGCTTGCGGGGATCGGCATGAAACCCCGGACCCGGTCGCGTCGCGCGATATTGTCGCGGCCCGGCAAGGCCGCGGCAATCGCATGAGCCGGCAGGGTTCAGCCAGCCATGACCGTGCGTGCTGGGAAACCGTCGCCAACCGCCCTCGAAAACCACATTTGGCCCCAAGACGCGCAAGTATGCCTTTAGTTGGGTAGCCGGATTCAGTCCCGGGTATTGACGCGAGGTATTTAGGTGTTATAGTTGCCTACAACACCGGTCTACCAACGAGCAGGATGGCCCGCATGAACAGCAGACTCCACAACACCATCACCGCCTTGAGGGCCAGCGGCGCCATGCTGGTGCTCGGCCTGGTCGTCGCTGTCCCGATAGTGCCCGAGTCGGCCCAAGCCCCCACCCATCGCGTGGCCAGCGAGTCGTCCCGAAACCATCCGGCAGCGGCGGTCCATACCGCCGAAGCCCTCGTCGTGCAGGTCGAGGCAGAGCTTGCCGCACTCGATGCAGTCGGCTTCGTCGACACCGACATTGAACTGCTGGCCGACGCCGTCGCCCTGACGGCGGAAATCGCCACCGCCACTGCATTGGCCACCGCCCTGGAGCAGGTCAGCGCGGTCGGCAACAGCGAAAGCAACACCCGCTCCATCGAAAACCCGTCACCGCGTCAGGCACGGAAGACCACGCGCCGCAACCGGCAGACTTTCGTCATGCCTTATTTCTCATTTGCACCGCGAGGTTGACCCCATGACCGCTATTCAATGGAGCGATGGCGCTCCCATCTACCGGCAGCTCAAGGAGCGCGTCGTGGAGATGATGCTCGACGGCATCCTCAAGCCCGGCGACGCCCTCCCCTCGGTACGTCAGGTCGCCGCCGAGTATCAACTCAATCCGATCACCGTCTCGCGCGCCTACCAGGAGTTGGCGGACGAGGCCCTTGTTGAAAAACGCCGAGGACTGGGCATGTACGTCACCGAAGAGGCTTCAAAGAAACTGCTCGTCAACGAACGCCAGCGGTTCCTCACCGAGGAATGGCCGCTGGTCCTGGCGCGCATCCTGCGCCTGGGCCTGAGCACCGAAGAACTGTTGAAGGCCGCTTCGGCCCCGGCAGGTGCGAAATGAACGCCGCCGTCCAGACGGTCGCTTCGCCGGTATCGACGGCCAATGTCGTCAGCGCCCACGGCCTGCGCAAGGCCTACAAGAACAAGCTGGCGCTCGATGACACCAGCTTCGAGATCCCGGCCGGCCGCATCGTCGGCCTGATCGGCCCCAACGGTGCCGGCAAGACCACCGCGCTCAAGGCCATGCTCGGCCTGATCCCGTTCGAAGGACGCTTGAACGTGCTCGGCCGCGACCCGCGCACCGAACGCGACGAGTTGATGCAGGACGTCTGCTTCATCGCCGATGTCGCGGTGCTGCCGCGCTGGATCCGGGTCAACGAGGCGATCGAGTTCGTCGCCGGCGTGCACCCGCGTTTCGACCGCGCCCGCTGCGAGCGCTTCCTCGCCGGCACCCAGCTCAAGCCGAAGATGCGCGTGCGCGAGATGTCCAAGGGCATGATCGTGCAGCTGCACCTGGCGCTGGTGATGGCGATCGACGCCAGATTGCTGGTGCTCGACGAACCCACGCTCGGCCTCGACATCCTGTATCGCAAGCAGTTCTACCAGCGCCTGCTGGAGGACTATTTCGACGAGCAGAAGACCATCCTGATCACCACCCACCAGGTCGAGGAGGTCGAACACATCCTCACCGACGTGATGTTCATCCGCGATGGCAGGATCGTGCTAGACAGCGAGATGGACGTTCTCGGTGAGCGCTTCGTCGAGGTCTTCGTGAACCCGGAAAAGACCGACCAGGCGCGCGCGCTCAAGCCGCTAGACGAACGCGCCCTGCCGTTCGGCAAGACCGTCATGTTGTTCGACGGTGTACCCAACGAGCAACTTGCCCATCTCGGCGAGACCCGCACGCCCGGGCTGGCCGACCTGTTCGTCGCCACCATGAAGGGGACCTACGCATGAACGCCATCGATACCTCCCTTTCGGCCGCTCCGCACACCGCGGCGCCGGCGCATTCCACCCACAAGTTCAAGCTGCTGCTCAAGCGCGAGTTCTGGGAGCACAAGGGTGGTTTTTTGTGGACGCCGATGATCGCCGGCGGCATCTCGCTCCTTTTGACCTTGATGGCGGTGATCGTCGCCGAGGTGGCTGCACGGCGGGCCATTGCCCGCGGCGACCTGAGTATCGGTGGCGATGTGATGGTCAACGGCCTGGACCTGGGGGCGCTCACAGGGCAGCTCGACGCGGGCGACATGCAGCAACTCGCCCAGGGCATCGACCTGGCGATGCTGATGTCATCGTTCTGGCCACTGATCGTGCTGGCGTTCGTGGTGTTCTTCTATTGCCTCGGCGCGCTGTACGACGACCGCAAGGATCGCAGCGTGCTGTTCTGGAAGTCGTTGCCACTGTCGGACAGTCAGACCGTATTGTCGAAAGTGGCCAGTGCGTCCCTGGTCGCCCCGCTGCTGGCGATCGCGGCCGGACTGCTGACGATGCTGGGCTTCATTGCACTGGTGAGCGTGGTCGTGATGTTGCATGGCGGCAACCCGATGACCCTGGTGTGGGGCCCCGGAAGTCCGCTCAGCGTGATCGCCAGCCTGGTCGCCGCGTTGCCGGTATACGCGCTGTGGTCACTTCCGACGGTCGGCTGGCTGTTGATGTGCTCGGCCTGGGCGCGCAGCAAGCCGTTTCTGTGGGCCATCATGATCCCTCTGTTCGCCGGCATCCTGGTGGCCTGGTTCGACCTGATGGAACTGTTCAACCTGGACACGTCGTGGTTCTGGTCGAACGTGGTCGGCCGCCTGCTGCTGGGTACGGTGCCGGGCATGGACCTGGTGTACCGCGGCGGTATTGGGCAAGCCAGCGGCAACAACAGCGTCCAGGGCATCCTTGACGAACTATCTGCTGGCAATGCATTGGCCAGCCTGGCGATGCCGGAACTCTGGATCGGCGTGATCTTCGGCGCCGCGATGATCTTCGCCGCTATCCGCCTGCGCCGCTGGCGCGACGAGGGCTGATGGAACTCTGGCCTGCTTGCCTGTCCACTCCTATTGCGGAGACGTTCGAAATGAAGACGTTCGCCATGAAGATGTTCGACATGAAGTCGTTTGCCATGAACAAGAGCCATCGCATCGCAGGCGCCGTGTTGTTGTTGCTGCCACTGTTGGCCGGCTGCCAGCCAGATTCCACGCCGCCGGCGACTGAAGATGCTGCCTCGCCATCGGCCAGCGAAGGACCCCGCACCGCGCTGGGACGTACCGTCGACAAGGCCCTGCGCGAAGCGCGCGAGAAAATGGCCACGGAGAACATCGACATCAACGGCGACATGGGCATCCGTATCGGTAACAGCAATGTCAGCCGGCGTGCCGCGAAGGATGCACAGGGCAACCCGCTGCCGGAGGCGGCGATCAGCCCGGTCGGTGACCTGCTGATCGATGGCGTGCAGGTTCCGATCGACGAGGCGCAACGTGCCCTGCTGTTGCAGTACCGCGGCCATGTGATGGAGATGATCGAGGTGGGCATGTCGCTGGGCGTAAAGGGTGCAGACCTTGGCATGCAGGCGGCGGGCGAAGCGCTCAGGGGCGTGTTCCGCGGCCAGACCGATGGTTTCGAGCAACGCATCAATGCCGAAGCCGACAGGATCGAGGCCGAAGCGATGCAGCTGTGCGACCGGTTGCCGGCCATGCTCGCCACCCAGCGCCAGTTGGCCGACGCCCTGCCCGCATTCCGGCCTTACGCGACGATGACCGAACAGGATGTCGACGACTGTCGAAGCGAGGACAGACGCTCCGAAACACGACGCGCCCAAGCGCGTGATGACATCCGCAGCGGCATTCGCCAATCGATCCGGGCGGCAACCCCGCGCGGCAAGACCGCCGCCTCGGAAGCAGAAGAAGCCGAGGCAGCCACGCGCTGAACGCGCGTCTGGTTCAAGTGGTGCATGATCAAGTGGTGCATGATCCAGCGGTGCATGATCCAGCGGTGCATGATCCAGCGGTGCATGATCCAGCGGTGTATGTTGAGGCGGTGCCGGACGAGGCCGCTCAGCCGCCTCCGCCATCCGAATCCTGGATGCCGCCGCGTGTGAGCGCGGCCGGATCCAGCAACCGTTCCAGCTCGCGCCGCGACAGGCCGCTGTCTTCCGCGGCCACGTCCAGCACCGGCCGCTGCTCGTGGTAGGCGCGCTTGGCGATCGCGGCGGCCTTCTCGTAACCGATCACCGGGTTCAACGCGGTCACCAGGATCGGGTTGCGTTCCAGCGCCTCGCCGATCCGTTCGCGCCGCACTTTCAACCCGGCGATAGCATCGTCTGCGAGCAACCGCATGGCATTGCCGAGCAGCCGGATCGAATCCAGCAGGTCATACGCGATCAGCGGCAGCATAACGTTGAGCTGGAAGTTGCCGCTCTGGCCGGCGATCGTGATCGCGGTGTGGTGGCCCATGACCTGCGCGCACACCATCGCCATCGCCTCCGGGATCACCGGGTTGACCTTGCCGGGCATGATCGAACTGCCCGGCTGCAAGGTCGGCAATTCGATTTCGCCCAGGCCCGCCAACGGCCCGGAATTCATCCAGCGCAGGTCGTTGGCGATCTTCATCAAGGCGACCGCCAGCACGCTGAGTTGACCGGACAACTCGACTGCGTCGTCCTGCGCCGCCAACCCTTCGAACTTGTTGTCGGCCGACTCGAATCCGGTACCCGACAACGCCGACAGCGCCTTCGCCATCGCCTTGCCGAAGCGCGGGTCGGCATTGATGCCGGTACCGATCGCGGTGCCGCCGATCGGCAGCCGCCGCAACCGCTTCAGGCTGTCCTCGATGCGCGCCTGCGCGGAGTCCAACTGCGCCGACCACGCGCCGAATTCCTGCGCGAATGTCAACGGCATCGCGTCCATCAGGTGGGTGCGGCCGGTCTTGGTGATCCTGCCGAGCGCCTTGCCGCGACGGTCGATGGTCCTGCGCAGGTGCTTCAGCGCCGGCAGCAGGGTTTCGATCGTGGCCAACTGCGTCGACACGCGGATCGCGGTCGGGATCACGTCATTGGAACTCTGGCCGAGGTTGACGTGGTCGTTGGGGTG
>JALZKJ010000006.1 GCA_030859305.1 Pseudomonadota bacterium | reverse complement strand
GTCATCGTGAATCTGGTGGTTGTCGCAGCGCTCTGGTACAGCGGGATCGCGGAGCGGATGTCGGAGTTCGTGGTCGGGAATTAAGGGGGAGAAGGCATGTGCTGCGCGATCGCCGCAGGCTTTGTCTGTAGGAGCGGCCCATGGCCGCGAGCTTTTGTCCTCGTCCTGCGGGCATCCTGTGAATCAGGAGCTCGTGCCCATGGGGCGCTCCTACGGGTCGCGGCGGTGGGCAGAGTCCGCTGGCTAGCGCAGATGCAGCTTCATGCCCTCGTGCGAGGCGATGAAACCCAGGCTTGCGTAAAACCGCACGGCCTCCGGGCGCGTCTTGTCGGTGGTCAGTTGCACGATGTGGCAACCGCGCTCGCGCGCTCGCTGGATCGCCCATTCGAACATGCGTCGGCCCAGCCCCAGCGAGCGCATGCTGGCGTGGATGCGGACGCCTTCGATCAGGGCGCGCCACCCGCCCTGGTAGGTGAGGCTGGGGATGAAGGTGATCTGCATGACCAACAACGGCGTCGTCGTTGTCGGCGACGATGAGCTCGTTGTTCGGGTCGGTTGCAATCGCATCGAACGCGGACAGGTAGCTGTCAGGCAGCGGCAACTCGTAACGCTCCCGCTGTGCGCCAAGCTGGTCGTCGGCGAGCATCTCCACGATGGCCGCAAGGTCCTTGCGCTCGGCGGCGCGTAGCAATACACGCTCGTGTGGCGGAAACGCGTTTGCGGATGATTCGCTCAAGTCCTGATGGCGAGTTCGGCGAACGACTCCACGCGCCGGTGATCGCGCGCATCGGCGTCGAGTCGCGGCTGCGGATAATCCTCGTGCCGGTCGACCAGTGCGGTCTGCATCCCAGCCTCGCGCGCGGCATCGAGTTCCTCGACGACATCGGACAGGAACAGGATGTCGTCGGCTGCGTATCCGGTCGCCTCGGCGATACGCCGGTAACTGTCGGCCTCGCGCTTGCCACCGATTTCGGTGTCGAACCAGCCGGAGAACATCGCGGTGAGGTCGCCGGCATCGCTGTGGCCGAAGAACAGGCGTTGCGCCGGCACGCTGCCGGAGGAGTACACGTACAGCGGCAATCCGGCGACGTGCCATTCGCGCAGGGCGCTGGCGGCATCGGGATAGATATGCGCGGTGAAGTCGGCGTTGCTGTAGCCATCGGCCCAGATCATGCCCTGCAGTGCTTTCAGCGCGGTGTGCTTGCGATCCTGGTCGATCCAGCCCTGCAATACTTCGGCGATCATCTCGTCGTGGCAGACGCCGCCCGTTTCCGCCGCCACCGCGTCCAGCCATTGGCGCACCGCGGGATCATGGCCGCGCGCCTTGATGAAGCCGGGCAGGGCGCGGCGGGCATACGGAAACAGCACGTCCTTGACGAACGAGATGCTGCTGGTGGTGCCTTCGATGTCGGTGAGGATGGCTTTGGGCATGGTCGGTTCGTAGGAGCGCCCCATGGGCGCGATTTTTGGGTGTTCCAGCAAGCGAAAAAGCATCGCGCCCATGGGGCGCTCCTACAGGAAAGCAGTCAGCCGGTTCCGTCCTTTTCGTAACGCGGAAACTTCTGTGCGATGTCGGTGCCGGTGAAGTGGCCGACCCAGCCATCGGCCTCGGTGAAGAAACGGATCGCGACGAAGTTCGGTTCCGGGCCCATGTCGAACCAGTGGGTGGTGCCGTCGGGCACCGCGATCAGGTCACCCTGTTCGCACTGGATCTCGTAGACCGCGTCGCCCACGTGCAGGGTGAACAGCCCCGAGCCGGCGACGAAGAAACGCACTTCGTCTTCCTTGTGGAAGTGCTCGTCGAGGAACTTCCTGCGCATCTCCTCGCGGTTCGGGTGGTCGGGAGCGATGCTGACCACGTCGACCGACTTGAAGCCGCGCTCGCTCACCAACCGGTCGATGTCGGCGCGGTAGGCGTCCATGATCGTCTCGGGCGCGTCGCCCGGCGCGATCGGCTGACTGGCCTGCCACTGCTCGAAACCCACGCCGATCCTGGCCAGTTCGCGGGCCATTTCGGCCTGGTCGCTGGTCGCCAGGCGCGGAGTGGCCGGGTCGTTGTCGGAAAAAATACGCAGTCGGCTCATCGCCGCAGTCTCCTCAGTTCCAGTTCGCAGCCCAGCAGGAATTCGAAGGCATCCAGGTGCCGGCGCGCTTCGGCCATATCGCGGCCCCACGCGTACAGACCGTGGCCGTCGATCAGGTAACCCCACATGCATTGTTGATCCAGCAGCGCGTCGACCTGCGCGGCCAGGGTGTGCATGTCCTGGCTGTTGGGCAGCACGGGCAGCTCGACGGCGGTTTCATGGGTGGTGTTGCCGACAAAGGCCTTCAGCAGTTCGTAGCCTTCCAGGTGCACGTGGCCGACGCCGGCGTACAGGCGCGAGGCGACGGTCTGGGTCTGCGAATGCGTGTGCAGGACGCAGCCGATTTCCGCGAAGCGTTTGTACAGCTGCGTGTGCAGCAGGGTTTCGGCGGACGACTTCTGTTCGGTGGCGACCGGCTCGCCATCGAGGTCGACCACCATGATGTCGGCTTCGGTCAGCCGGCCCTTGTCGCGGCCCGAGACGGTGATCGCGACATGCCGGTCGTCGATCCTGCGCGAGAAATTGCTGCTGGTCGCCGGGGTCCAGCCGAGCGCGGACAACTCGCGCACGTTGACGATGATCTCGCCGGCGCGGTGGGCCAGCTGCTGCGGGTCGTAGGGCAGGGCGGTGTTCATGCCGCGAGTCTAGCAATGCGTGGCCCGTCCTGGCGCAGGTTCCCATGCGTGCAAAACGGCAACGGCGCGGTTGCCCGCGCCGTTGCCGTATCGATCCAGTGCGATGGCGCTCAGGTCGGTTGCGCGTCCCTGCGACCGAACAGCCGGAACAATCCCCACGCGACCACCATCGCCGCCACCAGGCCGAGCAGCATTGCGCCGGAAGTCGACCACAGCAGCAGGCCGCAGGCGAACAGGGCGCTGAGGCCGAGCAGGCGGTCGCTGGTACTGGGGCGCCGTTCACGGGTGCCGAGCACCAGGCTCAGGCCGGCGGCGGCGTAGGCGAGCACCACCAGGTTGACCACGATGCCGATGATCGTGCCGAACTGTCCGGACACGTTCGGCGACAGCGTCAGGAACGCGATCACGCTCATCGCCGTGGCGATGATCAGCAGGCCCCAGCCGGCCGCGCCACGCTTGTTGAGTCGGCCGAAGATGGCCGGCAGGAAGCCGCGCTGGGCGGCCTGCGCGCCGGTCTCGCCGGTCACCAGCATCCAGCCACCCAGGGTGCCGGTCGCCTTGAGCGCGGCGGCGGCGGCAATCAGGATGGCGGCCCACGGCCCGAAGATCTCGGCCGCGACCAGCACGAACGGCGCGCTGGACTCGGCCAGCGCCTGCGCCGGCACGATGCCGGTCACCAGCACTGACGCGGCGATGTAGACAATGCCGGCGATCAGGATGCCGCCCATGGTCGCGATCGGCACATTGCGGTCCGGGTTGTCCACCACGCCGGCGATCATCGCGCCGGTTTCCAGGCCGACGAACGCCCAGAAGATCGTACCCAGCGAGCCGAAGATCACCGCGTTGTCGGATTGCCCGGTCACGTTCCAGGCCGCATCGTAGATGCCGCGGTCGAAATGCCCCCAGCCGAACAGCAGCACCACTGCCACCGGCAGCAGCCCGAACACCACGCACAGCGACTGGAATTTGGCGACCGGCTTGGGCCCGAGCAGGTTGATCGCGAACATCAGCCAGATCAGCGCGATCTGGCCACCGACCTGGACCATCGGATTGCCGCCGTCCAGCGGCAACAGCATGACCAGATACCCGAACGCCGCCACCGCGATCGCGTTGTTGCCGATCCACGAAGACACCCAGTACAGCGACGAGGCCAGGAAGCTGACATCGCGGCCCAGCGACGGCCGGACGTAGTCGTCGGCCGATTGCAGGTGGGGATAATGGCGCGCCAGCCGCGCGAACGTGCCGCCCAGCATCAGCGCCAGCGCGGTGCCGATCACCCAGCTGAACACGGTGACCGCGCCCGAGGTGGCGAGAGTGGCGGGCAGCAGGAAAAAACCTGAGCCGATCATGTTGTTGGCCACCACGAAGGTGGCCAACACCGGCCCGATCTTGCGGACGCTCACGAAGCCGTCCTCAGCGCTTGCGCAACTTGCTGTGGCGGTAGCCGTAGAAGATGTAGATCAGCATGCCGATCGCGAGCCAGCCCAGCAGCAGGCGCCAGTGTTCGGCGAACGGCTTCGAGAACAGGTACAGGCACGAGATCACGCCCAGCGGACAGATCACGATCGCCAGCGGCACCCGGAACGGCCGCGGCAGATCCGGGCGGGTGTAGCGCAGGATCAGCACGCCGGCGCAGACGGTGGCGAACGCCAGCAGCGTGCCCATCGACACCATCTCGCCGAGCAGGCCGATCGGCAGGAAGCCGGCGAGTATCGCCGCGATGACGCCGACGATGACCGTGCCGACGTGGGGGGTGTGGTATTTCGGGTGCACCCTGCCGAACAGCTTGGGCAGCAGGCCGTCGCGCGACATGGTGTAGAAGATGCGCGGCTGCGCCATCAGCATCACCAGGATCACCGAGGACAGGCCGGCGATCGCGGCGACCTCGACCAGGGTCTGCAACCAGTTCAGCGACGGGTAGTTGTTGAGCGCCGTCGATACCGGCTCCGGCGTGCCCAGCAGGTTGTACGGCATCATCCCGGTCAGCACCGCGCACACCAGGATGTACAGCACGGTGCAGATCGCCAGCGAGCCGAGGATGCCGATCGGCATGTCGCGTTGCGGATTCTTGGCTTCGCCGGCGGCAGTGGAGACGGCGTCGAAACCGATGTAGGCGAAGAACACGATCGCCGCGGCGCGCACCACGCCATCGGTACCGAACCGGCCCGGTCCTTCGCTTTCGGGAATGAACGGGGTCCAGTTGGCCGGGTCGATATATTGCGAGCCCACGGCGATGAACAGCAGGATCACCGTGACCTTGATGGCGACGATGATCGAGTTGACGAATGCCGACTGGGTGATGCCGACGTAGCCCACGCCGGTCACCGCCGCGACGATCAGCACCGCCGGCAGGTTGATGACGGTGCCGGTGCGGATCAACGAACCCGCCTCGACCGTGAACGGCGCACTGGCCACTGCCGCCGGCAGGGCCATGCCGAAGTTGCTCAGGAACGCGTTGAGATACCCCGACCAGCCGACCGCGACGGTGGACGCGGCGAACAGGTATTCCAGCACCAGCGCCCAGCCGATGAACCAGGCGGCGAACTCACCGAGGGTGGCGTAGGAATAGGAGTAGGCACTGCCCGAGACCGGCATCATCGCCGCGAACTCGGCGTAGCAAAGGCCCGCGAAGGCGCAGGCGATGCCAGCCAGCACGAAGCTCAGCATGATTGCCGGCCCGGCGTGTTCGGCCGCGGCCTGGCCGGTCAGCACGAAGATGCCGGCGCCGATCACCGCGCCGATGCCCAGCAGGATCAACTGGGTGCCGGTGAGCGTGCGCTTGAGGGTGGCTTCGCCTTCGAGGCTGCCTTCGAACGGCTCGCCGGCATCGACGTGACCGGCCGGCGCGATCGGCTTGGTGATTAACAGGTTCTTGAACATTCGGATCCCCTTGAGTTTCTGCTGCCGGGCATTCCCCTGCCGGGCATTCCCCTGCAAGGTCGCGCGGCGAAGCGGCGGGCCACGATACCCCACTGTCGAAACGACCGGCAAGCGCGCTGCGCACGGCGGGTTTGGACGCAGGATTTCCGTGCATATTTCCCGCGCATATTTCCCGCGCAGGATTCCCGCGCATACTGCCCGGCCTCAAGCCGCAGCCGGAATGATCCGGGGACGTACCACTGCGTATGCACGCTGCTGTTTCAACATGCCACGACGATCTGCAGGCGCAACTGTCCGCCTACGCGCAGCGGTGGCCGGATGAAGCCGCCAGCGCGGGATGGTTCGCCGAGCTGCTTGCCGACCCGCGGCAGGATCCCTTCGTCCGCGAACGTCTCGAAGGCCATTTCACCGCCTCGTCGTGGCTGGTCGATCGCAGCGGCACGCGCGTGCTGCTGACCCACCACCGCAAGCTCGAACGCTGGCTGCAACTGGGCGGTCACGCCGATGGTGATCCCGACCTGGCGCGGGTGGCCTTGCGCGAGGCGCAGGAGGAATCCGGGCTGGCGGATCTTCGCGTCGAGCCCGAACTGTTCGACCTCGACCGCCACTGGATTCCCGCGCGCGGCGACGTGCCGGGGCACTGGCACTTCGACGCGCGCTTCGTGTTGCACGCCGGCGCGGACGAGCGTTACGTGGTGGGTGAGGAATCCTACGACCTGGCATGGCGCGACATCGCAGCATTGATCGATGACGACGGCGCCGACCGCTCACTACGCCGGATGGCAGAAAAGTGGCTGGCGCGGTTCACTTCGCCGCCACGTTGACCCCACCGCGATCGCGCCGCGCACGCAGGACATCCAGCCGGCGCATCACCCCGGTGGCACTGAAGCCGTGCAGCAGGACCGACAGCAGCACCACCAGGGTGACGATCGCCCACAGCCGTGTCTGCGGTTCGAACTGGCCGTGGTTGAACGCGAACGCAAGGTAATAGAACGAGCCAATGCCACGGATGCCGAACAGGCTGACCACCCAGCGTTCGCGCACCGGCAATGTGCTGCCCGACAACGCCAGCCAGCCGGTCAACGGCCGCACCAGCAGCACGAAACTCAACGCGAACAGCCAGTCGACCGGCTCCATTTCGCCCAGCACGCCGATCGCCACCGTGCCGCCAAGCAGGATCAGCAGGATCGCGGTCAACAGGCGTTCGCACTGTTCGGCGAACTGGTTCAGCGTCTCGTGGTAATGGTGCGTGCGTTCGTGATGGCGGATCACCACCGCCGCCACGAATACCGCCAGAAAACCGTAGGTGTGGCAAAGCTCGGCCACGCCGTACACGAACAGGGTGATCGCCAGCGCCGCTAGGCCATCGCTGGTGCGCGACAGATTGCTATCGCGGCGTCCGCGGAAGATCAGCACCATCAGGCCGTAGCCGACCACCCAGCCGATCAACGCGCCGCCAATCACGCGCCAGCCCAGGTCGAGCCACAGCCAGCGGGTGAACCAGTCGGAGTCGGCCGTGCCGAGCATCACCGACGACAACGCGACCGCCAGCCACACGAACGGGAACGCCAGGCCGTCGTTGAGCCCGGCCTCCGAGGTCAGGGTAAACCGGACCGGATCTTCGGTGCCTTCGCCGGGGCCGCTGACCTGTACATCCGATGCGAGCACCGGATCGGTTGGCGCCAGCACCGCGCCCAGCAGCACCGCCGAGGCCAGGCCAAGGCCCAGCAGGTGCTGGCCGAGCCAGGCCGCGATCAGGATGCACAGCGGCATGGTGATGGCCAGCAGGCGCCAGGTCGGCGCCCACGCGCGCCAGCCGAAGGGCGTGTCGATCCGCAGCCCGGCGCCAACCAGCGCCACCAGCACCACCAGCTCGGTGAGGCGTTCGGTGATCAACGTGTATTCGAACGGATCCGGATCTGGCAGTTGCAGTGGCGACAGGTACAGCGCCAGCCCGAGCGTCACGTAGACGATCGGAAACGTCAGCGTATGCCGTTTCAGCAGGTGTGGCAGCCAGGTCGCGCCGATCAGCGCGAGTCCGGTCAGGGCCAGCATCAGTTTGTAGGGATCCATCGACGATATCGCGGCATTGGGCAGCCGGCAGTGTCACGGTGCGGGCGTGAATGCGACGCCGCCGTCGGTGAACCCCTGCTTGTGTAGAGCCGAGCTTGCTCGGCTGCGTTTCCTGGTGAGGGCGCGGCGTAGCGGAGCAAGCTCCGCTCTACAGATGGGGGGTGAATCGGTTTCTGGAGGGGGCGTTGCAGCGGAGCAAGCTCCGCTCTACGGGATGGCGGGAATCAGTCCGCGCGCCCCGCGAACTCGCCGGTGCTGGTGCTGACCAGCACGCGCTCACCGTTGCTGATGTACTCCGGGACCATGATCTCGATCCCGGTCGACAGTCTGGCCGGCTTCGGCCGCTTGGTCGCGGTGCCGCCCTTGAGCTCGGGCGGCGTCTCGATGACTTCCAGCGCGACGCTGGCGGGCAGCTGCAGCGCGACCGGTTGGTCGTCGATGATCTGCACGTAGCAGCCGTCGAGGTCGGTGACGATGTAGCCGGCGTCGTCGCCGATCGCGTCGGCATCCAGCGTGTACGGCGTGTAGTCCTCGTCGTCGAGGAACACGAACGCGTCGCCGTCCTTGTAGGAGAACGTCGCCTGGCGACGGCTCAATTCGACTTCCCTGAGTTCGTCGTCGCCGCCGAGGCTGAGGTCGAACTTGCTGCCGCCCGGCACCGAATACATGGTGAAGCGGAACTTGACGTTGCCGCCGCGACCCTGCGGCGAACTGCGTTCGATATCGCGCACCTGGTAGACGGTGTTGTTGTGTTCGACCACGTTACCTTTCTTGACGTCGTAGGCTTTCATGCGTTGTTTCCAATGATCTGTCCGTAAGAGCGCCCCATGTGCGCGAGCGCTTCGCACGAGTATGCGACCAACAAAAGCTCGCGCCCATGGGACGCTCCTGCGTGAATGATTACTTCGGCGCCAACCGCGTCGCGCCGTCCAGCCGGATCGTCTCGCCGTTGAGGTAGGTATTGCCGAGGATGTACGCGACCAGGTCGGCGAACTCCTGCGGCTGGCCCAGCCGCGACGGGAACGGGATCGACGCGCTCAGCGACTGCTGCACGTCGTCGGGCATGCCGTCGACCATGGGCGTCCAGAAGATGCCCGGCGCCACTGTCATCACCCGGATGCCGAAACGCGCCAATTCGCGCGCCATCGGCAGGGTCATGCCGACCACGCCGCCCTTGGACGCCGAATACGCCGCCTGGCCGATCTGGCCCTCGTAGGCCGCCACCGAAGCGGTATTCACTATCACCCCGCGTTCGCCGTCGACGCCGGCCTCGTTGTGCTGCATGACTTCGGCCGCTGCCTTGGCGACATTGAAACTGCCGACCAGATTGACCATCACCGTGGTCTGGAACTGCGACAGCTTCATCGCACCGTCGCGGCCGAGCACCCGGCCCGCGCCGAGGATGCCGGCGCAGTTGACGGCGACGTTGAGTCCGCCGAGGAATTCCCGCGCCGCGGCGACGTTGGCGGCGACGCCGGCTTCATCGGTGACGTCGGTCCTGAAATAACGCGCATTCGCTTCGCCGAGTTCGGCAACCGCGGCCGTGCCCTTGTCGTCGTTGACATCGAACAGGGCGACCTTGCCGCCCTGGGCAACCAGATGCTGCGCGACGGCGAGGCCGAGGCCTGAAACGCCGCCGGTGATGACGGCGCGGGTATCGGAAAGCTGCATGGGGAATCCTGCGGGCGGAAAGACGGGGATTTTAGCCGACTGCACGGGTCGTCATTCCCGCGAACGCCGGAATGACGAACAAAAGCAGTGGTTCAAGTACTACTGGTATTTCGATACGTCATGCCGCTGCAGCGCCCACTCGACATGCTCACGGACCACGGCGTCGTCGAAATCCCTCCGCGACTCCAGCGCAGCGATGACCTCCGCCGTCGTCGGCGCATTACCCAGTGCCACCGCGATGTTGCGCAGCCAGCGCTGGTACCCGCTGCGACGGATCGCCGAGCCTTCGGTGCGCTGCAGGAATGCTTCCTCGCTCCATGCGAACAGCTCAGCCAGGCTGGCCCGGTCGAGATTATTGCGGGCGCGGAAATCCGGCTCGTCGGTGCGCCGGGCGAACTTGTTCCACGGACACACCAGCTGGCAGTCGTCGCAGCCGAAGATGCGGTTGCCGATCGGCTCGCGCAGCTCGAGCGGGATCGTGCCTTCGTGCTCGATCGTCAGATAGGAGATGCAGCGACGCGCGTCGAGCCGGTTTGGCGCTGTGATCGCCTGGGTCGGGCAGATGTCGATGCAGCGCCGGCAGGTGCCGCAGTGCGCGCTGGCCGGGGTATCTACCGGCAGTAGCAGGTCGACGTAGATCTCGCCGAGGAAAAACCAGCTGCCGCCGTCCTTGTCGATCAGGCAGGTGTGCTTGCCGATCCAGCCCAGCCCGGCATTGCGTGCCAGCGCGCGTTCCAGCACGGGCGCGGAATCGACGAACACGCGGTGGCCGAACGGGCCGACCTGCTCGGCGATGCGTTCGGACAGGCGCTGCAGGCGTTGCCGCATGAGCTTGTGGTAAT
>JALZKJ010000131.1 GCA_030859305.1 Pseudomonadota bacterium | reverse complement strand
ACGTGTCGCAGTTTCATGTCTCCGGCCGCAGGCGGCAGGTGTTGCAGGAATGCGCTGAAATCATCGGCATCAATGGTGCGGCCTTTTTCGAACTGCCACACGATCGGCCCCAGCTTCGACCCGAGTTCGGCGATGCCGCCGACGAAATCCGCGATCGCGCCGGCGCCCTTGGCCAAGTTGCGCGCGGCGGTAATGCGCTTGGGCGCCTTGGCGGAAAACACGAAGCCGTCCGGCGTCTCGTCGCGCCAGCGTGCATAGGTCGCCGGTTTCTGCGCCCTGTAGTACGTGCCGTTGATCTCGATCGCGCTGAGCTGGCGGCTGGCATATTCCAGTTCGCGCCGCTGCACCAGTCCGGACGGGTAGAACAGGCCGCGCCACGGCGCAAAGGTCCAGCCACCGATGCCGACACGGATGCCATCGACCGCTTGCGGCGGGTCTGGCTCGAACGTGCTCATTCAAGCGGGCTCATTCAAGCGGGCTCATTCAAGCAGGCGCATTCAAGCAGGCGCATTCAAGCAGGCCCATTCAAGCAGGCGCATTCAATCCATGCCCATGGCCGGCAAAGCGTGGTGCTGGAATTCATTCCGTCAATGTGGCGGGACGTACGCACGACGAAGGCCTCGGAGGGGTAACAATCAATACAGAATGACGGCAGGATAACGTCGCTTTGCGGTTGCTGTGCCACTGCCTGAGCCGCTACAGGATCGGCTCATCCAGCATCAACTGGCGCACATACCGCACCGGCGGCGCCCCGTATGACAGCACCGCGTCGTGATAAGTCTTCAGGTCGAACGCCTCGCCCTGTTTGGCCTGCGCCGCCTCGCGCATGTCGAAGTGTTCCTGCGCGCCGACGAAGTACGTCGCCAGTTGCGTCGAGCTCAGCTGCGCACGCACCCACTTGCCGGCGGCTTCGCGCTCCTGCTGGAAGGTCTGGCGCACCATCAGGTCCATCGCCTGTTCGCGGGTCCAGTTGTCAACGTGCACGCCCTGGTCGAGGATCGAATTGGCGACCGCGCGCAGGTAGAACTTCAACTGCACCAGGCGGAACAGCGGATCCTTGTCGTAATAACCGGCGTCGGTCATCACGTCCTCGGTGTACACCGCCCAGCCCTCGGCGAACGGCCCCGAGCGCAGCACCGCGCGCAACGTCGACGGATGGTTGGCCGAATGCGCGCCTTCCAGATAATGGCCCGGCATCGCCTCGTGGATCGACAACAGATGAATCATGCGGGTGTTGTATTCACGCAGGAACGAGGTCACCTGCGTGTCGGTCCACTCGTCCGGGATCGGCGAGATCGCGTAGTAGGTGTCCAGGCCCTTGTCGAGCGGACCGGGCGAGTCGCAGTACGCGACCGCGACGCCGCGCTGGAATTCCGGCATCAGGATAATCTTGACCGGATCGTCCGGGACCGTGACCAGGTCCCTGGCGCGGACGAATTCGGTGGCCTGCACGGTGCTGGCCGTCGCCAGCTCGACTACCTCGTCGCGCGCCGGGCGGTCGGCGTAGGCCAGTTCCAGCGCGGCCTCGATGGCTGCCTGCTGCTGGTCGTCGTTGGGACTCGCCGGCAACTCGGGCGCATCGCGGGCGTCCTTGAGCGCCACGCGTGCAATGTCATACATCTCGCCCCGCACGCGCTGGATCTCCACCGTGGCGCGCTGCTTGATATCGGCGCGCGACAGCGAGGCGTTGAGCGACAGTTGCAACTTCTGGTCGTACAGGGCCTCGCCGATGCGGAATTCGCCCTTGGCGTTCGGCACCAGCGTGTCGTCGAGCCAGGTCTGGTGTTCGGCAACGGCGGTGCGCAGGCCGGCGATCGCGGCGTCCAGGCGCTTGCGATCGTCGCCTTCAAGCTGGCCGGCGCTAGGCAGCACCAGCTCGTCGATCAGGCTCAGCACGCCGGCGTTCTGTTTGGCGACGGTTTCGGCGTGGATCACCGGCACGCGCGCCGGGTCGAGGTTCTCGCGCATCTGCTCGAAGATCGCAGGCAGTTTTTCCATGCGCGCGCTCGCCGACTTCAGCCGCTCCGGCATCGGTGCGAATTCGCGCGCCATCAGGTTGTAGATCGCGCCGCCGGCCAGGCTGGTGTAACCCTGCGGATCCCACGCCCACGACTGCAAGGTCTCGATGTTCCAGATGTCGCCGCGCAACTGGTTGCGCAGGATCGCCGCATCAACCTGGTTCTCGCGCGACAAGCTGGCGGCGTCGATCGCATCGAGTTCGGCCAGCAGTTTGCGGCTGAAATCCAGCGACTTCTGTCGACCGGCGGCGCTGAGGTCGTCGATCTGGCTGTCAAAACGGTGGTCGCCGATCTGCGTGGCGGCGACCGGGTTCAAGGCCATCCAGCCGTCCAGCCAGCGCTTGGCGACATCGGTGAAGCGGGCGTCGGCCTGCTCGGTCGATACCGCAGCGGTAGCGGTGCCTGCCGTGTCGGCCGGTGCCGGCGGCGTTTGCGGTTGGCACGCGCCGAGGCTGAGGGCAAGCAGGGCGACGGCGAGCGGGGCGTGACGCATGGGCGGTTCCAGGACGAGGGGATCGTCGCAGGATATCGCCATTGTCCCCAGCGGGTACGGGTCGCCGGTGCTTGCGACAAGACAGGGATGGGTCGGCGCGAATGATCGAAGCGGAGAATCGAAGCAGGCGCCGGATGCAATCCTGGAGATCAGCCTTCGATACGATCCCTGTGCGTGTAGACGTTCAGCGTGTCGCCGCGCGCGAACGCGGCCAGGGTGATGTCGGCGGTATCGGCGATGCGGATCGCCAGATCGGTCGGTGCCGAGATCGCCACCACCAGGCCGATGCCGGCAGTCGCGGCCTTGTGAATGATCTCGAACGACGCGCGCGAGGTGATGACCAGGAAGCCGTCGGCGGGATCGACCGCGGGCTGCGAACGCGCGAGCGCGCCGACAAGTTTGTCGAGTGCGTTGTGGCGGCCGACGTCCTCGCGCACCAGCAATTCATCGGCGCAGGCAAAACCGGCCGCGTGCACGCCACCGCTGCGTGCATTGAGCGGCTGTTGTCGGGCCAGTGCATCGAGCGCGTTGCGGATCGCCTCGATGCCGACGTGCCGGACCGCCTGCACGCGCGGCACCGGGCGCAACACGTCCTGTAGCGACTCGACCCCGCACAGCCCGCAGCCGCTGCGGCCTTCGAGGTTGCGGCGACGGTCGGCCAGCGCGTCGAAGCGCCGTTGCGGAATCGCCGCGTGCAAGGCGATGCCGTCGGCACTACGGACCACGTCCACCAGATTGAACTCGTCGGCGTCGGCGACGATGCCTTCGCTGAGCGCGAAGCCGAGCGCGAAATCCTCCAGTGCGTCCGGCGTTGCCATCATCACCGCGTGCGACTGTCCGTTGTAAAGAAGCGCGACCGGTGTCTCGGCGATGACGCTGTCGTCGTGTTCGCTGCGTGCGCTGCCGTCGATGCGCATCAGGCGCACCTGCGCGAGCGCCTGGTTCAGCGGGGCGTGGCTCAGGGGAGCGTGGCCCAGCGGGGCGTGATTCAGGGCGGTGTGGTTCAGCGGCTCGCGCACAAACGTTTGCCTTTGTCGGTCAGCCACAGGCGCAGGCGCCGGCCGTCGCGGATGCCGGTGACCAGGTCGAGGCCGTCGTAGCGCGGGTCGTTGCCCAGCGCGGTGAGCAGCCGTTGAAGTTCGCTGAGGCCGATGCCGAGCCGGCGCGCTATGCGGTGGATGGACTGGCCGTCTTCCTCGGCCAGCAGATACAGCAGGCGCAGGCCGGGTTCGTCCTGCATCGGTGGGTCGTTCATGCGTCAGGTCTCGGTGAGTGGCGGCTCAAATGTACCGGGATCGATTTCGAGGTCGGCGTACGCGCACGTTCGGCATGGCTGCCCAGCGGCACCAGCGGGTTGGCTTCGGGGAAATAGCTGGCCAGGCAACCGGCCGGGATGTCGTATTGGATCAGGCGGAAACCGTGCACGCTGCGCTCGCCGTCGTCCCAGACAGAGGTGATGTCGACAAGTTCGCCGTCGGCGAAACCGAGCCGCTGCAGGTCATCGGCGCAGATGAAGCAGATCCTGCGCTGGCCGTGGACGCCACGATAACGATCGTCGAGGCCGTAGATCGTGGTGTTGTACTGGTCGTGCGAACGCACGGTCATCAGTTGCAGGATGTCGTGGCGGCGAGGTTGCCCGGCAGCCGGGTTCCGTGGGCTGTCGTAGTGCCGAGCTTGCCCGGCATCCGGGTCCAGGCAGTCGGGCAAGCTCGGCTCTACGGATTCGGGTTGCAGTCCATGCACGAAGAATTCCGCCGCCCCGCTCGCGGTCGGAAATACCCGCTCGCGATTCGGGTGGTGCAGGTGGAAGCCGCTAGGAAACCGCACCCGCGCGTTGAAATCCTCGAAGCCCTCGATCACCTGCGCGATGCGTTCGCGGATGCGGTCGTAGTCCTCGATCAGCGCCAGCCACGGCGTCCTGCTGCGCGGCAATGTAACGGATGCAAGACGCGCGACGATCGCCGGTTCCGACAGCAACAGCTCCGACGCGGGTGGATTCATGCCCGAGGACAAGTGCACCATGCTCATCGAATCCTCGACCGTGACCGCCTGCGGGCCGTCGGCCTGCAGGTCGATCTCGGTGCGGCCGAGGCACGGCAGGATCAGCGCCTCGCGGCCGTGCACCAGGTGCGATCGGTTGAGCTTGGTGCTGACCTGCACCGTCAGCGCGCATTGGCGCAGCGCGGCGTGCACGCGCGCGCTGTCGGGCGTGGCGGCGGCGAAGTTGCCGCCCATCGCGAAAAACACCTGGCCGCGGCCGTCGCCCATCGCCTCGATCGCGGCGACGGTATCGAAGCCGGGCGCGCGCGGTGGCAGGAAATCGAACGCGGCGCCGAGCCGGTCCAGGAACGCCGCCGACGGCTTTTCGTAGATGCCCATCGTGCGATCGCCCTGCACGTTGGAATGCCCGCGCACCGGGCACGGGCCTGCGCCGGGGCGGCCGATATTGCCGCGCAGCAGCAACAGGTTCATCAGCATCTGGATCGTGGCGACGCTGCGCCGGTGCTGGGTGATGCCCATGCCCCAGCACAGGATGGTCGCGGCGCTGTCGATGTAGACCTGCGCGGCCTGTTCGAGCTGCGCGCGACCCAGGCCGGACTCGCGCTCCAGGTCGGGCCAGGCGGTGGCGCGCAGCGATTCGGCCAGCGCGTCGAAGCCGCTGGTGTGGCGCGCGATGAAGTCGCGGTCCAGCGTCGGCTTATCGACGGTGTCACGCTCGACCACCACCTTCGCCATCGCCGTCGCCACCGCCAGATCACCGCCGATACGCGGCTGGAAATACTCCGACGCGATCCGGGTGCTGCCGCCGCCGAGCATCTCGGCCGGCGACTGCGGGTCGGCGAAGCGCTCCAGCCCGCGTTCGCGCAAGGGATTGAACGCGACGATGCGGCAGCCGCGTCGGGCCGCGTCGCGCAGTTCGCCGAGCATGCGCGGGTGGTTGCTGCCGGGGTTCTGGCCAAAGATGAAGATCGCGTCGGCGTGTTCGAAATCCTCCAAGGTGACCGAACCCTTGCCGCTGCCGATCTGCTCGGTCAACGCCACGCCCGAGGGCTCGTGGCACATGTTCGAACAATCCGGCAGGTTGTTGGTGCCGTATTCGCGCACGAACAACTGGTACAGGAACGCGGCCTCGTTGGAAGTGCGGCCGGAGGTGTAGAAGATCGCATTGTCGGGCGAGGGCAGGGCGTTGAGCGCGGCGGCGATCCTGCCGAACGCGTCATCCCAGCCGATCGGCCGGTAACGGTCGCTGCCGGCATCCAGCACCATCGGCTCGGTCAGCCGGCCTTGTGCTTCGAGATACCGGTCGTCCTGCGCCGCCAGCCAGGCGACCGTGTGCTCGGCGAAGAATTCGCGGGTGACGCGTTTGGAAGTCGCCTCGTTGGCGACGGCCTTGACGCCGTTCTCGCAGAACTCGAAGGTCGAATGCGCATTGCGGTCGGGCCAGGCGCAGCCCGGGCAATCGAAGCCCTTGGGCTGGTTGGTGCGCAACAGGGTGGTGGCGCCCTTCAACACGACCTGCTGCTCGCGCAGCGCGTGCCAGGAACTCTTCAGCGAATCCCAGCCACCTGCCGGCTTTGCGTAGGGCGCGTGTTTGTCGCAGGGCGCGGGCTTGTCGTCAGGCATCGAAGGGGCCGCGTGACAGTCGTGTCCGCATCATAGCCACCCGCGATGCCGGGTGCGGAGCCGCGATTCAGGCTTCGTCGTCGTCGGTTTCGAATTCGACGAACACGTCCAGGTCGAACGCCAGCGCTTCCACCGCCTGGCGGACCTTGTTGGCGGTGGACAGGTTGGGCGCGTCGATCTCCAGCGCGTGGGTGCTGTCGTTGCGGAGGTCGCTCAGGCCGGCCGAACTCGAATCGGCATCATCCATGTGCGGCATCAGGTCGGCGACCTCCTCGACGTGCTCGATGCCTTCGATGCTGTTGATCAGGTTGCCGATGGTGCGTGCATCGTCTTCGCCGCCGGTGATGCGGATTCGGAGCATGGGCATGGGGGAGCCTGGTGGGAATGGGGATGCTCAGGCTAGGCAGCCATTGGCTAAGGCGGCGTGATGGCAGGCGCTTCGTAGAGGCGAGCTTGCTCGGCTGCATCCCGCGCGCCCGGCAGCCCATCTGCGCCCGTCCCTTTTAGGAGCGGCCGTTGCAGGAGCGGCCCATGGCCGCGAGCTCTTGCCTTTGTTGCGAGAGATCACCAACTCGCGGCCATGGGCCGCTCCTGCAAGGCATACGGGTGATTGGCCGAAGGCGGCTAAGCGCAGATGTGAGGTTGCAGCAACGCGATGCGCAAACTGGCGATGAAGTGATCGGCGTGGCTTGACGCGATAGCGGCGGGGCCTACAAATAAAGTCTCACCAACACACGCCGATTGGATTAGGGTGCCGGCATGGACGAGAACCGACCACCGCCCGCTGCCGTCACCCTGCGCCCGCTGGAACGCAGCGACCTGCATTTCGTCCACCTGCTCAACAACAACCGCGCGGTGATGGGCTACTGGTTCGAGGAACCGTACGAATCGTTCGTCGAGCTCGAGGAGTTGTACCGCAAGCACATCCACGACCAGTCCGAGCGCCGCTTCATCATCGAGAACGATGAACACGAGCGGGTCGGGCTGGTGGAACTGGTAGAGATCGACCACCTGCACCGGCGCGGCGAATTCCTGATCATGATCTCGCCCGAACAGCAGGGCCGCGGCCTGGCCCGCGCCGCGACCCGGCGCGCGATCAACTACGCTTTCCGGGTGTTGAACCTCTACAAGCTCTACCTGCTGGTCGATGTCGACAATGCCCGCGCAATCCGCATCTACGAAGGCGCCGGCTTCAAGCGCGAGGGCGTGCTGGTCGACGAATACTTCAGCGACGGCCGCTACCGCAGCGTGATCCGCATGTGCCTGTTCCAGCATGAGTCGCTGGGGAGTGACGAGAACCGTCGGGATGCATGATCCGGATGTATCCCGGCGTTTGCCGGGAGCCGAATGATCGCTTCCCGACCCTGCTTCATGATGCCGCGTTGCCTGCTTCACGCACCGGCAGCGGCACGTTGCACAGGTCGATATGCCCCGCCGGCACCTTGTACCAGCCATCGCGGCGGTTACGGCGCGCTTCGACCAGTTCGTCGAACAGCGGCGTGTCGGTGCGCAACACCTGCAACGCAGGCACCTCGGACGCCCGCCGGATCGACTTGATCGTCGTGCGCTCGGCGGGCGTCTCGTAGAACCCCAGCGGGCCGGTGCCGCGCGGCAGCACCGACAGGCGTTCGATGCCGCCGACCACGCGGCCTACCAGGGTGATGTTGCGGTCGAGCTGGCGCGGCGACTGGCCGGTAACGACATACAGCTCGGTGCCGTTGCTGGAGTCGGCTTCGGCATCACGCCCCGCGCCAACCATCCCGTAGCAATGCGCGAGCCACGCGGTCTTCGCCCCGGGATGGTGGCCGACCGGGAACCCGCCGACGAAGCCCACCTGCGGCGCCCAGCCGTCCGGGTCGGGCAGTCGATGGAAGTCGAGGCCTTCACTGCTGCGCGAGAATTCGGCCGGCAGTTTCGCCTTCGCCTGGCCGAGCGGCTTGCGGTCGGCATCCTCTTCGGCCGGGTCGCCCCATTGCACGACGAAATTGTCCTGCGAACGGTTGATGCTCATGCCGTTCCAGTACCCGTCTGCGGCCAGTGCGCGGATGTTGGCGACATGTTCGGGGGCGAAGTCGGGCGCGAGCTCGATCACCACGCGGCCGCTGTCGAGTTCCAGGTACAGGGTGTTGGCCGGGTCGAGCGCGCGCCAGTCAGACGGTTGCGATGCGTCGATGATCTCCTGCATCGAGCGCGCCTGCACCGGCCGCGATTCGGGTTCGGCGGCGGGCGCGGCTTTGGGCGCGGTCTGCGCGGACGCGGTCCCCGCCACGTTCGCACTCAGGAAGCTCGCCATCAGGATGCCCGACAGGGCCAGGCACAACGCGGACGGCAATGGGCGTGGATTCGGCACGAGGGAAGCTCCAGAGGGATGAGAGTTCCGATTCTGGCCCAGTGGCGGGCGGGCGGCCAGCGGGCGTGCGTCGGGTGACCGATTCGCCGGAGCGCACGGGTCGCGAGCACGGGCAAGGTCTGAACAGGTGCGCACGAGGAATCACGTCCGTCGCTGCTCGTGGCGGCGCGCTTGCCCGGAGGCTCTTGCGTGATTCCCGAAGCAGCGGAGCAAGCTCCGCTCTACGGGGTCTGCCGCCAGGTCAGCCGTGCACTGTGCGAACGCAACCACGCTTCGAACGCAGCCGAAACCACCAGGTCCCCGGCCGCGAGCAGTTCCCCGTCCGGCGACGACAGCAACGGCAAGCGTTCGCGTTGCCACGGAGGCACGCCGAGGTCCTGCAGCACGTGCTTGAGCGCGTGCGAATGCGTGCGGCCCGGCAGGCGGATGCGTTCGCCGCCCTGGCGGGCGTGGACACACACGGGAAATCCGGACGCGGTTCCATCAGCGATCACGCCAACATCCGCAAATCCCACCGTAGGAGCGGCCCATGGCCGCGAGCTCCCGCTTTCGCTTGCGGCCGACGTCAAAGGCTCGCGGCCATGAGCCGCTCCTACGTCCCGAAGGAAGTCCCCTGGGGGGACGGACCGCTGCAGGCGCAGCCGGTCGCCGGTCGGCAATTGCAGCGACTCCCGCCCATCCCACATCACCGCGAAATCCGCCGGCAGCGGTGCGCGCTCCACATCCGCATGCAGCAGGTCGCGCCAGCAGCGGATTGCCGCGCTCGCCCAGACGAACGCAGCCTCGCTGTCCGGCCGCGCATCCAGCAAATCCGCCTCGATCCGCTCCACGCCGCGCCCGGGCAACGGCGGCAGACCGAGTTCCGCAATCCATCGCCGCAGCACCCGCGCACGCCGCGCCACCGGCAGCGCCCGCAGGCCACTGCGCAGCAAAACCTGCGGGTCGGGCGTGCGAACCGCGGCGAGTTCAATCGCATCCTGCGCGCCCAGCAGGTCATCGGCCTGCGCGATCAACCCCGCCGACCGCGCCAACGCGGCATCCGCCTGCGGCCAGCGTTTGCGCAGTTCCGGCATCACTGATGCGCGCAGGAAATTGCGGTCGAACGCGGTGTCGGCATTGCTTGGATCCTCGATCCACACCAGCCCGCGCAGCCGGGCGTATGCAAGCAGGGATGCACGCGGCACGTCGAGCAAAGGCCGCCACAGGCGCCCGCGCGCGAACGGCCGCCAGCGCCGCATCGCCCCAAGCCCTTCCGCGCCCGAACCACGCAACGCGCGCAGCAGGAAGGTCTCCGCCTGGTCGTCGCGATGGTGGCCGAGCACCAGCACCTCGCCATCCGCCAGCCGTGTTTCGAAAGCGCCGTGGCGCGCCTGCCGCGCCGCCGCCTCGAGCCCGCTTCCGGCATCGCGCGTTACCGATACGCGCACCACGTCGACCGCGATGCCGAGCGCCGCGCACACGCGTTCGCACTGCACCGCCCACGCGTCAGCCTGCGCGTGCAGGCCATGGTGCACGTGGATTGCACGCAGCCCGGCGCGGCGCGCGCGCTCGTCGCTGGCCAGCAGATGCAGCAGCACGCACGAGTCCAACCCGCCGCTCAGCCCCACGCACAGCGGCGCATCCGGCAGGTCGTGCAGGGCGTCAACATGCAGGTCAATGGGCAATGAGGGCAGGGCAGGCATCCGCCGATGTTGCCACGGCGATGGAATGCAGCAACCCGCCGCCGACGCTGCGCCCCCGTCGCCGCTTGGTTACCGTGGTCGGCCCGTCCGCCCCCGGAGTCCTGCGTGAGCCGATTGTTCGAACCCCTGCAGCAGCGCTCGCTGACCTTGCGCAACCGCATCGTGGTGTCGCCGATGTGCCAGTACTCTGCCACCGACGGCCTGCCCGACGACTGGCATCGGGTGCACCTGGGCAGCCGCGCGGTCGGCGGCGCGGCGGTGGTGATCGCCGAGGCCACCGCGGTGTCGCCGGAGGGCCGCATCTCGCTCGCCGACACCGGCCTGTGGAGCGATGCGCATGCGCGCGCGTGGATGCCAATCGCGGGTTTCATCCAGGCCCAGGGCGCGGTCGCCGGCATCCAGCTCGCCCATGCCGGCCGCAAGGCCAGCAC
>JALZKJ010000118.1 GCA_030859305.1 Pseudomonadota bacterium | reverse complement strand
GCAACTGCTCGCGATCCAGCGGCGACCAACCGCCTTCCGGTCCGACCGCGAGCAGCACCAGCGTGGCGGATTCGAGGGTCAACGCACCGAAGACGAGCGCGCCGTCAGGATCGAGGATCAGGCGCATGCCACCGGCGGGCAACGCCCCCAGCACCGTCGACAGTGACGCCGGCGGCAGTACTTCCGGCAACCGCGCGCGGCCGCTTTGTTCGCAGGCAGATACCACCACGCTGCGCCAGTGCGACAGACGTTTTTCCGCGCGCGCGGCGTCCAGCTTGACCTCGCTGCGCTGCGACGACAGCGGCCGCACTTCGGCCACACCGAGTTCGGTGGCCTTCTGCAGTATCAGGTCCATCTTCTCGCCGCGGGCGATGCCCTGCAGCAGAATCACGTGCAGCGGCGATTCGCATTCGACTGCCGCCACCGACTCGATCACCACGCGCAGCTCGCGTTTGCCGGACGCGATGATGCGCGCGGCGTAGTCGCGACCGTCACCGTTGAACAGCAGGCAGGCATCGCCGACCCCGAGCCGCAACACCCGCACCAGGTGCGTCGCAGGCGCTTCGGGCAGGCTCATTTCGGCGCCGGCTTGCAGCGGCGCGTCGACATGGACGCGCGTCAACCTCATACGCCAGCCTCGCGCACGGCGGCATCGATCGCGATGCGGGTGGTGTCGGCGAGCAATTGCAGCGCCTCGTCGTCGATGCAGTACGGCGGCATCCAGTACAGCACGTCGCCCAGCGGCCGCAGCAGCACGCCGTGTTCCAGCGCGGCACGGTAGGCGTGCAGGCCAATGCGCGCGCCGGCATCGAACGGGCGGCGCTTGTCGCCATCACGGGTCAGTTCAAAGGCGACGATCATGCCGGCCTGGCGCACGTCGGCGACCTGCGGGTGATCGGTGAATGGCGCGGCCAGTGCGGCCATGCGCGCCGCGGTGTCGCGATTGCGCGCCAGGATGTCGTCGGATTCGAAGATCGCCAGCGATGCCAGCGCGGCCGCGCAAGCCAGCGGATTGCCGGTGTAGCTGTGCGAATGCAGGAACGCGCGTTCGCGCGAATCGTCGAGGAAGCCGTCGTACAACTCCTGGGTGGCGAGCACCGCCGCCAGCGGCAACGCGCCGCCGGTCAGTCCCTTCGACAGGCACAGCAGATCCGGCATGACGCCGCTCTGCTCGCTGGCGAACAGCGTGCCGGTACGGCCGAAACCGACCGCGATCTCGTCGGCGATAAGAAATATCCCGTGCACGTCGCACAGCTCGCGCGCGCGCTTGAGGTACACCGGATCGTGCATGCGCATGCCGCCGGCGCATTGCACGCGCGGCTCCAGGATCAGCGCGCAGATCTCGCCGGCGTGGTGGTCCAGCAGGCGTGCCAGTGCATCGGCGGCGTCCTCGGCATGGCTGGCGGCGTTTTGGCCCGGCTGCGCGAGGTAGGCATCCGGCGACGGCGCGAACAGGGCCTCGGCCAGCAATGGCGCATACACACGCCGGTACAAGGGAATGTCGCCGACCGCGAGCGCGCCGAGGGTTTCGCCGTGGTAGCCGCCTTCGAGCGCGATGAACTTGGTGCGACGGCGCTCGTCCGGATGGCGCGCGCCCTGGTTGTGGAACCAGTGGAACGCCATCTTCAACGCGACCTCGACGCCGGCCGAACCGTTGTCGGCATAGAACACCTTGCTGAGCGGCGCACGCCCCGCTTGCCGCGGCGCGAGCGCCAGCAATTTCTCGGCCAGTTCGACCGCTGGCGCATGCGAACAGCCGGCGAGGATCACGTGTTCGAGCGTGCGCGCCTGGGTCGCGATCGCCTCGGCGATGCGCGGCTCGGCGTGACCGAACAGGTTGGTCCACCAGCTCGATATCGCATCCAGGTAGCGACGGCCGTCGCGACCGATCAGCCACGGCCCTTCGCCGCGTTCGATCGGCAACAGCGGCAGGGTGTGCGGGTGTTCGCGCATCTGCGTGCACGGATGCCACAACACCGCCAGGTCGCGCGCGCGCCAGTGCTCGGCGGCCGCCTCGCCGGGCGCTGCCCGCGCGGCCTCTGTTAGCATCTTCGAATCGTGAGTCGTTTTCCGCATCCCGCCATTATCGCGCCGGATTTCATCGCGCCGGAAATTATCGAGCGCGCTGATGTCGAGCGCGGTGATGTCGAGCGCGATGATGTCGAGCGCGCGGTTGCATCGCGCTGCGCCCGTGGGTGCCCGCAATGAGCCGCCGCCTGCCGACCATCCATGGCATCACCGAGCACGACGCCGGCCCGTACCGGCTGGAGCGGCTCGACCTGGAGTTCAGCAACGGCGAGCGCCGCCACTTCCAGCGCCTGCACGGCCGTGGCCACGGTGCGGTGGTGGTGGTGCCGATGCTTGACGATCACACCGTGCTGCTGGTGCGCGAATACGCCGCCGGGGTGCACCGCTACGAACTCGGCCTGGTCAAGGGCCGCATCGATGCCGGCGAGACCGCCTTGCAGGCCGCCGATCGAGAGCTGAAGGAGGAGGCCGGTTACGGCGCGCGTTCGCTGACCGTACTGCGCTCGCTGACCCTGGCGCCGACCTACATGAGTCATCAGACCCAGCTGGTGATCGCGCGCGATCTGTACCCGCAGCGATTGCCCGGCGACGAGCCGGAAGAACTGGAACTGCTGCCGTGGCGGATGGACGCCCTGCACGAGCTGATCTTGCGCGAGGATTTTTCCGAGGGCCGCAGCATCGCCGCGTTGTTCATCGCCCGCGAGTGGCTGGCAATACAGGCACGATGTTGAGTAAGACCCCTGAAATGACGATCACCCCCGAGCTGCGCGATGGTGCGATCCGCATCGCGCGCGAGGCCGCCGCCGCGATCCTGGCAATCTACCGCAATGACTTCGAGGTCGAACACAAGGCCGACGCCTCGCCGCTGACGGCGGCCGACTTGGCGGCGCATCACTGCATCGTCGACGGGCTGGCGCGTCTGACCCCACACATCCCGGTGCTGTCGGAGGAATCCGCGCACGAGGTGAGCGCCGCCGAACGTCGCCAATGGCGGCGGTTGTGGATCGTCGACCCGCTCGACGGCACCCGCGAATTCGTCAAGCGCAATGGCGAGTTCACCGTCAACATCGCGCTGGTCGAGGATGGCGAGCCGGTGTTCGGGATCGTGCAGGCGCCGGTCACCGGCGTGTTGTGGCACGGCGGGCGCGGTCTCGATGGTGTGCGCTGCGATGCCGATGGTGAGACGAGGTTGCAGGTGCGCCAACCTGCCCTCGCGCCATGGCGTGTCGCCGCCAGCCGCTCGCACCGCGACGCACGCACGCAGGCGTTCATCGATCGCATGGGCGAGGCCGTGGAGATCGGCCTCGGCTCATCGCTGAAGTTCTGCCTGCTCGCCGAGGGCAGTCTGGACGTCTACCCGCGCTTCGGCCCGACCAGCGAGTGGGACACCGCCGCGGGCCAATGTGTGCTCGAAGCGGCCGGGGGTTGCGTGCTGGATCTCAAGGGCCGGCCACTGCGTTACAACCAGCGCGACACGATCCTCAACGGCGACTTCATCGCGCTGGGGGATACAGGGTTGCCGTGGCGGATGTGGGCGGGCGGGTGAAGTGCTTATTGACGCGGATCAGAGCGAAAGAAACGGATAAAGGCGGATAAGACAAATGCCGGAGTGGATCGCCGGAGCGTGACTGCCCTCTTTTGCATAGGGGGGAATCAAAACAGGTCGTTGCTTCATCCGTGGGCATCCGCCCTGATCCGTGGCAAACGCCTTCAACGGAACTTTCATGATCGAAAAACCCCATGACATCCAACGACTGCTCGACATCATGGCGCGCCTACGCGACCCCGATGGCGGCTGCCCGTGGGACGTGCAGCAGACGTTCGCCACGATCGCGGCGTATACGGTCGAGGAGGCCTACGAGGTCGCCGACGCGATCGACCGCGACGACCTGCCCGCACTCAAGGACGAGCTCGGCGACCTGCTGCTGCAGGTCGTTTTCCATGCGCGCATGGCGCAGGAGCTGGGTGCGTTCGATTTCGGCGATTTGGTCGCGGCGATCAGCGACAAGATGATGCGGAGGCACCCACATGTATTTGCCGGCGAGCCGGTCGAGGACGCCGAAGCGCAGACCGCCGCCTGGGAAACCCACAAGCATCGCGAGCGGCAAGCCGCCGGTGAGACCGACACGTCCGCTCTGGCCGGTATCGCCCGCGGCCTGCCCGAATGGCAGCGCGCGGTGAAACTGCAGAAGCGCGCAGCGCGGGTCGGTTTCGACTGGCCCGACGTGACGCCGGTGATCGCCAAGCTGCATGAGGAGATCGAGGAAGTGCGGGTCGAGTTCGACGCGGTGGCGGCCAACGCCGATGACGCCGCGGCCCAGGCGCGGCTGGAAGAGGAAATCGGCGATCTGTTGTTCGTCTGCGCGAACCTCGCACGCCATGGCCGGGTCGATGTGGGCAGCGCGCTGCGTCGCGCCAACCTGAAATTCGAACGGCGCTTCCGGGCGATGGAAAGCCTGGCTGCGGACGATGGGGTGACGCTTGCCGCGCTGCCGCTGGACGCGCAGGATCGTTATTGGGAGCGCGCAAAGGCTGGCGAGCGTGCCGATTGAAAGCAACACGCATCCTCAATCAAGAGAGATCGCTTCGGTTGTACTGCATCGGACGCGAGCCGCAAGTTGCTCACCGTGTTCGCAATGACGACGATCAGCATTCGCGATGAGAGGTCACGACAAAGGATGACTGCCATGCGCCAGTTCGCCAGTTTCCGCGAGTTCTATCCGTTCTATCTGAGCGAGCATCGCAATCCAGTCAGTCGGCGGCTGCATTTCGTCGGCAGCTGCGGGGTGATCGTGCTGGTCATCGCTGCGATGGCCGAGGGCAATGCATGGTGGTTGCTGGCTGCGCTGGTGTGTGGTTACGGTTTTGCCTGGGTCGGGCATCTGTTCTTCGAGAAGAACCGTCCGGCGACGTTCAAACATCCGCTGTATTCGTTCGTCGGCGACTGGGTGATGATCAAGGACATCCTGACCGGCAGGATCCCGCTGTAGAAGCGCCCTGTGGGCGCGGTCAGATCCCGGCAGCGCCATCGCGCCCATGGGGCTCTCCTACCCAGTAAGAACTCTGGGGCACCAGACCAGAGCAGCGCAGCGCCTTCACAACGCGTCGACTTGCGAACGGGCAGCCTTCACAAAACTGAAGCATGAGAGGTTTCTATGCAGGGCACGCGGGACGGGGGACTGGTCCTCATCATCGAGGACAACCGCAACATTTCCGAGATGGTCGGCGAGTATCTGGAGGGCAAGGGTTTCGAGGTGGATTACGCGGCCGACGGACTCGATGGCTACCGGCTGGCGGCCGAAAACAGCTATGACGTGATCGTGCTCGACCTGATGCTGCCGCGACTGGACGGCATCGAAGTGTGCAAGCGCCTGCGCGAAGAAGCCCGAAAATCAACGCCGGTGCTGATGCTGACCGCGCGCGACACTCTCGACGAGAAGCTCACCGGCCTGTCCGTCGGCGCCGACGATTACCTGGTCAAGCCCTTCGCGATCCAGGAACTGGAAGCGCGGCTGCGCGCCTTGATCCGCCGCGAACGGCGTCAGGTCGGCGGCGAGGTGCTCAAGGTCGCCGACCTGGTGCTCGATCCGGCCAGCCTGCGGGTGACCCGCGGCGGCAGCGAACTGCAGCTTTCGCCGATCGGCTTGCGCCTGCTGACCATCCTGATGCGCGAATCGCCGCGCGTGGTCAGCCGCCAGGAGATCGAACGTGAGATCTGGGGCAACGGCCTGCCTGATTCGGACACCTTGCGCAGCCATCTGTACAACCTGCGCAAAACCATCGACAAGCCGTTCGACAAGCAGTTGCTGCACACCGTGCAGAGCGCCGGCTACCGGGTCGCCGACATCTCGCAACCGCCGGACTGATACGCGGCCACGGTCATGGCACAAGGGCTTCCGCGCAAGATCAGGCTCGCGTTCGTCACGCAGGCGCTCATCGGCAGTGTGCTTATTGCACTGGGTATCCTGGTGGCGGGTCTGGTGGTGCGCCACACCGTGCTGGCCGATCGCATGCAGCGCGAGGCGGATGATTTCCGCGACGCGCGCCATGTCGACCCGGGGCATCCGCTGCCCCGCAGTTCAACCATGACCGGCTATCTGGAGCCTCACGGCGCAGCCGGGCTCACCGAACCCACCAGCCCACCGTTGCCGGCCGGGTTGCGCGAATTGTCCCCCGGCCTGCACCCGTTTCCGGTCCAGCAACGCATGGTCTACATCGACGAGCAGCCGCAGGGTCGCTTCTACCTGACGTTCAATTCGGCGTTTGTCGACCGCTCGATCCTTTTCGCCGGTCTGGCATCGCTGCTGCTCTCGCTGCTGGCGATGTACCTGATCACCTGGCGTACCTACCGCATCTCCAAACGGCTGGTTGCGCCGGTCAGCTGGCTGGTGGGCGTGGTCGCCGATTGGGATCCGCGGGATCCCGATACCCGCGTTCTGGCCCCCTCCAACCTGCCCGCCGATTCCGGCGCCGAAGTGCGGCGGCTGGCACGCGCATTGAGCGAACTGGCCGACCGGGTCGGCGATTTTGTCGAGCGCGAGCGCGATTTCACCCGCGACGCAAGCCACGAACTTCGGACTCCGCTGACCGTCATCCGCGTCGCCACCGATATGATGCTGGCCGATGCCGATACCCCCGCGCGGGCGCAGCGCTCACTCGCGCGCGTGCAGCGCGCCGGCCGCGACATGGAAGCGGTGATCGACGCGTTCCTCATCCTGGCCCGCGAGGCCGAGACCGCGCCACATAACGAATCCCTCGACGTGGCCGAGATCGTCCACGACGAAGTCGAACGCGCGCGGTCGTTGCTGGCCGGCAAGCCAGTCGAGCTGGTTGTCATCGACGAAGGGGTGTCGCGGATGATGGCGCCCCCGCGCGTGCTCAACGTGATGCTGGGCAACCTGCTCAGCAACGCGGTGCGTTTTACCGAGCGGGGCCGGATCGAGGTGCGCGCCGGCCCGGGCCGGATCGAAGTGCGCGACAGCGGCATCGGCATGAGCGCCGAGGTGCTGGCCAAGGTGTTCAACCCGTTCTACCGGGTCGATATCGCCTGCGAGGAAAGCAAGGGCATGGGACTGTCGATCGTGCGCCGGCTGGGCGACCGGTTCGGTTGGCCGGTGACGCTGCAAAGTGCGCAGGGCGAAGGCACGGTGGCTACCATCCGCTTCGACGGGTGAGGCTCGCAGCCTGTACCCATGACGGGTGCGATACGCCTGCCGTTTGCCAATTCATCGGCGTTGGCGGTGGTGATGGATCATCCTGACTGAGTGCAGGACCCCTGCATCTTGTCAACGGCAGGCCCGGCCCATGCGTTCGCCCTGCATGGCCCCATAGCGAAACCCATGAGCACATCCCCTGGTCCTTCCGGTAAAACATCCCGCGTCTCCCGGCGCAAGTATTCCCCCTGGCTGCGCCGCGGCCTCGTCATCGGCGTGCTGGTCGCGCTCGTGGGTGTGGGCGTGTACACGGTTACCCAGCGCCAGGCCACCGCGGCGGCCGGGGCGTGGCGCACCGCCCAGGTTGAACGCGGCGATATCCTCGTGTCGATTTCAGCCACCGGCACCCTGGCGGCGATATCCACCGTCGACATCGGCAGCCAGATCTCGGGCCAGGTCACCGACGTGCTGGTCGATTTCAATGACCGAGTGACCCGGGGCCAGGTGATCGCGCGCATCGACCCGAGCACGTTCGACGCGCAGATCGCCCAGGGCGCGGCCGCGGTCAGCAGTGCGCGCGCCAACCTCGCCACCGCGGAGGCGACCTTGCGCAACGCCGAGGCCGATTACACCCGCAAGGCACAACTGGCCGGCGAGCAACTGGTCGCGCGCAGCGACGCCGACCTCGCCCGCGCTGGTCGCGACCAGGCCCGCGCGCAAGTCGCGGCCGCGCAGGCGCAGATCACCCAGCAGATCGCCTCCACCCAGACCTCGCGGCTCAACCTGCAACGCACCGTGATCCGCTCGCCGGTCGACGGCGTGGTGCTGACGCGCACCATCGAGCCGGGCCAGACCGTCGCCGCCAGCCTGCAGTCGCCGGTGTTGTTCCAGATCGCCGAGGACCTCGCGCAGATGGAGATCGTGTTGGCGATCGACGAGGCCGACATCGGCCAGGTAAAGCCCGGCCAAGGCGTCAACTTCAGCGTCGATGCGTTTCCCGAGCGGCAGTTCCACGGCAGCGTGCAACAGGTGCGGCTGTCGGCGACCAACACCAACAATGTGATCAGCTATCCGGTGGTGGTGGCGGTCGACAACGCCGACCAGGTCCTGCTGCCCGGCATGACCGCAAACGCCGAGATCGAGGTCAGTCGCCGCGACGATGTGCTGCGGGTCAGCAATGCGGCCCTGCGTTTCAAGCCGGCCGAGGATGCAGGTGGCTTAACCGCCGGCAGCGGTCCTGCTGCAGCGCGTGGCGGTAGTGGCATTGCGACCGACCTGCCGCGCGTGGCCGAGTCGCTGCAACTCGACGCCCGCCAGCAGGCGGCGTTCGATGCGGCGCTGGCCGGCATGCGCGAACGGTCCGCGGCCCGTGCACCCACGCAAGCAGAAGCAGCCAGCCGCGGCGGCAGCACGCTGTTCGGCGGTGGACGCGGCGGCGGTGGCGGCAACCGCAACCCTGGCAATGCCGGTGCGAGCGGCGGCGCGGCAGGCGCGATGCGTCAGCGCATGCAGGAGCGCTTCAATCAGCAATTCGCCGGGTTCAAGGCCACGCTCGACACCGGGCAGAAGGCAACGTGGGAGGCCGAAATCGCGGCCCTGCTGAGCGCGCGCCGCGCACCGCTGTACAAGCTGGTGGACGGCCAGCTCCAGCCGGCGACCGTGCGCATCGGCGCCAGCGACGGCAGCTGGACCGAGGTGTCCGGCGACGTCGCCGAAGGCGATGTGGTCATCGTCGGCAGCGGACGTCCCGCGCAATGACCGTCGCGGCAATGACCGTGCCCGCAGTCATCGAGACGCATGGCCTGCGCAAGGTCTATTCGCCCGGCAGCGAGGCCGAGGTGATCGCGCTGCACGATGTCGACCTGCGCATCGTGCGCGGCGAGTTCGTCGCGATCATGGGGCCGTCGGGCTCGGGCAAGTCGACGCTGATGAACCTGATCGGCTGCCTCGACCAGCCCACCGACGGCAGCTATCACTGCGACGGTGTCGACATCGCCACCCTCGACGCCGAGGAGCGCGCGATCCTGCGCCGCGACAAGATCGGTTTCGTGTTCCAGGGTTTCAACCTGCTGGCGCGGATGAGCGCGCTGGAGAACGTGGCGATGCCGATGGGCTACGCCAACGTGCCGCGCGAGGAGCGCCTGCAGCGTGCCCGCGAAGCACTCGACGCGGTGGGCCTGGCCGAGCGCGCCGGCCATCGCCCCAACGAGTTGTCCGGCGGCCAGCAGCAACGCGTGGCGATCGCGCGCGCGCTGATCAACCGGCCGCCGATCCTGCTCGCCGACGAACCGACCGGCGCGCTCGACAGCAGGACCGGCGAGGAGATCCTGGCGCTGTTCAAGCGCCTGCAGGCCGAGCAGCACACGGTGGTACTGATCACCCACGACGCCGAAGTCGCCCGGCATTGCGACCGCATCTTCGTCATGCGCGATGGCGAGTTGCATGAGGGTGAGGCGCCGCCCTCAGCCGATGCCCTGCCGGCATCGGCTGAGGTGCCGAATGCCCGGCCAAGGATGGCCGGGCAGGGCGATCCGTGAGCCGGGATGGTCTCGCCAGGGATGGCAACGGCGACAGGAGAGCAACGCGGTGAACTTCCTCGAAATCCTGCGCACCGCGATCTTCGCCCTGCGCGGCAACTGGATGCGCAGCGGGTTGACCTCGCTGGGCGTGATCATCGGCATCGCCGCGGTGATCGTGATGGTGTCGGTCGGGCAGGGCACCCAGGCGGAGATCGACAAACTGGTGTCGGGGCTGGGTTCCAACCGCCTCGATGTCGGCGCCGCCGGCGGTTTCGGCGGCGGCGGTGCGCGCGTGGCCGCAGGCAGCCGGTTCACGCTCAGCCAGGGCGATGCCGAGGCGATCCGCGAAGAAATCCCGGAGATCCAGTACGTCGCCGCCTCGTTGCGTGGCGGCACCCAGATCGTGTTCGCCGAAAGCAACTGGTCGACGCAGTGGCAGGGCGTGCAGGCCGACTTCTTCGACATCAACGGCTGGACGCTGGCGGCGGGCGATGGCTTCGAGACACGCGATTACGGCGGCGGCAAGTCGTTGATCCTGGGTGAAACCGTGCGCCGCGAGCTGTTCGGTGACGAGGATGCGGTCGGCCAGAGCGTGCGCATCGGCCGGGTGCCATTCACCGTGACCGGTACCCTGGCGGCGAAGGGCCAGGGCGGGTTCGGGCAGGATCAGGACGACCTGGTGCTGGTGCCGCTGGAGACCGCCCGCCGTCGCCTGATGGGCGCCACCGGCGCGCCTGCGGGCGCCGTGCGCGACATCGCGATAGGCGTTGCGCGCGCCGACGACGTCACCTATGTGCAGGGCGAGGTGGAAGCGTTGCTGCGGCAGCGCCACCGGATACAGCCTGGCGAGGACGACGATTTCAGCGTGCGCAACATCGCCGAAGTGGTCGCCACCCGCACCCAGACCACCCGGCTGATGTCGCTGCTGCTGGGCGCGGTGGCGACGATCTCGCTGATCGTCGGAGGCATCGGCATCATGAACATCATGCTGGTGTCGGTGACCGAACGCATCCGCGAGATCGGCCTGCGGATGGCGGTCGGTGCCGGGCCGCGCGACATCCGCCGGCAGTTCCTCGCCGAGGCGATGCTGATCTCGCTGGTGGGAGGCGCGCTAGGGATCGCGATCGGCATCGCCGGGGCGCTGCTGGTCGGCAAGTTCGGCGCGCTGCCGGTGGCGTTGAACGGGCAGGTGATCGGCATGGCCGCCGGCTTCTCGATCGCGACCGGTCTGTTCTTCGGTTATTACCCGGCGCGCAAGGCCTCGCAGCTGGACCCGATCGAGGCATTGCGGCAGTAACCGTGAATACACCCCGGGCGCCGTGGCTTTGGTGGCCGCCGGGCCATCAGAAAATCGCCACGCCACGGGAGCCGCTGCCGGAACAAAAAAAGGCGGCCCCGTGGGGCCGCCCATGTATACAACGGTGGTGTCGGACCGTCAGCGCGAATACAGCAAGCGGTTGGGCGAACCCGAACCGATCGACGTCAGGCGGTTGAGAGAGGCCTTGTTGTAGATCCTGCTGCGCACCGTGGCCGGGGAAGCGGCATTGTCGGCGGCGAGCACCAGTACCGCGGCGCCGGCCACATGCGGTGACGCCATCGAGGTGCCACTGATGGTGTTGGTTGCCGAGTTGCTGGTGTACCAGGTCGACATGATCGAGCTGCCGGGCCCGAAGATGTTCACGCAACTGCCGAAGTTGGAGAACGACGAGCGGGCGTCGGTCGAGGTGGTCGAGCCTACCGTAATCGCCGCAGCAACGCGCGCCGGCGAATAGTTGCAGGCATCGGCGTTGTCGTTGCCCGCCGCGACCACCACCGTGACCCCTCTGTTGATCAGGTTGTTGGTGGCGGTGTCGGTGGCCGAGGACGCGCCGCCGCCCAGGCTCATGTTGGCCACAGCAGGCAGCACGCGGTTGGCACTGACCCAGTCGATGCCGGCGATGATCGTCGAGTTGGCACTGCCGCCGGTGCAGCCGAACACCCGTACCGGCACCAGCCGCACGCCCTTGGCCACGCCCCAGGTGGCGCCGCCGATGGTTCCGGCGACGTGGGTGCCGTGTCCATTGCAATCGGAGGTGCCGCGCCCGTCGGAGATGGCTGTGTAACCCGACAGCACGCGGCCGCCGAAGTCGTTGTGGCTGGCCAGGATGCCGCTGTCGATCACGTAGGCGCGCACCGCGGAACCGACGTAGTCGTAGACATAGGTGCCGTTGAGCGGGCGGTCACGCTGGTCGACGCGGTCCAGGCCCCAGGTGGCGTTGCTCTGGGTGGCGCCCAGTTCGACCAGGCCGTCTTCCTCGACGTATGCCACGCGCGGATCGCGCAGCAGCGCCTTCAGTGCCTGCGGCGATGCCTGGGTGGAAAACCCGGCCAGCGCATGCTGATACAGGTGGCCGACGTTGAGGTTGAGCCGCGCCGCCAGGTCGATGGCGGCCTTTTCCACCGCGATCGCCATGCCGGGCGCGTCGGCGCTTCGGCCCGGACCCAGCAGGGCGTTTTCGTCGAGCACCACGATGTAGTTGCCCGGGATCGGGTTGTCGACATGGCGAAGTTCCGCGGCCATGGCAGTGGAGCACAAGGCCAGCGAAACGCTGAGGGCGAGAATGCGCTTGATCATCATTGAATGGTTCCCCGAATGAGTAATGGCAAAGCGGGCGACTGTCGAATGGCGAGTGACTACGCGGTCGGCCGCGGACGATGGTTCGATACGTTTGCAGTGCCTGTTCGCAGCCGGGTGGGGCACGGCCGCAGCGGAGGGTTGTTTCAGGGATATGACCGTGTCAAGCGTTTTTTCATTGATTGGCGCGGAAATTGCATGCTGCGGCGTACGGAACTCGCCAAGGCCCTGCATTTGCAGGCTTCCCGATGCCGGTGCGCTGGCGGCCGCGGACCTTTAACGCGTGAAAATTGTTGCGGTGCATCGATGCTTTGCGCAAAACGGCGAGTCTTGTCCAGACCGGCCAGCATCCACCGCTGGGCGAGCGGCGATCACCCGGCGTAAGCTGGGTGCCCGTATCCAACGTGCCTTATCCTCATGCGCCTGCTTACTGCCCTGCTGCCGATGCTCATGGTGTTTCCAGCCACTGCCCAGAACCGTACTGCGCTCGTCATCCATGGCGGCGCGGGCTTCGTGCCGAAGGATGCATTGAGTGCCGCCGATGTGCGTGACGTGCACGCCACGCTCAACCGCGCACTCGATGCCGGTAACAAGGTATTGACCGATGGCGGCAGCGCGCTGGATGCGGTCGAGGCCGCGATCGTCATCCTGGAGGATTCGCCGCGTTTCAACGCCGGCAAGGGCGCGGTGTTCAACGCCGAGGGCCGGCACGACCTGGATGCTTCGGTGATGGAAGGCCACACCCGCCGCGCCGGTGCAGTGGCTGGCGTCACCACCGTGCGCAACCCGATCAGGCTGGCGCGTGCGGTGATGGAGCACAGCCCGCACGTGATGCTGGCCGGCACCGGTGCGGAGGCGTTCGCCGACACCCGTGCGGACATCAAGCGCGTGCGCAACGAATGGTTCGACACCGAACCGCGTCGGCGCGCGCTGGAAAAGGCCCGGCAGCAGGCGTCAGTCGGCGAAGCGCCAGACCAGTACTTCGGCACCGTCGGGGCTGTCGCGCTCGACGCGCAAGGCCACATCGCCGCCGCGACCAGCACCGGCGGCATGACCAACAAGAAATGGGGCCGGGTCGGCGACGTGCCGGTGATCGGCGCCGGTACCTGGGCCGACGATCGCTGCGGCGTGTCGGGCACCGGCTGGGGCGAGTTCTACATCCGCAACGCGGTCGCGCACGACATCTGCGCACGCGTCGCGTATCGCGGCGACACACTGGAGGCGGCGGCGAATGAAGTCGTCAACAAGATAGTGCCGACGGCCGGCGGCGATGGTGGCGCAATCGCGCTGGACGTCGAGGGCAACATCGCGATGCCGTTCAACAGCGGCAGCATGTTCCGCGGCTGGATCAAGCCCGATGGCAGTCGCGGGACCGCTATCCACGAAGAGTGAAAGCACAGATCGCTAGCGGGTGCCTTGTCTTCGCCCGATGCGAAGAGCGTGGGTCATGACAGCCTGTTGCCCTCCATGAACGGGCCGCGCGGTGTGTGTCCAGTGCTTGTGGCAAAATTGCCGGTCTCTGGCGGCCCGTCCGCGCCTGCCGTTCACAGCGTCCACAGAATGATGCCGACTTCATGTTGATCTTCGCGCAGCACCCGCCCGCCCGCAGCGCCCGGCGTCCCGTCATCATCCGGGCCGGACTGCACGAAGTCCCGGGGCTGCAGACGGTTCGCTCCGACACCCGCCGTGCGCGCAAGCGCTTCGAGGATGTCAGTTTCAATCCCGCGCAAGCCGCCTGAGTCGGCGGTAACGGGCGGAGTATCCATGGCCGACGAAACAGGGCACTTGCCACGTCGCCCGGGCCGCATCCTGATGGCGGCGAAGTGGTCGATGCAGGGATTGGGTGCGGCGTGGCTGCACGAGTCCTCGTTCCGGCTCGAGGTGTATTTGTTCGTGATCCTCGCGCCACTGGGCTGGTGGCTGGGGGAGACGCCGGTCGAACGCGTGCTGCTGGTGGGTTCTATGCTGCTGGTGTTGAGCATCGAGCTGCTGAACTCGGCAGTGGAGGCGGTGATCGAGCGTTACGGCGCCGAGTTCCACGAATTGGCCGGCCGCGCCAAGGACATGGGCTCGGCGGCGGTGTTCGTGCTGATGTTGAACGTGCTGCTGACCTGGGGCGCTATCGTGGGCCCGCGGTTATTTTGATCACGGATGGCTGATCGTTTTTTCATCTTCGAT
>JALZKJ010000109.1 GCA_030859305.1 Pseudomonadota bacterium | reverse complement strand
GCCGCACCCTGCTCGATGCCACCCTCCATGGCCGCAGCGAATTCGGTCAGGTGGTGGTCGCGCGCGATTTCGGCGAAGCGCTCGAAGCGCGTCTGGCCGAACTGCCGCGCCTGCTGCGCTATCGGCCGGCACGCTTCATCACGCTCGACACGCCCACAGAGGATGGCCTGCGCCGGCTGCGTGTGGCCACGCCGGCGGGCAAACGCATCCTGCGCACGCGCCTGCTGGTGGCCGCCGACGGCACCCGCAGCGCCGTGCGCGACGCCCTGGGCATCGGCGCGCAGGAACACGATTACGCGCAAACCCTGTTCGTCACCCGCCTGCGCACCGAGCGCGCGCCCGATGGCACTGCCTATGAACGTCTGGGCGACACCGGCCCGACCGCGTTGCTGCCGCGTGGCGACCGTCATTACGGGCTGGTGCACGCGGTGGCGCGCGCGCAGGCCGATGCGGTGGTGGCGCTTGATGAAGCCGACTTTCTCGCGCTCACCCAGGACGCGTTCGGCTGGCGGGTCGGGCGGTTTCTGGCTTGTGGACCGCGCGCGGCTTATCCGGCGGTCCGGGTGCTGGCCGAAACCATCACCGCGCCGCGTGCGGTGTTGATCGGCAATGCCGCGCAAACCATCCACCCGCTCGGCGCGCAGGGTTTCAACCTCGGCTTGCGCGATGCGCTGACGTTGGCTGAACTGATCGACGATGGTGCACGCGCGCAAGCGAGCTTCGACTGCGGCGCGCCGGATCTGCTCAATGCCCATGCCCGTCGCAGGCGCGAGGATCGCGAACAGACCGTGGCACTGTCCGACGGGCTTACGCGGATCACCTCCAGCCCGACGTCGCTGCTTCGGCCGCTGCGCAGTCTTGGCCTGCTCGCGCTGGATCGGTCGCCTTCGGCGCAGGCGGCGCTGATCGGCGGCGCGTTGGGCTATCGGGGGGAGGTGCCGAGGTTGTGCCGGAGGAGTCCATGAGCACGCTGCGCCCATGAGCCGACGCGATCCGTTCGACGTGGCGGTGGTCGGCGCCGGCGTGGTGGGCGCGGCGGCGGCCCTGGCATTCGCGCGTGACGGCTTGCGGGTGGCGCTGGTCGAAGCGCGTGAACCGACCCCGTGGCGTGCCGATACCCCCGACCTGCGCGTGTACGCGTTCGCGCCGGACAACGCGGCGCTGCTGGATGACCTCGGGGTGTGGGAGTCGGTGCGCGCCGCGCGGCTGCAGCCGTATCGCGCGATGCGGGTGTGGGATGCCGCCGGCGGCGGTGAACTGGCATTCGAGGCCGACGCGTTCGCGCGGCGCGAACTGGGCTGGATCGTCGAACACGGTTTGCTGGTCGACCGACTGTGGTCGGCATTGCCGGCGGCCGGGGTGCAGCTGCAGTGCCCTGAACAGGTCATCGGACTCGAGCAGGACGACAGCGGGGCCAGTCTGCAACTGGCATCTAGCGTGCACCTGCGCGCGCGGCTGGTGCTGGCCGCCGACGGCGCCGATTCGCAGCTGCGCACGCTGGCCGGCATCCAGGCCGATGCCCACGACTATGGCCAGCGCGGCCTGGTCGCGTTCGTCGAGAGCCAGCATCCGCATCGCGACACCTGCTGGCAACGGTTCCTGCCGAGCGGGCCACTGGCGTTGCTGCCATTCGTCGACGCGGCAGACGGATCGGCGAACGTCGGGCGGCGCAGTTCGATCGTCTGGACCCTGCCGGAAGCCGACGCCGCGCGCCTGCTGGCACTCGACGATGCGGCGTTCCTGATCGAACTGACGCGCGCTTTCGACGGCCCACTCGGCGCGATGCTGGGCGTGTCGCAGCGGGTGGCCTTCCCGCTGAGGCGGCAGTTGGCGCAGGCCTGCGTGGCCGGCCGCGTGGCGATCGTGGGCGATGCCGCGCACGTGGTGCATCCTTTGGCCGGGCAGGGGGTCAATCTGGGGCTGCGCGACGTCACTGCGCTGCGTGCGACGGTGGCCAGCGCATGTTCCCGCGGCGTCGACATCGCCGCGCCGGCACGGCTGGCGCGCTGGGCGCGCGAACGCCGCAGCGACAACGCGCTTGCCGCGTACGGCTTCGATGCGCTCAATCGGCTGTTTTCCAACGATGCGGTCGCCGCCACCCTGCTGCGTGGCCCGGCCCTGGGCCTGGTCGGCAAGCTGCCGCCGCTGACCTACGCATTGTGGAAGCGCGCGGCGGGGCTGTAGGCATCGCAGCGGAATGCAGACCCGCGGCGCGGCGTCCCTTGGCCGGCGCCTGCTGCGGACTTCGGCCTCAGCCCCTGGCTTTCGGACCGGGCGTGGCGAACACCGTGATTTCTTCGCGGTCGTGGTAGAGCTGGCGCGCGCGCAGTGTCAGTGGCCGGTGCGCCTGGTGCTCGAACAACTCCAGGCAGATGCGGGTTTCCTCCCAGCGCTTCTTCATCGGCAGCTTGAGGTTGAACACCGCCTGCCGGCACCAGCCTTCGCGGAACCAGGTCGCCATGCGTTCGGCGACCCGGCGCGGTTGTTCGACCATGTCGCAGACCATCCAGTCGAGGCTGCGCTTGGGCTGCCACTGGAAACCGTCGGCGCGCAGGTGCTCGATCCGCCCGCTGTCGAGCAATGCCTCGCTCATCGGGCCGTTGTCGACCGCGGTCACCTTCATGCCGGCGCGCATCAATACCCAGGTCCAGCCACCCGGGGCGGCGCCGAGGTCGGCGGCCTGCATGTTGTCGCGAACCAGTCTTTCGCGTTCCTCATCGCTCAGCAGGGTCAGCAACGCTTCCTCGAGCTTCAAGGCCGAACGGCTCGGCGCATCCGGATGCATGCGCAGGCGCGGGATACCAAGCGGCCACGGCGAGCTGTCGGCGGGATCGGCCATCGCGAGCACGGCATGGTCGCCGGCGAGGAACGCGACATGCAGGCGCGGGCGGCTGGGGTCGTCCTTCGCGGTCAGCCAGCCGGCCTTGCGCAGCGCCGGGCGCAGTGCGTTGCCGAAGCTGCGCGCCAGGCCGGCCAGGGGTTTGCCGGTGTCGGAATCGGGATGCTCGACCAATAGTTCGCCGAAGGTCGGGAGGGTGCGCCCGAGCGCGGCCTGGGCTTCCAGCGCGGCGAGCATCGGTGCGATCCGGTCGCGCGGATCGATGTCGCGCAGGTCGGCCAGTCGCAACAGTTTCTGCCGGGCGAAGATCAGCCGCGAGAATGGCAGCGCCCGCCACAGGCCTTCGGCGTCCTCGCTGATGAATTCCACGAAGCCACTGCCACGCTCGGCACGTGCGTAGCCGGGGTGGCCGATGACGGCCGCGCGCTCGCCGAGCTCGGCCGCGAGTTCGGGTTCGAAGCCGGCGCGGCACCAGCAGAAGAGGGCGTCGCTGGTCATTGGATCAACACCTGTAGGAGCGGCCCATGGCCGCGAGCTTTGGCTTTGCCCTCGCAGCCGGCAAGAGCTCGCGGCCATGGGTTGCTTTTACCGAAGGAGAAATTCTTGCCACGCGTGCCGACCATCAATACACAGCGCCTGATTCGCCGTACGCGCGCAACACCGCGCAGGCCTCGTCGCGGTGCAGATCACGCACCACCTCGATGCCGCGCTGGTTCAATTCGCCGATCCAGTCGGCCGGCAGCGGGCCCTCGTCGAATGCGGTCAGCGCCTCCACGTCCTCGCTGCGCGCGCCGATCAGCAGGCGGTCGATGCCGGCCCAGATCGTCGCGCCATAGCACTGGCAGCACGGCTGCGCGGACGTTGCCAAAGTGATCGGACCTGCGCCGACGCCTGGCTGCAACTCGTTGAGGCGCGCGCGCTGGGTGCGTTGCTGCGCCAGCATGAACGCCATGGTCTCGGCGTGGGCCAGCGAGCATGCATGCGGCAATACGCGGTTGACGCCGACGGCGATGATGCGATCGTCGGGGCCAAATACCGCCGCACCGAACGGGCCGCCGCTTTGGGCGTCCACGTTCAAGCGCGACAAGCCGATCGCCAGCTCGACCTTGGCCTCGTCACCAACATAAGTGCGGTCGGCGTCGACCGATTCGTGCACCCAGGCCGGCAGGGTGAGGTGGACCTGCGCGTACAACACTATTGCGTGACCGCACCGGTGCCGCTTTGGCACTGCCCGGCGACGCACTGGCACGCGCTGATCGACGGGAACCCGCACACCGACATCTCACCGGTGCGCGCGCACTGCGCCTGCACGCCGGCCGGGTCGGTCGGGCTGTTGACGTTGACGCACGCGGGGTAGTAACCGCAGCAGTTGCCGACGTTCTTGACGGCGCAGTCGGCGTCGCGGGTACAGCTGGTGTTGATCTTCACCGCTGTACCAGCAGGTGTGACGGGCGCGGGTGTGCGCGGAGAAAGCTGGTCCTCGCGCTCCGGCGCACGCACCGGCGGCAGCGGATCGTTCATCGGCGGTGCCGGTTGTGGCGTCGTCCTGGTGTCGCGCACCGGTGGCGGCGTGTCCCCGGGTGCCGGCGCGGCTGGCGCCGCTGCGGATGCGCGCTGATCGTCCTGCACCGGCGTGGTGCAACCGGCGCCCATCAGCAACAGCGCGGCAGACAGCAACAGCGGGATCACCATCCGGGCGATGGATCGCCGCAGTCGGGGTTGGTTATTGGCAATCATCGCGACGCTCCTCAGGCTTTGGTCGCCCAAGTGTCGCGCAAGGTGACGCTGCGGTTGAACACCGGAGCATCACGCCGGTGGTCCCGGCGGTCGGCGACGAAGTAGCCCAGCCGCTCGAACTGGAACGACTGCTCGGGCGCAGCTTCGGCGACGGACGGCTCGACATGGCCGGTGACGCTGCGGCGCGATTCGGGATTCAGGTGATCCTGGTAGGTCTTGCCATCGGCATCGTCATCCGGATCCGGCACTGCAAACAGCCGGTCATACAAACGGATTTCCGCCGCGATGGCATGCCGCGCGCTGACCCAGTGGATGGTGCCCTTGATCTTGCGGTTGGCGCCTTCCATGCCGGGTCGTGATTCCGGGTCGAGCGTGCCGTGCAACTCGATGATCTCGCCCGCCTGGTCCTTGATCACCGCATCGCAGCGCACGATGCCGGCGCCGCGCAGGCGCACTTCACCGCCAGGGATCAGCCGCTTGAAGCCTTTCGGCGGCACCTCGGCGAAATCCTCGCGCTCGATCCACAGTGCGCTGGAGAACGGCACGCTGCGCGAATCGAAACTCTCGTCCTTGGGATGGTTCGGGAACGTCAGCGATTCCTCATGCGTGTCGTCGAGGTTCGTGATGACAAATTTGATCGGATCGATCACCGCCATCCTGCGTGGCGCGGCGGCGTCCAGATCGTCGCGCAAACACCCTTCCAGCACCGAGAAGTCGATCAGCGAGTTCTGCTTGCTGATGCCGATGCGCTCGGCGAACAGGCGCAGCGATGCCGGCGTGTAGCCGCGGCGGCGGATGCCCTGCAGGGTCGGCATGCGCGGGTCGTCCCAGCCGTCGACCAGCCCGGCCTGCACCAGCGCGGCAAGTTTCCGCTTGCTCATCACCGTGTAGTTGAGGTTGGCGCGCGAGAACTCGATCTGCCGCGGGGCGCTGGCCTCGTTGGGCAGGCCCTTGTCCAGCAAGGGCTGCAGCAGCTCCGGCGAATGCGCCAGGTCGACCTTGTCGACGCACCAGTTGTACAGCGGCCGGTGATCCTCGAACTCCAGCGTGCACAGCGAGTGGGTGATGCCCTCGATCGCATCGGACAGCGAATGCGCGTAGTCGTACATCGGGTAGATCGGCCACGCATCGCCGGTGTTCTGGTGCTCGATTTTCTTGATCCGGTACAGCGCCGGGTCGCGCAGGTTGATGTTGCCCGATGCCATGTCGATCTTCGCGCGCAAGGTGCGCGCACCATCGGCGAACTCGCCCGCACGCATGCGCCGCAACAGGTCGAGGTTTTCCTCGACGCCGCGCCCGCGGAACGGCGAATGGCGACCCGGTTCGATCAGGGTGCCGCGGTACTCGCGCACCTGCTCCGCGCTCAGGTCGCAGACGAAGGCATCACCCTGGTGGATCAGTTTTTCGGCCGCGCGATAAAACACCTCGAAATAATCCGAGGCGTGGCGCAATTCGTTCCATTCGAATCCGAGCCAGCGCACGTCCTCCTGGATCGCGGCGACGTACTCGGGATCTTCCCTGGCCGGGTTGGTGTCGTCGAAACGCAGGTTGCAGCGGCCGCCGAACTCGCCGGCGATGCCGAAGTTCAGGCAGATCGCCTTGGCGTGGCCGATGTGCAGGTAGCCGTTGGGCTCGGGCGGGAAGCGGGTCCTGATCGCGCTGTGCTTGCCGCTGGCGAGGTCGTCGCGGACGATCTGCCGGATGAAGTCCTGACGGATGAAGTCCTGCTTGGCCGGTGCGCTCGCAGCACTCGGGTCGGGGGTGATTTCGGCAGGAATGGGGGAGTCGGACGTGGCGGACATGCGGCGCTGCACAGGCGGGGAGAGCGCGCAGTTTAGCCGCTGGCCGCCATCACCGGCGCCGCACGGTCGCGGCGTATCCTGCCATCACCGCGCAATGCGCAGCGCAGGAGCGTTACGATGAAAGTGGTTTACGACGCCGCCAACCTGATCGACGCCCACCTGGTCCGCCACGCGCTGGAGGCCGAGGAGATCCCGGTGTTCCTCAAGGGCGAGGCGCTGGTGGGCGGGATGGGCGAGTTGCCGTTGTTCGGGGTGGTGCAGGTCTGCGTGCCCGATAGCGCCTGGCCGCAGGCGCGTTCGATCGTCGAAGCGCTGCCGTTGAACGATCCACCGGCCGCAAGCGCAGGGGTCGAAGACGATCTCGATCCGGGGCTGCTGCCGGCTTGAATCCGGCGGGTCGGTTGCGAATTTCAATCGCATCGTAGGAGCGGCCCATGGCCGCGATGCTCCTGCTAAAGCCGGAAGCTCGCGGC
>JALZKJ010000103.1 GCA_030859305.1 Pseudomonadota bacterium | reverse complement strand
CTGGCGAAGATCGTCGAGCGCGGCCATCTGCTGCGCGGCGCCAAGCCGGTGCACTGGTGCTTCGATTGCGCCTCGGCGCTGGCCGAAGCGGAGATCGAATACGCCGACAAGGTATCGCCGGCGGTCGACGTGGCCTACAGCGCGAGGAATCCAGATGCATTGGCTTCCTTGTTCGAGCTCACGCTCGACGCCGGCACCGAGGTCGCGATGCCGATCTGGACCACCACGCCGTGGACGCTGCCGGCGAGTCTGGCGGTGTCGGTCGGCCCGGAGTTCGATTACGTGCTGGTGGAAGGGCCGCGCAATGCAGACGGCGGTCTTCGATTGCTGGTGGTGGCTGAAGCGCTCGTAAAAACATCGCTGGCGCGTTATGGCATCGATGAGGTCGTCGTGCACGGCCGCGCGGTGGGCGCCGAACTCGATGGCCTGCATCTGCGTCATCCCTTCTATGCCGAGCGCGACATCCCGGTGCTGGTCGGCGACCACGTTTCGGCCGAGGACGGCACCGGCATCGTCCACACCGCGCCGGGCCACGGTCAGGAGGATTTCTCAATCGGCCAGAAGTACGGCCTGATCGAGCAGTACACCGCCGCGCAACTCAATCCGGTCGACGCGCGTGGTGTGTACCTGGCATCCACGCCGCCGCTTTCCTCAGCCGCAGCTGGTGAGGTCGCGCTGGCCGGCACGCATATCTGGAAAGCCAACGATGTGCTCGTCGAGGCACTGCGCGACAGCGGCCACCTGCTCGCGTTCGCCCGGCTCAATCACAGTTACCCGCATTGCTGGCGGCACAAGACGCCGGTGGCGTTCCGCGCCACGCCGCAGTGGTTCATCTCGATGGAACAGGCCAACCTGCGCCGCGATGCGCTGGCCGAAATCGGCAAGGTCGCCTGGGTGCCGGAGTGGGGCGAGGCGCGCATCTACGGAATGATCGAGGGACGCCCGGACTGGACGATCTCGCGCCAGCGCTACTGGGGCGTGCCGATCGCGTTGTTTGTCGATCGCGAGACAAAGGAACCGCACCCGCGCGCCGCCGGGTTGATGCGCGAGGTCGCCGGGCTGGTCGAGCGCGAAGGCGCCGACGCCTGGTACGCACTCGAGCCGGCGACGCTATTGGGTGATGACGCCTCGCGCTACGAGAAAGTGACCGATATCCTCGATGTCTGGTTCGACTCCGGCGTCACCCACGAATGCGTGCTCGCGCAACGGCCGCAGGATGGCCTGCGCAAGCCGGCCGACCTGTACCTGGAAGGCTCCGACCAGCACCGCGGCTGGTTCCACAGTTCGTTGCTGACCGGCGTGGCGATGGACGGCGTTGCGCCGTACAGGCAGGTGCTGACGCACGGCTTCGCGGTCGATGCGCAGGGCAAGAAGATGTCCAAGTCGCTCGGCAACGTGGTCGAACCGCAGAAAGTCATCAACGCCGTGGGCGCCGACGTGCTGCGGCTGTGGATCGCCTCGACCGACTACCGCAACGAGATGTCGGTGTCCGACGACATCCTAAAGCGCAGCGCCGATGCCTACCGTCGCATCCGCAATACAGCGCGTTTCCTGCTCGGCAACCTGCACGGTTTCAATCCGGCGCAACACCTGCGACCACTGGAGGACATGGTCGCGCTGGACCGCTGGGTCGTGCATCGCGCCGACGAACTGCAGGCCCGCATCCTGGCCGCCTACGAGCGTTACGACTTCGCCGAAGTGGTGCAGATCCTGTCGAACTTCTGCAGCGTCGACCTGGGTTCGCTGTACCTGGATGTCACCAAGGACCGCCTGTACACGATGGGCGAGGATTCGCGCGGGAGGCGTTCCGCGCAAAGCGCGATGTACCGGATCGCCGAAGCCTTCGTGCGCTGGATCGCGCCGATCCTGAGCTTCACCGCCGACGAGATGTGGCGCAGCCTGTCGCCGATGGCGGCGGGTGCGCAGCGTGCCGACAATGTCCTGTTCACGACGTGGTACGACGGTCTGGCACCACTGCCCGAGGATGCGCCGTTGTCGGCCAAGGATTTCGAGCGGCTGCTGGAACTGCGCGAGGCCGTGAGCAAGACCCTGGAGCCGATGCGAGCCGCGGGCGGGATCGGTGCGGCGCTGGAAGCGGAAATCACCCTGCATTGCGGCGTCAGCGACCAGAACTGGCTGGCGCCGTTCGTCGACGAACTGCGCTTCCTGCTGATCAGTGGCGATGTTTCGGTGGTCGCCGACGACAGCGCCAAGGAGATCACCGTGAGTGCGGCGGCCACCGCGAAATCCAAATGCGTGCGCTGCTGGCATTACCGCGCCGACATCGGCACGCATGCCGCGCACCCGGAACTTTGCGATCGCTGCGTCGACAATATCGAGGGCGACGGTGAGGATCGGCACTGGTTCTGATCACGACGCATCGTGACGCCTCCTCAAGGCCGTCATCACCTCGCCCGTCATCCCAGCGAACGCTGGGATCCATCTTGATCTTGCCCCTTCGATGCCGAACCAAAGTCAAGGTCACAATGGATACCAGCGTTCGCTGGCATGACGAGCAAAAAGCCATTCGGATGTCGGTTGCTGCGGGTAAAAGCAGCGCAACGTCCGCTGTACTGACAAGCAAACAAGGAACCCATGCAATCTCCCAAACCCAACGCATTGCCATGGCTGGCCGTCTCCGCACTGGTACTCGCGCTCGACCAGCTGACCAAGCTGTGGGTGCTGACCTCGTTGCCCGAATACACCGCGATACCGGTGATCGACGGTTTCTGGAACTGGTACCGCACCTACAACACCGGCGCCGCGTTCAGTTTCCTCGCCGATGCGGGCGGCTGGCAGAAGTATTTCTTCGTGGTGCTGGCGGCCGGCATCACTGGTCTGCTCGGCTATTGGCTGTCGAAAACACCGCGCCACGACTGGAAAACCGCACTGCCCTACGCGCTGGTGATCGGCGGCGCGATCGGCAATGTGATCGATCGCCTTCTCCACGGCCACGTGGTCGACTTCATCCAGTGGCACTGGCGTGACTATTATTGGCCGGCGTTCAACATCGCCGACTCGGCGATCGTCGTTGGCGCGGTCGGGATCGCGCTGTACGGCCTGTTCAGTGACAAACCAGCCGCCGCCGGCAAGCGGGAGTAAAATCGCCGCATGGACGTCCTGCTCGCCAATCCCCGTGGTTTCTGCGCCGGCGTCGACCGCGCGATCGAGATAGTCAAGCGCGCCCTGGAAACCCTCGGCGCGCCGATCTATGTGCGCCATGAAGTGGTGCACAACCGTTTCGTGGTCGACGACCTCAAGCACCGCGGCGCGATCTTCGTTGATGAGCTCGATGAAGTGCCGGACGGTGCGACGGTGATCTTCAGCGCACACGGCGTACCGAAAGCGGTGCGCGAGGAAGCCGAGCGCCGTTCATTGAAGGTGTTCGACGCCACCTGCCCGCTGGTGACCAAGGTGCATCTGGAAGTCTCGCGGCATTGCCGTGCCGGCCGCGACGTGGTGCTGATCGGCCACAAAGGCCACCCCGAGGTCGAAGGCACGATGGGCCAGTGGCGGCGCGAGGATGGCAGCGGCCGCATCTACCTGGTCGAGGACAATGACGACGTCGCCGCGCTGGTCGTCGACCAGCCCGAAAACCTCGCCTACACCACTCAGACCACGTTGTCGGTGGACGACACCCGGGGCGTGATAGAAGCCCTGCGGATGAAATTCCCGGCGATCCAGGGCCCGCGCCACGACGACATCTGCTATGCCACCCAGAACCGCCAGGACGCCGTGCGCGAACTTTCCGCGACCTGCGACCTGGTGCTGGTGGTCGGATCCCCCAACAGCTCCAATTCCAACCGGCTGCGTGAACTGGCCGAGCGCCAAGGCGTGCAGGCGCACCTGATCGACGGCGCGATCGAGATCGACCCGCGCTGGATCGACGGCCGCAGCCGCATCGGCGTCACCGCCGGCGCATCGGCGCCCGAGGTGCTGGTGCGCGGGGTGATCGAGCGCCTGCGCGAACTCGGCGCCGCGCATGTGGCGGAACTCGATGGCGAGCCGGAAAACATGGTGTTCGCGCTGCCCAAAGAGCTGCGCCTGCAACTGGTCGATTGACCCTGCCGAGCGCCGCCGCCTACAATCCGCGGTCTTGCGGGCCCCCCGCCGCCGGCGTTCGATCAGCCGGTTCCTGCAGATTTCGCCGGAATAGCTCAGTTGGTAGAGCGGCGCATTCGTAATGCGTAGGTCGTAGGTTCGATTCCTATTTCCGGCACCAATTAAATCCAAGGGGTTGCGTGCTTCTGGCGCGGGACCCTTTGTTTTTCTGGCAGAACTTACTGGTTGGTGCTGAGGGGCAGGGAAAGCCCTACCCACCAGTACGATATCGGCCTACTGTGCCGGTGCGCGGCCGGAGGCATCTGGTCTTGCGGGCTGCGTGATCGCCAAGTGCACACGGGCCTCAGGTGCGTGACCCTGCCAGCATCTGGCGGCCGTTTAACCCAAGCACGGCGGCCCCCCAATGCATGTGTTGAACCGTGTATTCGCCGGGCAGCGTGGTGTACCGTGAGACAAATCACGGTGAAGGGGCGAGGCGATGAAAACCGAGGCTGGTGAACGCCGGGATTCGGCGAAAAAACTGCTGCATATCCTCAAGCGCGAACTCAATGACGCGCAACTCGATACGTTGAGGGGGCTTGAGAGTTTTGGTTGGGAGTTGAAGTTCGTGCGTCGCAAGCCGTTCCAGCCGTCGGTGGCGGTGGTGATGGATGGTGACCGCAAGTCGATGGCGGTGCTGGAGGCGGACGGTAGCCTCAACGAGAACCCCGATATCGCATTGCGCCACGACTGAGCTAGCTTGGCGTGGCTGCGCCCGTCCTCCTGCCGCACCGCCGTCATGTTCGGTTAATGCCGCGCACCGTGGCGAGCACATAGCCCATTGCCCGCATGGGGCATCTGGCGCGGTGGCGAAGCGCATCGTGTTGAATTCCTACCGGCGGGGACATTCCCGCGGCAACTCGTCTCGCCGCAATCGTCTGGCGGCAGTGGCCCAGCGACAATCGTATTGCCGGCCCAGGGATCGCGTGCGGTCGCGATGCCGCACGGATGCCAGGCCCCGGAAGCAACGCCCGGACCACGCAGATATCTCGAGCGCACGGGCGCACCCGCAGGTTGGCCTGCACCTCGCGAGCCGCCAGACACGTTGGCGGGAGGGCATCCAGGACCGGTCCTGCGCCAGTCGCGACGTCTGCGACGCAAGCCGATTACAGTGCATTCACCTGTCCGCGAAGACATCCGACGAAGCGCCATGTCCAAACCCGCCAGCAAGTCCGCCGCCAAGGCGCGCACCGCCTACGTCTGTTCCGAGTGTGGCGCCGACCACAACAAGTGGCAGGGCCAGTGCGGCGAATGTGGAGTGTGGAACACGCTGAGCGAGTTCGTGATCGAGCCGGCAGGCAAGGGCGTGGGAGTACCGCTATCGCGCCGCAACACCTGGGTCGGCAAGGTCGATGCGCCGGCCGTGACCGCACTCAAGGATGTCCGCCACAGCGAGGACGCGCGGGTCAGCACCGGCATCGGCGAGTTCGACCGGGTGCTTGGCGGCGGGCTGGTGCCTGGCGCGGTAGTGCTGGTCGGTGGCGACCCCGGTATCGGCAAATCGACCCTGCTGCTGCAGGCGGTGGCGAAAATGGCCGCGACCTTGCCGGCGTTGTACGTCACCGGCGAGGAGTCGCTGGCGCAGGTGGCCGGGCGCGGCGCGCGGCTCGGGTTGCCGCTGGACGGCGTGCATGCACTGGCCGAGACCGGCATCGAACAGATCCTCGAACACGCATCGGCGCTGCAGCCGAAGATCATCGTGGCCGATTCCGTGCAGACGCTGTGGACCGAGCAACTCAGCGCCGCGCCCGGCTCGGTCAGCCAGGTGCGCGAAAGTGCGGCGCGCCTGGTGCGTTACGCCAAGGAGACCGGCACCGCGGTGTTCCTGATCGGCCACGTGACCAAGGAAGGCGGCATCGCCGGCCCGCGCGTGCTGGAACACATGGTCGATGCGGTGCTGTATTTCGAGGGCGAGAGCGGCAGCCGCTTCCGTATCCTGCGCGCGTTCAAGAACCGCTTCGGTGCGGTCAACGAGCTGGGCGTGTTCGCGATGGGCGAGAAAGGGCTGAAGGAAGTCTCGAACCCATCGGCGATCTTCCTGTCCGGAAGTCGCAGCCCGCAGCCGGGCAGTTGCGTGATGGTCACCCGCGAAGGCACGCGGCCGCTACTGGTCGAGGTGCAGGCACTGGTGGATGCGTCGCCGTTGTCGAACCCGCGCCGGGTCGCTGTCGGCATGGACCAGAACCGCATGGCGATGCTGCTGGCGGTGCTGCACCGGCACGGCGGTGTCGGCGTAGGCGACCAGGACGTGTTCGTGAACATCGTCGGCGGCATCCGCGTGCAGGAAACCGCCGCCGACCTGCCGGTGCTGCTGGCGGTGTTGTCATCGCTGCGCGACCGGCCGTTGAGCGAACACACGGTTGTCTTCGGCGAAGTCGGTTTGTCGGGTGAAATACGCCCGGTGCCCAACGGCGAGGATCGCCTGAAGGAGGCGGCGACCCACGGCTTCAAACGCGCGATCGTGCCCAAGGGCAACGCGCCCAAGGGCGGAAAGATCGGCGAGATGCAGGTGATCGCGGTGGAGCGGCTGGCCGAGGCGCTGGAGGCCGGCAGCTGAGCCGAGGGTCGTTTCTGGTTTGTTTCAGCCGGAACGCGTGACATGCTGCTGCCCAGCATCGTTGCCGGGGGCAGACACCATGACGGGTCGTGACATACCGGATGCCGCTGTGCGCCAGTGCGTGTTCGACGGCGACGGGCGACTGGTTGAACTCGACGGTGCCGCCCGTGGCGCGGCAGCAATGCGCCGGCTGGACGAACTGCTTCCGGGGATCGACCTGGACGCGGTCCGGCATTGCTGCGCGGCACTGGATGCCATACCAGAGGGAACCTTGAGACTGGATGCCGGCCCATCGGCGAGCGGCGCCGAATCGCTGGTGCTGAGCCGGGTTGAGGGACCTCCAGTCCGCTACCACGCCCAATGGAGCGCGATGGAAGCGGGCGGGTACCGGGACCGCCTTGAGCAGCGGCTGGCCTTCGAGCGGCTGATCGCCGCGCTGTCCACCGAGCTGATCCATGCGCCGGCCGAACAGCTGGACGTGCTGATCGAGCAGGCGCTGGGACGGATCGGCGGCCTGTTCGATGTCGACCGGGCCTACCTGTTCCGCTTCAGCAGCGACCGCGCCACGCAAAGCAACACCCACGAATGGGTGGCCGAAGGCATCAGCCGCGAGGCGCAGCATCTGCAGGACGTGCCGATCGGGTACTTTCCGTGGCTGATGGAGCAGGTACTGGCAGGTCAACCCGTCCATGTGCCGGTGGTGGCCGATCTGCCCGACAGCGCTGTCACCGAGCACGAGGAGTTCACGCGCCAGGGCATCCTGTCCCTGGTGCTGGTGCCGTTTGGCGACCCGGGGCAGGCGGAAGGTTTCATCGGCTTCGATTCGGTGCGCCGCCAGCGCCACTGGCAGGGCGAGATCCTGCTGGGGCTGCAACTGGTCGGGCAGATGTTCTTCAATGCGTTCCGCGCGCGCGCGATGTCGGCGCGGCTGACCCGGCTGGCGTTCCACGATCCGCTCACCGGTATGGGGAACCGCCGCTTTCTTGGCGAGAGGCTCGCGCATGCACTGGAGCTTTGCCAGCAGGAGGGCGGCCAGCTGGCAGTGCTCCTGATCGATCTGGACGACTTCAAGCTGGTCAATGACAGCTACGGCCATTCCCTGGGTGACGAGATCCTGGAGACTGCCGCATCCCGCCTGGCGTCCACGGTCCGCGCTACCGATATCGTCGCTCGGTTGGGCGGCGACGAGTTCGTCGTGGTTGCCCGCACCGCCGACCTGGACGCGCTGTCGCAGCTGGTGGGACGGTTGTTCGACGCCATGCTGGAGCCGGCCCAGGTTCGCGGAGTGACCTTTGCGCTGCGGATGAGCGTGGGCATCGCCCTGTTTCCCGACGATGGGGTCGACGCGGAGACCCTGCTTCGCCAAGCCGACTCGGCCATGTACGCGGCCAAGCTGGAAGGCAAGAACCGCTTTGCGTTCTTCACCCCTGAAATGACCCGCGACAGCCGCACGGCCCTGCAACTGCGGCACGAACTGCGCCTGGCGATCGAGCGCGGCGAGATCCAGCCGTACTACCAGCCGCGCGTCGAGCTGCCGTCGATGCGGGTGCTGGGATTCGAAGCGCTCGCCCGCTGGCACCATCCCGAGCGCGGCGTGCTACTGCCGGCCGAGTTCCTGGGCCTGGCCCGCCAGAGCGGCCTGATCGGCTGCATCGACCTGGGCATCACGACGCAGGCGCTGGGCGACCTGGCGCAGTGGCGACGCCAGCATCCGGCGTGCCGCATGTCGATCAACCTGGACGCGGACGACCTGTTCGATGAATCACTGATTGGCCGGCTTGAAGAGGTCCTCGGAGGCGCCAGCGCCGCGGCGGATGGCGTGGAGATCGAAATCACCGAAAGCTCCCTGATGCGGGACATCGAGCGCGCTTCGGCAACCCTGGCTCGCCTGCGCCAGGCGGCGCCGGCATTGCAGATCGCCATCGACGACTTCGGCAGCGGGTATTCCTCGCTGTCTTACCTGGGGCGGCTGCCGGTGACCACGCTCAAGATCGACCGCAGCTTTACCGCCGAACTTGGCTCGGCCAACCCACGCAGTGCGCGCGCAATCATCCACTCGATCATCGATCTGGGCCGCAGTCTGGGCCTGCATGTCGTCGCCGAAGGGGTGGAAACGGTGGAGCAGGCCGCGCAGCTGGTTGAGCTGGGATGCGTGGAAGCGCAGGGGTTCCTGTTCTCGCACGCTGTCCCTGCCGCCGTTGCGGCGACGCTGCTGGAGCACGGCCTCGGCCCGACGCCTCCATTGCAGTCATCGAGCGCTTCCCGCGCGCCCGAACCGGCCGTGTGATCACAGCGAGCAATCACGCCTGTGGATCGGGTCGCCTGCTCAGGCCAATTGATCAGGCCAATTGATGAAGCCACTTGCTCAGGCGCGACCCAGTACCAGCTCCAGCACGAACTTGCTGCCGAAAAACGCCAGCACCAGCAGCGCCATCGCCGCCAGCGTCCAGCGCACCGCGGTGATGCCGCGCCAGCCGTAACGCCAGCGGCCGCCCAGCAACGCGCCGAACGCCAGCCACGACAGCACGCTGAACACGGCCTTGTGGGCTAGGTCCTGATCACGCAGGTTTTCAACGAACAGCGCACCGGTCAGCAGGGTGGCGGTCAGCAACACGAAGCCGACCCCAATGGTGCGGAACAGCAGCATTTCCAGTTCCACGAGCGGTGGCAGCGCACGCAACCAGCTGTGGAATTCGCGGCGGCGCAGCGCACGCTCCTGCAGCCACAACATCATCGCCAACAACGCCGCCACCGCCAGGGTGGCGTAGGCGAGCAGGGCGAACCAGGCGTGCAACTGCAGCCGCCAATCGAGCACCTGGGGCGTCACCTGGCCGCGGTTGTGATGGGCGATCAACGCCAGCGCCGCGAGCGGAAATACCACCACGCCCAGCGCCTGCATCCGCCCGGCGGCGCCCACCAGCGTGGTCAGGATCGCCATGCCCAGTCCGACCAGCGACAGCGCCGCGTAGAAATGCAGGTCGGCTCCGCCTTCGACCCGCCACGCCATCCAGTGGACGGCGGCATGCAGCAGCACTGCGCTGACGGCAGGCAGCAGCCACGGTCGCAGACCCTGGCCCGCATCGCGACGCACGTCGGTGACCAGCAAGGCAACGGAGGCAAGATAGAGCGCGATGGCGATGAGAACGATTGTCATCGGGGCAGTGTCGCACAAGCACCGGCTTCCGCAGGAAGCTTCGGCCGCGGGCTTTTCCGTGAGCGAGGACAAAGACGTTGCTTTTCTTGAGACGCGTTGCGAACCCGGCGTTCGCTATTTGCGTCGTGCCTGCGCGACGGCAGACCGGAGACGGCCGAAAGCTGGTCGCGTCTGAAACCACGCCTGCGGAGTCGCCGTGATTGTGCAAGCTATACTTCCCGCCCGTTTTTGCTCTCGATCCACAGGTCGCTACCCATGTTCGAATCCCTGACCCAACGCCTGTCCGGCACCATCGAGCGCCTGCGCGGCCGCGGCCGTCTCAGCGAGGAGAACATCCGCGAGTCGCTGCGCGAAGTCCGCATCGCGCTGCTCGAAGCCGACGTCGCGTTGCCGGTGGTGCAGGCGCTGATCGAGCGCATCAAGGTGCGCGCGGTCGGCCAGGAAGTGCTCAAGTCGTTGACCCCGGGCCAGGCCCTGATCAAGGTCGTGCGCGACGAGATGACCACGGTCATGGGCTCGCAGGCGGCCGATCTGAACCTCAACGTGCCGGCGCCGGCGGTGATCCTGATGGCCGGCCTGCAGGGCGCGGGCAAGACCACCACGGTAGCCAAGCTCGCCAAGCACCTGAAGGAACGCCGCAAGAAGAAGGTGATGGTGGTCTCGGCCGACGTCTACCGCCCGGCCGCGATCGAGCAACTCAAGACGCTGGCCGAACAGGTCGACGTGCTGTTCTTCCCGTCCGACGCCACGCAGCAGCCCGAAGCGATCGTACGTGCGGCGTTCATCGATGCGCGCAAGTCGTTCGCCGATGTGCTGATTGTCGATACCGCCGGCCGCCTCGCGATCGACGAGGCGATGATGGCCGAGATCAAGGCGCTGCATGCTGCTGTGACGCCGGTGGAAACCCTGTTCGTGGTCGACTCGATGACTGGCCAGGACGCCGCGACCACCGCCAAGGCGTTCAGCGAAGCGCTGCCGTTGACCGGCGTGGTACTTACCAAGACCGACGGCGATGCCCGCGGCGGCGCGGCGTTGAGCGTGCGTTACATCACCGGCAAGCCGATCAAGTTCATCGGCACCGGCGAAAAACCCGATGGCCTCGACGTGTTCCACCCCGACCGCGTCGCCAGCCGCATCCTCGACATGGGTGACGTGTTGTCGCTGGTCGAGCAGGTCGAACAGCAGGTCGACCAGGACAAGGCGCAAAAGCTCGCCGAAAAGGTCGCCAAGGGAAAGAAGTTCGACCTCAACGACATGCGCGACCAGCTCGACCAGATGCAGAGCATGGGCGGCATCGCCGGGCTGATGGACAAGCTGCCGGGCATGGGCCAGATTCCGGACTCGGTGAAAAGTCAGGTCACCGGCAAGGAAGTGCCGCGGCTGGTGGCGATCATCAATTCGATGACAAAAAAGGAGCGCCGCAACCCGGCGCTGCTGAACGGATCGCGCCGGGCGCGCATCGCCAGGGGCTCGGGCGTGACCCCGGCCGACGTCAACAAGCTCATGAAGCAGTTTCAACAAATGGAAAAGATGATGAGCAAGCTCGGCCGCGGCGGCATGAAAGGCATGATGCGCGGCATGAAAGGGATGATGGGTGGCCGCGGCGGCATGCCGTTCCGCTGATCAACCGACAATTGCTTGAACCGGTCGCTGGTCGAACCGGGCGTTGCTCGAAACCGGCGCGAACCGAACCGTTGTCGTAGAGCCGAGCTTGCTCGGCTGCCTCTAGTGGTCTCCGCACCTAGCTGAGGTATTCAGCTTCCGCTGCCAGGCTCAGTGTATCCCGACAAGCCCACCCCCCACAGAACATTACCCGTCGACTTCCTTCACCCCGGGCTATCCCCTACAATTACCGGCTACCTCGCCACGTCCGGCGACTGGGCAACACAGGAACTGCAGCAATGGTCAAGATCCGCCTCACCCGTGGCGGCGCCAAGAAGCGCCCCTTCTACCACATCATCGTCACCGACAGCCGCAGCGCCCGCGACGGCCGCAACATCGAGCGCGTCGGTTACTACAACCCGGTGGCCACCGGCGGCGAGAAGCGTGTCGAACTCGACACCGAGCGCGTCAAGCATTGGGTGGGCCAGGGCGCACAACTGACCGACAAGGTCGCCGTGTTGTACAAGGAAGCGCTGAAGTCCGGCGACGCGCCGGCCACGGCCGCTGCCTGACCGGCAGGCTGCGCGTCGCAAGCCGCGCGGCCGTTGACGCATGAACGATTCCGGGCGCCGCATCCTCCTTGGCAGGGTGCTGGGCGCCTTCGGTTTGCGCGGCGAACTGAAATTCGAATCCTGGACCGAGCCACGCAACGCGATCTTCCGTTACCAGCCGTGGATCCTGCGCGACCCGCAAGGCCGGGAACGCGAATACCAGGGCGCCACTGGCCGTGACAGCGGCAAATACCTGATCGGGCAATTCCCCGACGTCGTTGATCGCGACTTGGCCGAAGCCCTGCGTGGCACCGAGATCTACGTACCACGTTCGGCACTGCCGCCGGCCAGACCCGACGAATTCTACTGGGCCGACCTCGAGGGCCTGCGCGTGGTGAACCTTGAAGGCGTCGCGTTCGGCACCGTGTCGCACTTGTTCAGTACCGGCGCCAACGACGTGCTGGTCGCGCGCGCCGACGAGCGCGAACGCATGATCCCGTTCGTGCGGCCGCAGTACATCACCGCGATCGATCTGCAAGCCGGCCTGATCACGGTCGACTGGGATGCGGATTTCTAGCCTTGAAGCCGGGCTTGCCCGTCTGCTCCAGCAGCGATGGCCGAGCAAGCCCGGCTCTACAGGTCCAAGCCCATGCGCATCGACGTCATCAGCCTTTTCCCGGAATTCATCGCCCAGTGCGCCGCGTTCGGCGTGGTCGGGCGGGCAGGGGAACGCGGGCTGCTGTCGCTGCACGGCTGGAATCCGCGCGACCACGCCGAAGGCAACTACCGCCGGGTCGACGACCGCCCGTTTGGCGGTGGCCCGGGCATGGTGATGCTGATCGATCCGTTGCGGGCCAGCCTGCAGGCTGCGCGCGCAGCCGACCCGACACCGGCGAAAGTAATCTATCTGAGCCCGCAAGGCGTGCCGCTGACCCAGGCCAGGGTTCGCGAACTGGCCGCGTGCCCGCGGTTGATCCTGCTGTGCGGTCGCTACGAAGGCGTCGACGAGCGACTGCTGGCGGCCGAGGTCGATGAGGAACTGTCGATCGGCGACTACGTGCTTTCCGGCGGCGAACTGGCGGCGGCGGTGCTGGTCGATGCGGTGGCCCGCCTGCAGGACGGCGTGCTCAACGACGCCGAATCGGCGGTGCAGGATAGTTTCGAGGCCGACGGCCTGCTCGATTGCCCGCATTACACCCGCCCGGTCGAGCATGAACTGGGCGCGGTGCCGGCGATATTGATGTCGGGCAATCACGCCGGCATCGCCCGTTGGCGCCGCCAGCTGGCGCTCGGACGCACTTGGCAGCGGCGGCCGGATCTGCTCGATGAAGCGGCATTGTCGAAGACGGATCGGGCGCTGTTGGACGAGTACCGCCGCGACCTCGCCCGGCCGGATCCGGGCAGTAATGAAGAGCCGGCGTCGGAAACCAGCGCCCCTGTCGGGGAAGACGCCAAGCGCTAGCCAGGCAAGGAAATTTGCCGCTATAATGCGCGGCTTCGCTCCACCATCGCCCGGCGCGCCTCGCGCGCGCGGCCCAGCACTACAGGCGCGTGCCCCCGGCATGCGACCTCCAAACACGACTTCAGGCCGGATCGCATGAACAAGCCCTCGCTCAGCACGCTGCTGCAGAATTTCGAAGCCGAACAGGTCCAGCGCGAGCTGCCTGACTTCAGCCCCGGCGACACCGTGGTCGTCAACGTCAAGGTCAAGGAAGGCAATCGCGAGCGCGTCCAGGCCTACGAAGGCGTGGTCATCGCAAAGAAAAACGGCGGCCTGAATGCCGCGTTCACCGTGCGCAAGATCTCGCACGGCTTCGGCGTCGAGCGAGTGTTCCAGAGCCACAGCGCGATCATCGACTCGGTCGAGGTCAAGCGCCGCGGCAAGGTGCGCGCCGGCAAGCTGTACTACCTGCGTGGCCTGGAAGGCAAGAAGGCGCGCATCAAGGAAGACCTGGCCGCTTATGCCAAGGCCAAGGCGGCTGCCGCCGCGACCCAGTAATCCTTCCCGGATTGCTGCGCCACTGCGCA
>JALZKJ010000096.1 GCA_030859305.1 Pseudomonadota bacterium | reverse complement strand
ATCATGATCCTGCCGGCGTTCGGCATCGTCTCGGAGATCATCCCGACCTTCGCCCGCAAGCCGTTGTTCGGCTACCAGGCGATGGTGTACGCGATCGCCTCGATCGCGTTCCTGAGCTTCATCGTGTGGGCGCATCACATGTTCACCGTCGGCATGCCGCTGGGCGGCGAGATCTACTTCATGTTCGCCACCATGCTGATCGCGGTGCCGACCGGGGTGAAGATCTTCAACTGGGTGACCACGATGTGGCGCGGCTCGATGACGTTCGAGTCGCCGATGCTGTGGGCGATCTCGTTCGTGATCCTGTTCACCATCGGCGGCTTTTCCGGCCTGATGCTGGCGATCGTGCCGGCGGACTTCCAGTACCACGACACCTACTTCGTGGTCGCGCATTTCCACTACGTGCTGGTGACCGGCGCGCTGTTCGGCATCATCGGCGCGGTGTACTACTGGTGGCCGAAATGGACCGGGCGCATGTACAACGAGTTCCTGGCGAAGGTGCATTTCTGGTGGACGATGGTGTTCGTCAACCTGCTGTTCTTCCCGCAGCACTTCCTCGGCCTGGCCGGCATGCCGCGACGCATTCCGGACTACAACGTTGTGTTCGCCGACTGGAACATGATCAGCTCGATCGGCGCGTTCGGCATGTTCGTGACGCCGTTCCTGATGCTCTTCATCCTCTGGCAGTCCAAGCGCTCCGGCGCGATCGCGACGGCGCGGGTGTGGGAAGGCGCGCGTGGCCTGGAGTGGACGATCCCGAGCCCGGCCCCGCACCACACGTTCACCACGCCGCCGGTGATCCGCGACGGCGATCTCGCCCATGGCGACATCACTCACTGAACATCATCCACTGAGTCATCAAGCATTGAGAATCGCCGCCATGTCACCGACCACCGACCCCCGCCACGAGGCTGACGCGCGCCGCCAGCGCGCGCGTCGCACCGCGCTATGGATCGCGGTGGTCGCGGTCGGCATCTACGTGGCGTTCCTGCTGTCGGCAGTGATGGCGCAATGAACGCCAACCGCCCCGATCAGGCGCCGCGCAAGAGCCACGCCGGCGTGTTCAAGATGGTGCTGGTGGCGCTGGGCGCGTTCGCGTTCACTTTCAGCCTGGTGCCGCTGTACCGGATCGCCTGCGAGAAGGTTTTCGGCATCCGCCTCGATCGCGGCGTCGCCGAGGGCGTGCAGGACGCGCGCACGCCGCAATCGGAACGCTGGGTGACCGTGCAGTTCGACGGCGGGGTCAATTCGAAGTTGCCGTGGGATTTCTCGCCGCATCAGCTGACGATGAAAGTACGTCCGGGCGAGCAATACGAGACGACGTATTACGCGCGCAACACCAGCGATCGCGCGGTGGTTGGCAGTGCCACCCCGTCAGTGGCGCCGGCGCGCGCGTCGGGCTATTTCAACAAGACCGAATGCTTCTGTTTCACCGCGCAGACCCTGCAGGCGGGCGAGTCGCGCGACATGCCGGTGCGTTTCATCATCGACCCGAACCTGCCAGCCGAGATCAAGACGGTCACCCTGTCGTACACCTTCTTCAAGAATGACGTGCTCACCACCCGGCTGCACGCGGCCCATTCACCGCACGCCGCACCCTGAGCGCGGCGCCGCCTTTTTCCTCCTTCGTTTGTCGCAGCATCAATACGGAACCAGCCGCCATGGCCCAAGCCCCGCTACAAACCGCGCACGCCACGCCGGACGCCGACGTCTACTTCGTGCCGCACAGCAGCCGCTGGCCGTTCCTGGGTTCGATCACGCTGTTCGTGACCATGATCGGCCTGGCCAGCTGGCTCAACGAGGTCAGCTGGGGCATGTGGACGTTTTACGTCGGCATCCTGCTGACGCTCGCGGTGCTGTTTGCGTGGTTCGGCGACGTGATCCGGGAGTCGCTCGCAGGTCGCTACAACAAGCAGGTCGATACCTCGTTCCGCATGGGCATGGTGTGGTTCATCTTTTCCGAGGTGATGTTCTTCGGCGCGTTCTTCGGCGCGCTGTTCTACGCGCGCCAGTTCGCTTTGCCGTGGCTGGGCGGCGTCGGCGACGGCGTGATGACCAACAGCCTGCTGTGGGACGGCTTCAGCACCGCTTGGCCGAGCAGCGGCCCGGGCGCGATCGGCGGCAGCTTCCAGACCATTCCCGCCTGGGGCCTGCCGCTGCTGAACACGCTGATCCTGTTGACCTCGGGCGTGACCATCACCATCGCCCACCATGCACTCAAGGCGGGTCACCGCAAGTCGTTGCTGTTCTGGCTGGGCGCCACCATCGCGCTGGCGCTGGTGTTCCTGTACGTGCAGGGCTACGAGTACGTCCACGCCTACCGCGACCTCAACCTGACACTGGGCTCGGGCATCTACGGTTCGACCTTCTTCATGCTGACCGGCTTCCATGGCCTGCACGTGACGCTGGGCATGATCATGCTGACGGTGATCTGGTTCCGCTGCATGAAAGGTCACTTCAACAGCGACAGCCACTTCGCGTTCGAGGCAGTGGCCTGGTACTGGCACTTCGTCGACGTGGTCTGGCTGGGGTTGTTCCTGTTCGTCTACGTGCTTTGACGGCGGCCAGCCCGCGCTTTCGAACGCTCTGTAGAGCCGGGCCTGCTCGGCTGTTGTCAGTCGCCCAGCCGAGCAGGCTCGGCTGCTGTTAGTCGCCAGCTGAGCAAGCTCGGCTCTACGGGCGGCGCATGCGTCGCTGCAGCGCCAGCGGCTCAGGCGCCAACGCCGTGGGGCGTGATCCAGCCCATGTAGATCGACAGGGCGACGATCAGGATCAGCGCCACCGACAATGCGATGCGCCGGGTCAGGGCGTTGACGGTGCGCTTGCTCTGGCCCTTGTCGACCAGCATGTAGTACAGCCCGGCGCCGAGGTTCCAGAGAATCAGAATCAGGAAGGCGATGATCAGCAGGGTCTTCAGCGAATCGTTCATGGCGGTGTCCGCAATGCGCCGGTTCGGCGCAATGCAGGAATTATCGCAGCCGTGTGGGCGCTGCGCATGAGTCGCCGGCGGAGTCTTCTACTGGGCTGGACGCTGGCCGTGCTGGTGATCGCGCTGTTCGTCCGGCTCGGGTTCTGGCAGTCGGAGCGTGGGGTCGAGAAACAGGCGATGCTCGATACGGCCACGCGGGTGCTGGACGCGCGCCAGCCGGTGATGCTGGCCGCAGCGGCAGACCCTGATCGGGTCGACACCTACGACTGGGCCGCCGGCCGCGGCCGTTTCGACCAGCGCGACGCGCTGCTGCTCGACAACCAGCAACGCGACGGCCGCAGCGGCGTGCGCGCGTACCGGATCTTTCTGCCCGAGCAGGGCGGCCCGCTGCTGGTCGACCTGGGCTGGCTGCCGCTGGGCGGCGCACGCGTGCTGCCGGTGATCGAACGTCCGGAAGGCACGGTGGAACTGCGCGGCCTGCTGGCACCGCCGCCTGCGGTCGGCATCGCGCTCGGCGCGGCGCTGGCGCGCGACGGCGACGGTTGGCTGATGACCCGGGTCGATCCGGGCGCGATCGCCAGTGTGACCGGCCTGTCGGTGCCACTGGCACCGCGCGTGTTGCGACTGGATCCGGCGCTGCCGCTGGGCTTCGACCGCGACCTCGAACTGCTCGCCAACACCTTGCCGCCGGCCAAACACCAGGGCTACGCGGTGCAATGGTTTGCGCTGGCGCTGGCGGTGCTGGTCACCGCATTGATCCTCACGTTGCGCCGATCGATCAAACCCGCCAGAGGCGCGTCGAAATGACTGTCGAAGAAACCAATGCCGAAGCCGCCGCCGCCAAGCGCAGCCGCAATCGCGGCATCCTGATCCTGATCTTCGCGATGTTCTTCGGCAGCATGCTGGTCGCCGGCCTGCTGCGTTTCTCCGGCTGGCAGCCGGCAGGCATGAAGAATCACGGCGAACTGCTGCAGCCTCCTGTCGACATGCGACAGGTGGTGCCGCGGTTGGCGGATGGCAGCGCTTACCAATGGCAGCCGACGATGCGCATCTGGCGCATCGCACTGGCGCCGCCGGTCTCGTGCACCACCGCATGCATGAAGGTCGCGCGCGATATCGACCTCGCCTGGCGCCTGTTTGGCAAGGATGCGGATCGTGTGCACGTGTTGTGGGTCGGTGAGCCGCCCGCCAACGCGCCGCGCGCCGACACCCTGCGCCTGCTGCAAGCCGACCCCGCGTTCCGTGCCGGCCTGCCGCGCGTGGACGGCGCGCCCGGCGAGGAAACTTCCGGCGTGCCGGTGTACGTGATCGATCCGAACGGCTTCGTGGTTCTGCGTTACCCTCCCGGCTTCGATCCGGCCGGGCTGCGCACCGACCTCGCCCGGCTGCTGAAGTTGCGTTGAGTTGAAGCTGTGACGTGCTGGAGCTTTGTTGAAGCCCGGCACCGCGTCCGAATCGAAAGTCCAGAGTCCCGAATGAGCACTGCGTTCAAAGCCGCGTCCTACTCCAGGCATTTCCATCGCATCGCCTGGCTCGCGGTCGGCCTGGCGCTGTGCGTGATCCTGTTCGGCGCGTACGTACGGCTGTCCAATGCCGGCCTGAGCTGTCCTGACTGGCCAACCTGCTACGGCCGAGCGGCGTGGCCGACGGTTGCTGGTGAGGTCAGCGGCCACGCCGCCAGCGAAATCCGTCCGCTGGAAGTGCACAAGGCCTGGCGCGAACAGTTCCACCGCCATATCGCCGCGGCGCTGGGTGTGCTGGTGCTCGTACTGGCGCTGCTGGCGGCGCGCAAGCGGCGTTACGGGATCGCGCAGGTCCTCGCCGCCGCGGGATTGGTCGGCGTCGCGATCGGGTTGTACATGCAGGGCCAGCACGTGGCGGCGTCGGTGCTGGCCTTGATCGGCGAGGCCATCCTGCTGTTCGCCGCATTGCGCTGGAGCAACCTCGACCTCGCGCGCGTGGCGGTGTTCACCCTGGCGACAATCATCTTCCAGGCGTTGCTCGGCATGTGGACGGTGACCTGGTTGCTGAAGCCGTTGGTGGTGATGGGCCATCTGCTCGGCGGCCTGTTGACGTTCTCGTTGCTGCTGTGGATGGCGTGGCGCGCGACCGGTGTGCCGATCCGGCTGGCCGAAGCGCGCAGCCTGCGTCGCTGTGTGATCGCCGGCCTCGTGGTGCTGGCGGTGCAGATCGCGCTGGGCGGCTGGACCAGCGCCAACTACGCGGCGCTCGCGTGCGGCACCGATTTCCCCAAGTGCGTGAGCCAGTGGTGGCCGCCGCACGATTTCCGCGAAGGTTTCGTGCTGTGGCGCGGGATCGGGGTCGATTACGAAGGCGGCGTGCTCGATGGCCAGTCGCGCATCGCGATCCATATGGCGCACCGGATGATGGCGGTGGTGGTGGTGCTGACCCTGCTGGCGCTGGCGCTGAAGTTGCTGCGCACGCCGGGCCTGCGCGGCTGGGCCAGCGTGCTCGGGGTGATGACACTGGTGCAGGTCGCGCTCGGCATCGCCAACGTCAAGCTGGCGTTGCCGCTGTGGACCGCGGTGCTGCACGTTGCCGGCGCGGTGGTGTTGTTGTTCGTGCTGGTGTCGTTGCTGGCGCGGTTGCGGGCGCCGGAAGCATGATCGCCGCAGGCAATTCCGCAGGATTGAAACCCGCACTGCCATGACCCGCATGCCTGCTGTCGTTCGCCAGTACTTCGAGCTGACCAAGCCGCGCGTGGTCGCGTTGATCGTGTTCACCGCGATAGTCGGCATGTTCCTCGCCGTGCCGGGATTGCCGCCGCTGCGCGAGTCGGTGCTCGGTTTCCTCGGCATCTGGCTGGCGGCTTCGTCAGCAGCCGCGATCAACCAGCTGCTGGATGCGCGCATCGACGCCAGGATGGCGCGCACCTCGTGGCGGCCGATCGTGGTCGGCCAGATCACCCCAACCCGCGCATTGATCTTCGCGCTGGTGCTGGGGGCGTTGTCGATGCTGATCCTGGTGCTGTGGGTGAATGTGCTGACTGCGGCGCTGACGTTCGCCTCGCTGATCGGCTACGCGGTGATCTACACCGTGTTCCTCAAGCGCGCCACGCCGCAGAACATCGTCATCGGCGGCATCGCCGGCGCCGCGCCGCCGGCGCTCGGCTGGGCCGCGATTACCGGCACGCTCGACCCGCACGCGCTGTTGCTGGTGCTGATCATCTTCGTGTGGACGCCGCCGCATTTCTGGGCGCTGGCGATCTTCCGCCGCGACGACTACGCGCGCGCGATGGTGCCGATGCTGCCGGTCACCCACGGCGTGCAATACACCCGCTGGCAGATCCTGTTCTACACCGTGCTACTGGTCGCGGTGACCGTGCTGCCGTGGGCCACCGGCATGAGCGGTCTGTTCTACCTCGGCGGCGCGCTGGTGCTGGGCGCGGTGTTCCTCGGCTACGCCTGGAGACTGATGGACCCGCCCGACGAGCTGTACGCGATGAAGGTGTTCAACTATTCGATCGTGTATCTGATGGCGTTGTTCGCATTCCTGCTGCTGGATCACTGGTTGTTGCCGTGGCTGCAGCCGGTGCCGGCGTTGGAGTGGCGGCCTGTGGGGTGAGTGGCTGCTTGCGACCCAAGCATTCGATGAACTTGGCTCAATCGATCCGGTTATACGCTAGCTAGTAAGGCGACTGTTCCTCGGCACCGATAGACGGAGGTGGACGGCCGCGGGGAGTGCGAGCAATTGCACCATCGCTGCGGAATAGACCCCTTGGGCCAATAGAGCGGTCAACTTAACGTGACCGCTCCATAGCAGCGACAAAACCAATAGCGCCGTGCCGGCCGCGGCTAACAAATTCCTTTTCATGGTTGCTCCTTGCTGTGGGTTATACGATGACGCAGTGGGTTACGGCTTGTAATCGTTCTTCCAGACGCCCTTCTCGTCTCTCCAGACGTTGAAAGTGTCTGTGCCATCCTGTCCAGGGGAATAGGGTTCCCGGCTGTAGCGGACCTCCAATTTATAAGGCCCGAGCCAGCGGATGCCAGTCGGGCCTTCTCCCGGAGCAAAATCCTCGAATTCGTAGATGGACCTGGCCTGCTCTGCATTCCAGACAGTCACCCGGTTGGGGAGGTAACCGGCATCGGTGTCGTAAGAGACAGTGGCAAACACATCAGCACTGTTCGAATACAGGGGCCGGTTATCCACACGGCGCTGCGAGCCATTTGAAGCATCAACCAGGATCACGGAGTATCCCCCCGTGGCCTCAGTCTCCACCACGATCAACTGGTCGCGCACTTGCCCTAGAAGGGCATAGCCGAGCCCATCCCGGCCGACGAAGCACGTTGCTTTGGTACGGATAGCCAGGCATAGGCTGGCGCCCTGCCTTTTATGCTGTATGCCAGCTACTCGAGCGTCGACCGTCTCATGGTCGCGCAGGCATCCCAGTAGGCCGGACGCAGGTGCGCACCGCATCCCATCGGTGATGTCGTAGCTCAGGAAGGGCTCTGGTGCTGCGACAGGCGGGCTTCCCTCCCCGTTCACAGAGCAGCTTGCGATTGAAAGTAAGCAGAAAACTCGCAATAACAGGCGCATATGACACCTCACGTCCATGAGAGGGAAAGCGTAGGAGAGGAGCCAATATGTGTAGCGCGTATACGCGACGACCTGTTTTCGTGGTCGCGGCTTCTCCCCACGGCAATGCTAGCACCGGCCCAGCAACGGTGTAAATCGAGGTAGGAGAGTGGCCGTCAGCGGTCCTGGTGCGCGTGCTGATCGCGCTGAGCTGGCGCTCCATTGTCTTGCGACGAACCTCCGACTCATGATCAGGAACGTCAGCTTTCGACCGAGGCTGTGTGAAAACTCCCGCTCTGATGGCTAAGTTGCATCAGTCCCGGCGTTGGCGTGAATCGAGATATGAAGCGATTTGTTGAGGCCATCGATCGTTCTCAGGCTGTCATGTTTCCTGCACGGCTCGACGACTTTGTCGACGAAGAGAACCCGGTTCGAGCGGCTGATGTGTTCGTTGAGGCACTCGACCTGGCTGCGTGGGGGTTCGATGCCGTGAATCGAGCCGCCCTACCGACGCATCGGTCCCACTGAAACGGGTCAGTAGAGATGAGTTTGGTGGTACTGGCCTACAACATGAAGCGCGTGATCAAGATCGTCGGAATGCAGCGGTTGATGATGGCGATGGCAGCCTGATGGCTGCCTTTTTTTCGCCCGCAGCTCAACTCGACACAAAGATGCACTGAGAGTGGGGGAACGCCTGCGAGAACACTGTGGGGTTTTCACACAGCCCCGACCCGAAGCGGTCATACGACACACGGCGGCCGCTCTGCCGACTGACAGGATGCGCGGCCGCGTGCTGCACGTTCTAGGTGGGGGGACGCACTACCCATGAATTCAAAGCGCCTCGAATGGCATTCATTGGAGGACAGGCCCAACTGCCGGCCACTTGGAGCTTGTGATGAGGATTTCTAGATGGTGGGCGCTGGCCCTGGCCTGTGCGTTGGCGACGCCGGCGGCTGCCGACGTAGTCGGAGCTCCCGAGACGATCCGACTGGAAAGCGGGCGTTCGGAGCACGTGGTCGGGGGCGTACTGCAGGTGCCAGAAAACCGCGCCGTGCCGGGAAAGCGCCGAATCGGGATCCCGTGGTAGCGGTTGCGGTCTACTGCGACTAACCCAGCCACGCCGATATTCCTGCTGGCCGGCGGCCCCGGGTCCTCCGGACTGGACACATTGCAGCGATCAGAGGGCTATGACGAGATCGCGTTCTACCGGTCGATCGCCGACGTCGTGTTGTTCGACCAGCGCGGAGCAGGTCGCTCGACGCCACGGATGACGTGCCCGCAGGCCGCGCAGTACCCGAATGCCCAGTCGCTCGATCAGACCAGCCGGGCGTGCGCGAAGCTTCAGAGGCTTTTCTTACCCCCAACTTCGACGCAAGGAGCACGCGATGAATGACCGATCAGCCATGCAGGGCGCGGTGCCACAACACCGGAAGCCATCGATGGTGCCGACCTCTCGCACCTCGTGCTCGCAAGGATGGGCGGGCATCGCCGCCGCCGTCGCCGCCTCTTTGTTCTCGGGTTCGTAATTGCGACCGTCGCAGCAGGCGCTGCATAGCTGTCGATGCCATTCTCGCCAGTACCTTCGGGGACAATCAGTGTGGGTGATATCGTCGCAGTGTTGTTTCTGGTGGCCGCATGCTGGATTGGCTGGCTGGCGGCGGAGGGTCGCAGCGCGCCACGGTCCAGGGATTAGGCAAAGGCATTTCCGCAAGGTAAGCAGTAACGCTGATGATGAAGCTGAAGGGTTGCTCCCGCAGCAATGCAGCGCTGCCGCCAGTAGCCCAGCGACCCGAAGCGGGCGTTCACCACAAAATTGAGTTGAGCTGCGAAGCGGTTTCGGCTTGAATGAATTGTCAGGCGCCGGTCGCGAATTTAAATTCGTTGCCGGCTCCCGTTTGAACGACTTCAAGGTTGTGTACCGCGACAACCGTGGATAAAAGAATATTCGGCTGGTGCAGCAGGACCTGCTGCCATGGCTTGCTCGCGACGGCATCCCCAAGCGTGAGTTGGCCGGAAATGTCCATGCGCCTGATCTCCAGAGCAACAGGGTTCTCTTCCGGTGAGAAGTAAGCGGCTGCGACAGCCTCAACGTCCTCGCGAATGTTGAGGTGGATGCAATCACTACGGTTGTCGGAGGGGCATCTCGGGACCAGCCCTGTTGCCTCGGAACGTCGCAAGTCCTCCGCCGAAATAACACGGAACAGATTGCTCATGGTCTCCATGCGCCTAACGCCTGAATTAGGCCGACCCGCAGCGGGCTCGGCTTGAATGAATTGTTAGGCTGCACCTGCGCCCCGTACTTGGCAAGCAGCGATCCAGCCAAAGCCCAGAGCAAGCTGCATGACACGCCCACGACCACCGCTGCGCTGAGTGGTAACCAGACTTCGCCGCGTCAGTGACAAAGTTGAGCTCAAGGTTTCCCACAAGTAAAACCGATGCCGGGAGCCAAGCTACAGCCGCCCCAAGAGATTCGAGGGACACGGCGCGCAGTGCAGTACGGGCCAAACTGAGTGCGACCGCTGCACCCGCCATGGCGCAAAGACCGAGCGCCGCAAGGGCGTTACCGAGCGGTAGGCCGCCGGGCAGCACTGCCTCAAGGTACGACGTTCCAAGGACAAGCGACAGAACCGCAGCGACAGCAATGGCCAAAAGCGCAATGACGATGGTGATTCGCGTGGTCATGGTTCTCGAAAATAGTTTCTCTGCAGTCTGACGCCTGAATTGAACGGTCCCGCACCACCCTGAGTTGAATCAGACCTGATACCCGGCCACCTCGGCCTCGGAGAATGCTCCGAGCCCCAATGCGATGCGGTTCACGAAGTTGAAGTAGGCCACGATCAGATTGGCCAGCAGGATGTCGGCTTCGGCCAGTCCGCAATCACGCAGGCGCTGGATGTCCCCGATCGAAACCGCGCTTGGCGTGCGCGTGAGCTTTGCTGCATAGGCCATCAGTTCGCGATCGGCCGGTACGAGCTCGGGAGCCTGCGCGCCCCTGCAGATCGCATCCAGCAGGTCCGCGTCGCTTACGTAGCGCGCCAGCGCTTCGCGATGGTGCGCCACGCAATAGTCGCAGCGATTTTCGCGTACCACCGGCCGCTTGCCGTCGAGTATGTCCGACAGTTGCACGCGGGTTCCGTCGAGACGGCGTGCCTGCAACTCGGGCGCAGCCTCGCCGACGCCCGGCGCTTGGATCACGAAGTGAGCCAGGTCGTTGTCGGCCTCGACCGGGAACAGGCTGGCGCATCCGGACGCGCACATCACCAGTGTTCCCAGCAGCAGCATGCGAAGCAGCTGGGCAGGTGAGGGCAGTGAAAAAGGACGGGCCACGATCGTACCTGCCTCAGTTTCCACTTGCGGCGCGCTTCTTGGGCGGCACGTCGTGCAGACCGGTGGCCGGATGGAACGTGAACCAGGCAAACCAGAACAGCCGCGTCGGCACCAGGGCTTTCTTGGTGTCGGTGCGGGTGGCGCGGACTGTTCCATCGGTATCGCGAACCCACCGCACCGGAACCTTGCCTATCGTGGTCTCCACGGCCCCGGCCTTCAGCGCGCGCTCGGTGACCGCGAACGAGTGCTTCCCCAGTTCCAGCGCATAGACCACGGTCTTGGGATGGAGGCGTGGATCGTGCGCCGACACCGGGAACATGAGGCTCTCGCTTGTGTCGTAGTCGCCGTACGGCGTGGCGACGCCGTAGTTGGCGCCGCGACCGGTATCGGTCGAAAGCACCTTGGTATCGGGATGTTGCTTTTGCCACTGGCTCCAGGTGCTCATCGTCAGCGGCACCGCCGAGAGCGTCTGCCCGCGGCGGGGGCCTGCGAACGCTTTCGCGGTGATCTGCTGCCACAGTGAATTGCTGCTCCTGTCGTAGAGGATGAGGTCGCTGTTATGCAACAGCCCGGAAACACCAAACTCCACGGTCTTGCCGTCGAGCACGCGGCGGAAAGCCACGCCCGATCCACACAGCGGGCACCACGTGATGGCGATCGGATCGCCGGCGACGGTGTCATTGACGATTTCGTGGTAATTGAGGA
>JALZKJ010000062.1 GCA_030859305.1 Pseudomonadota bacterium | reverse complement strand
TTCGCGCTCGACATCGGCACCTACCACCTGTCGCCGGATGGCAGCCGGATCGCGTTCAGCGCCGATACCCATGGCGATTGCGGCGCGGATTTCGGCTGCACGAAGACCAGGCTGGACGTCCGCGAGGCCAGCAAGTCCAGTGGCGTGGTCTACGACCAGCTGTTCATCCGCCACTGGGACACCTGGAAAGATGGCCGTCGCAACCGCCTGTTCGTGGCCGGCTTGCCGCAAGCCAATGCCAAGCCGGTGACCAGTGCGGTCGCGGTCAGCCAGGCGCTGGATGGCGACGTGCCGGCCAAGCCGTTCGGCGGCGCCGAGGACTACACCTGGGCGCCCGACGGGCAGTCGCTGGTCGCCAGCGTGCGCATCGCCGGTCGCACCGAGCCGTGGTCGACCAATTTCGACCTGTATCGGCTGAATGCGGACGGCAGCGGCGCGCCGGTCAACCTGACCGCCGACAATCCCGCCTGGGATGCCGGCCCGGTGTTCAGCGCCGACGGCAACACGCTGTATTACCGGGCGATGAAACGCGCCGGTTTCGAGGCCGACCGCAACGGCCTGATCGCGCTCGATCTGGCCACTGGCCAGCGCCGCGAGATCGCGCCAAAGTGGGACCGTTCCGCGGCCGACATCACCTTGTCCGCCGACGGCAACACGATCTACACCACCACGTTCGACACAGGCCAGCATCCGCTGTTCGCAGTGGACGTTCCCACCGGCGCGGTCACCGAAGTCGTCGGCGATGGCAACGTCGGGTCGGTGCGACTGGCCGGCAATACCATGGCCTTCACCCGCAATAGCATGCACACCGGCGACCGCATCTACACCGGCGGCATCAACGGCGCGCCGCTACGCGCGATCACCCCGAGCGCCGGTGAAATGCTGCCCGAGGTGGGATTCGGCGAGTACGAACAGTTCACCTTCAAGGGCTGGAACAACCACACCGTGCACGGCTACGTGGTCAAGCCGTGGAACTACCAGGAGGGCCAGCAGTATCCGGTTGCGTTCCTGATCCACGGCGGCCCGCAGGGCAGTTTCGGCGACGGCTGGAGCTACCGCTGGAACCCGCAGACGTATGCCGGGCAAGGCTACGCGGTGGTGATGATCGATTTCCACGGTTCGGTCGGCTATGGCCAGGACTTCACCGATGCGATCAGCCAGCACTGGGGCGACCGCCCACTGGAGGACCTGCAGAAAGGCTGGAAGGCCGCGCTGGCCAAGTACGCGTTCCTCGATGGCCGCAATGCCTGCGCGCTCGGCGCCAGCTACGGCGGCTACATGGTCAACTGGATCGCCGGCAACTGGCACACGCCATCGTCTGGACCGTGGAAGTGCCTGGTCAACCACGACGGCGTGTTCGACACCCGCTCTATGGGCTACGTGACCGAGGAGCTGTGGTTCACCGAATGGGAAAACGGCGGCACGGTGTTCGACAACCCGAAGGCCTACGACAGGTTCAACCCGGCCTTGCACGTCGGCAAGTGGCGAGTGCCGATGCTGGTGGTGCAGGGCGAGAAGGACTACCGGGTGCCGGTCGACCAGGGCATCGCCACGTTCACTGCATTGCAGCGCAAGGGCATCGAGTCGAAGTTCCTGTATTTCCCCGACGAGAACCACTGGGTGTTGAAGCCGCACAACAGCGTGCTGTGGCATGCCACCGTCAATGCCTGGCTGAAGCAGCACATCGGCCAGTAAGCGCCAAGTCCCGAAGTCCCCGTCGCGTAGAGTCGAGCTTGCTCAACTGCCTTGCTGCCTGATCGAACGCAGCGGAGCAGGCTCCGCTCCACGGATGACAGTGGCGGGAGCCTGCGTCGCCCAGAGAATCGATTGACACCCAGCACATCCGGAGTTCCGCATGCCGCCAGCCGTATCGACCGCCCTGATCACCAACGACGCCACCGTGCTCGGCCTGCTCGCCATCACCCTGGGCGCGGTGTTCTGGACCGCATCGCGGCCCAGCGGTTTCTGGCACAAGTTCTACCGTTACGTGCCGGCGCTGCTGATGTGCTACCTGCTGCCGGCGATCTACAACAGCATCGGCCTGATCGACGGCAATGCCTCGGGCCTGTACCCGATGGCGCGCGACTATCTGCTGCCGAGCTCGCTGGTGCTGCTGTGCATCGCGATCGACCTGGGCGCGGTGCTGCGGCTGGGTCCGAAGGCGGTGATCATGTTCCTCACCGGCACCGCGGGCGTGATGCTGGGCGCGCTGGTGGCCTTCATGGCGATGGGCGTGATCCATCCGGAAACGGTAACCGGGGAAACCTGGCGCGGCATGACCACGGTGGCCGGCAGCTGGATCGGCGGCGGCGCCAACCAGGCCGCGATGAAGGAAGTGTTCGACGTCGAGACCACCTTGTTCGGGCAGTTCGTCGCGGTCGACGTGCTGGTCGCCAATGTGTGGCTGGCGGTGCTGCTGTTCCTGGCCGCCCGGGCGAACGCCTTCGACCGCTGGACCCGCGCCGACACCTCTGCGATCGAGAACCTCAAGCTGCGCATCGAGGCCTACCAGGCCGAGCACTCGCGCATTCCCAGCCTGACCGACCTGATGGTGATTCTCGCCGTCGGCCTGGGCGCCACCGGCCTGGCGCATTTCCTCGCCGATCCGCTGGTGGCCTGGATCGCCTCGCTGCCGCCGCAGTGGCGGCTGCAGGACTACAGCTTGACCTCGGGCTTCTTCTGGATCGTGGTGTTCGCCACCACCATCGGCCTGATCATGAGCTTCACCCGCGTCCGCCAGCTCGAAGGTGCCGGTGCGTCCAGGGTCGGCACGGCGATGCTGTACGTGCTGGTTGCCACCATCGGCATGCACATGGACCTGGGCGCGTTGCTGGATCGGCCATGGCTGTTCCTGCTCGGGTTGATCTGGATCAGCGTGCATGCCGTGCTGATGCTGGTCGTGGCCAAGCTGATCCGCGCGCCGTTGTTCTTCATGGCGGTCGGCTCGCAGGCCAACATCGGTGGCGCGGCCTCCGCGCCGGTGGTAGCCAGCGCGTTCCATCCGTCGCTGGCGCCGGTAGGCGTGCTGCTGGCGGTGATGGGCTATGCGCTGGGCACGTATTGCGCGTACATCGTCGGGCTGATGCTGCGGGCAATGGCGACGTAAGGTCTGAACCATTCGTCACCCCGGCGAAAGCCGGGATCCCACTTGATGTTTATCCTGCCGCTGGAACGTCAGGAGGGGGAACTCGCGGCGCTCGCTCTGCGGGTCGTACCGCGTACGATCTGCGCGCTGCGCACTTGTCCAGCTTTGCTGGAACGACCAGCGAAGCGTTGTTCAGACCTTCCGTAACAGGCGTGCGCGGTACAAGCCGCAAGGGTCATTCCCGGGGCGATGCGCAGGTTGCACAGGGTTTGGGATGCGGCTACAACCAGCGCGCCCGCTTGAACATCCGGTACAACACGAAGCAGGTGGTGCCGACCACGCCGAGCAGGATCGCGTAGCTCCAGCGGCCGGCCAACTCGGGCATGTGGGTGAAGTTCATGCCATACCAGCTGGCGATCAGGGTCGGCGCGGCCAGCAGCGCGGCCCAAGCGCCCAGGCGCTTGACGATCTCGCCCTGGCGCGCGGTGACCAGCGCCAGGTTCACGTTCACCGCCGCGGTCAGCATTTCGCGCAGGGTGTCGGTGGTTTCGTTGATGCGTACCGCGTGGTCGAGCACGTCGCGGAAGTACAGCTGGATCTCCTCGTTGATCAGCACGCCGCGGGTACGCGCCAACTGGCCGAGGATGTCCTGCAACGGCGCCACCGCCATCCGCAGTCTCGTCAGTTCGCGTTTCAGCTCGTAAAGTGCGCGCACCGTGTCGGGGCGGAAGTCGTCGGCGAAGATCTCCTGCTCCAACTCGTTGAGGTCGCGGCTGAATTCCTCGACGATTGGCACGTAGTTGTCGACCACCATGTCCAGCACCGCATAGAGGCCTGCGCTCGGGCCGTGCAGCAACAGCTCCGGCTCGCGCTCCATCCGCGCGCGCGCCGCGGCGTAGCTGGTGGACGCACCGTGACGCACCGTGACCAGGTAACGCGGCCCGAGAAAGGCATGGGTCTCGCCAAAACGGATATGGCTGTCGACCGTCTGCGCAGTGTGGATGACGATGAACAGCGAGTTGCCATAGACCTCGACCTTGGGTCTCTGGTGGGCGTTGTGCGCATCCTCCACGGCCAGGTCGTGCAGGCCGAACTCCTCCTGCAGCTTGTCGAGCAGGCTTTCGTCGGGCTCGTACAGGCCGACCCAGATGAAGCTTCCGTCGTCGACTGCGAGCACGTCGCTGATCGCATCCAGGCCGATATCGCGCCGGTTGCCGTCACGGTCGTAGACAGCGCAATTGATGACGCAGCGGGGCAGGGCAGGATCATTCATGACCGGCATCGTGACCCGGCATGTGCGGGTGGGCATGCGTCCATGCAGGAGCGCGCAAGTGCGTGCCGAATCCACGCATTCACCCATCGTGCTCGCAGTGCAGCATACTTGGCGGCGTTTCAGCTGATTCCCGACGACGACCCGAAGCTGGCGATCCAGGTGAAGCGCCAGCTGATGGCGTTCATGTCGTACCTGATGTTCGTGGTGCCGATGGCGTATGCCGTCGCGCATGGCTGGCTGCGTTTCAGCTATGCCGGACTGGCGTGGTTCGTTGCGGTCGCGGTGGTTATCAACCTGGCGTTCCTCGTCGCTATCCGCAGTGGCCACACCCGGCGGTTTTCCGACCCCAGCGTGATGTTCGCGCAGGTCGGCTGCGCCGCGCTGCTGGCGCTG
>JALZKJ010000042.1 GCA_030859305.1 Pseudomonadota bacterium | reverse complement strand
CACCTGCTGGCGCTCGCCGAGCCCACCGTCGCGACGCCGGGCACCCGCACCGCGCCCATTGCGGCTACGGGCAGTGCGGCCACGGTCGCAGCGGTTGCAGGTAGTGCGGTTGCAGGCAGTGCGGTTGCGGCCCGTGCGGTCGTGATCAGCGCGGGCACTGCCGGTGATGCATCCTTCGAAGACGCCGGTGCCGATGACGCGACTGCCGATGAAGCCTACGCCGATATCCGGCCGACACTGCGTCGCCATACCGTGGCGCGCGGCGACAATCCCTCGACGATCGCCAAACGCTACGGCATCCGCGTCGCCGACCTGCTCCGCCACAACGGACTCGACGTCGACAGCCTGCTGCAACCCGGCAAGGTACTCGTGATCGACGCCGAAGCCGCTATCCACAAGTAAGCAACCGAGTGGCCTCCGCCCGGCGTGCAGGGCAAACTAGCGCCCTTGTTCGACCCGATCGCGGTCGACACCCACCACCGAGGTGACACCCATGGGTTTCCTGCAGGGCAAGCGTGCACTGATCACCGGCATCGCCAGCGAACGTTCGATCGCCAGCGGCATCGCCGAAGCGATGCATCGCGAAGGCGCCGAACTGGCCCTCACCTACCAGAACGAAAAACTGCAATCGCGCGTGCAGAAGGCCGCCACCGCGTTCGGCAGCGACATCGTGCTGCCGCTGGATGTCGCCGACGACGCCCAGATCGCCGCGTGTTTTGAACAGCTGGGCCAGCACTGGGACGGCTTCGACATCCTGGTCCACGCGATCGCCTTCGCGCCGCGCGAAGCCATCGCCGGCCAGTTCCTCGACGGCTTGAGCCGCGAGAACTTCGCCATGGCCCATGACATCTCGGCCTATTCGCTGGCCGCGCTGTCCAAGGCCGCGCGGCCGATGATGGCCGGTCGCAATGGCGCGATCCTGACCCTGACCTACCTGGGTGCCGAGCGCGCGCTGGAAGGCTACAACCTCATGGGAGTGGCCAAGGCCAGCCTGGAGTCGACAGTGCGTTACCTGGCCGGCAACCTCGGCCCGGAGGGCACCCGCGTCAACGCGATCTCGGCCGGCCCGATCAAGACCCTGGCCGCGGCCGGCATTGCCGGCTTCCGCAAGATCCTCGGCCACGTCGAGGAGAACGCGCCGCTGCGACGCACGGTGACGATCGAGGATGTGGGCAACGTCGGCGCGTTCCTGTGCTCGGACCTTGCGGCGGGCATCACCGGCGAGATCACCTACGTCGACGCCGGCTACAACATCCTGGGCATGACCGGGATCAGCAACAGTGACTAACCAGCGCCAGTTGCGACGGGCATCGACTCCGTAGAGCGGAGCTTGCTCCGCTGCTTTGAAGCGAGCTTGCTCCGCTGCTATCAAGCAAGAGCAACCGAGCAAACCCACCTCTACGCGCCATGAAAAAACCCGCGACTTGCCGCGGGTTTTTTCATGGCGCGTTATTTTCCGAAGCGGCAGTCGCAATCCCAGGCTGCCGATTGCCAGCGATCACAGGTTGGCTTCGACCACCTTGATCTTCATGCGCTGGCGCAACGCACTGCTGAGCGCACGCATGTCGTCGATACCGGAGATCTGGGCGAACTGCTCCTGCAGCATCGCCCGCTGTTGCGCATCGATCGTGCTGGCATCGCCCGGGGTCACCTTGCTGACCACGAACAGCACCGTGCGGCCATCGGACAGCACCGCCTTGCCCGAAGTCAGCCGGTTGGCGGCCGGCGTCGCCGCGGCGAAGATCGCCTCGGTGACGACCGGCTCGGGCAACGGTGTGCCACGCGGCACGTCCGGTACGGTTTCCGGTGCCGGCAATGCCTCAGCCGTGGCCAGCGTTTCCAGCGTTTCGCCTCCACGCAGCCGCGCCAGCAGCGCATCGGCACGTTGGTTTGCCGCCTTGCGCGCGCGATCAGTGCGGACTTCGGCGATCACCCGATCGCGTACCTGCACCAACGGTTGCACGGTTTCAGGCGTATGGGCGACAACCCGAATCATCACGCTGTGGCCCGGGCCGATCTCGATAGGGTCGCTCGCCGTGCCGTCCTGAATCAACGCTTCGGAAAACGCCAAGCGCTTGACCGCAGGCGTGGCCGCGATACCTTCACCGGACGCGCGCGTGAACGGGCCGAGCGTCTGCACCGGCAGGTTCAACTCGCGTGCCGCCGGCGCCAGCGAGGACGGATTCCTGTAGACCAGATCCAGCAACTTGCTGGAGAGTTCATTGAAGCTGCGCTCGCGATCGGCTACGGCCTGCTCCTGCGCCAGCACGTCACGGGCTTCCTCAAAGCTTTCCTGCGCGCCGGACTTGAGCTGGCGCAACTGGATCACGTGCCAACCGAAATCGGTCTTCACCGGCGCGCTGATCTGGCCGGACTGCAGCGCGTACAGCGCATTCTCGAACGGCCCCGGCATCATGCCCTTGCCGATCCAGCCCAGGTCGCCCCCACTGGCGCTGGAACCGGTGTCGTCGCTGCTGGTGCGGGCCAATGCCGCAAAGTCGGCACCGGGCGCGCGTGCCTGCGCCGCCAGCTGCGTCGCTTTCGCTTCGGCAGCCGCCTGTGCGGTGGCATCGGCGCCCTCCTCCACCCTCACCAGGATATGCGAAGCCAGACGCTCTTCCTGCGCCAGGAAACGCGACTGCTCCTGCTCGTAGCGTTGGCGCAGCATCACCTCGTCTGCGACCGGCGGTGCCGGCATGGTCTCGGCGTTGAGTTCGACGTACTCGATCGTCACCGATTCCGGCGCGCGGTAATCGGCCGTGTTGGCCGCATACCAGGCCTGGATTTCGGCGGCGCTCACCGCCGCGGTGTCGGGCGCCGGTGGCGGCAGCATCAGCAGGCTGGCATCACGGCGCTCGCCCATCAGCCTGACCAGGCGATCCATTTCCGAGGTAGTGACGAAACTGCTGGCGCCGATGCCGGTGGCAGCCAACGACTTTTGCAGGTTCTCGCGCACGAACCGCTCGAACTCACGCGGCGTCTGCGGCGGTACCTGCGAGGCCAGCGTCAACTGATAGCGGTCGGGGTTGAATTTCCCTTCGACCTGGAAGCCTTCGATCTCCTGGATGGTCTTGCGCACCAGCGCGTCGCTCACCACCACACCGGCATCCTGCGACGCCAGCGCCAACACCTTCTCATCGATCAGGCTGTCCAGGATCAGGCGCTTGTTGTCGATGCTTTCGAACTCGCGCGGATCGTAGGCATCACCCAGCTGCTCGCGCTGCTGTTGGCGCACCTGCTCCAGGCGCGCCCGGTATTCGACGCTGGTGACCTCCTGCTGTTGCCAGAACATCGAAACCGGCCACCACGCCGGGGCCGCTTGCCACCAGCTCGGCGGGGCCTCGATTTTCGCCACGGCGTTGTCGCTGCCCTGCACCATGTACTGGTCCAGGCCGAAGAGGGCGAAGGGCACGATGAGCACGGCCAGAATCGCGGCGCCCATCAGGCCGGTGGTCTTGTCGCGGAGTTTTTGCAGCATGTCGGTTTCGCGTCGGGCGGAAGCCGCACAGTTTACCGTGCTTCAGGCCTTCGGGCCTGATCAACTCCTGCGTTGCGCTGTCTGGCTTGGGGACGTCCCAGCGGCAAGCGGAGCAAGGCGCCATCCGTAGACCCGCGTTGAACAGTGCCGGGGAAACGTGGTCCTGACACAAAAAAAACCGCCGGGAGAAAACTCCCGGCGGTTTTGGCAAAAATGGCGGAGTGGACGGGACTCGAACCCGCGACCTCCGGCGTGACAGGCCAGCATTCTAACCAACTGAACTACCACTCCGCGCTTTGAACGGTGTGTTGAAGCAGTGTCTTGAAGCGTTGCTTGAACCAGTAACTCGAACTACTCGCTGATGCTGGTGGGTGCTGAGGGTTTCGAACCCCCGACCCTCTCCGTGTAAAGGAGACGCTCTACCGCTGAGCTAAGCACCCGCGAGCGAGCTGCCTAGTTTACGGCATCCTTCAACGCCTTGCCAGCCTTGAACGCGGGATTCTTCGATGCCTTGATCTTGATCGCCTCACCGGTCTTCGGGTTGCGGCCCTGACGTGCGGCGCGCTTGCGGACCTGGAAGGTGCCAAAGCCCACGAGCGTCACGGTGTCACCCTTCTTGAGCGCCTTGGTGATGACGCTGATCATCGCGTCGACGGCATTGGCCGCATCGGTCTTGGACAGCTCTGCAGCGTCGGCGACGCCGGCAATAAAATCAGCCTTGTTCATTCGTATGGACTCCCTGTGCGGACTATGCCGCTGTGTTCTGAGAACCGAACGGTCGCCGCATGCGGCGACGCTCCGATCGACTTGACCGCACATCGTTGCGAGATGCAACGGCAGTGCGGTTGCGGTCGTTATACCAGTGGGGTTTGCCCTTCGCAAGACTGAAAGCCAGCATTGACGCGGGTTTCAGCGGGTTTTACGAATAATCGATACATTCCGACCAACGGTTCAGTCAATGCTTGACGCCAGACTGCGTAGCTGGTGCGGCGCTGTCGCGAACCGGCAGCTCTCCCTGCCCGGGCACCGGCGCGGGCGACTGCGGCCGCTCCAGGGCGACGTCGAGCACTTCGTCGATCCATCGCACGGGAATGATCTTCAGCCCTTGCGTCACGCCCTTTGGCAGATCGACCAGATCCTTCTTGTTCTCGTCGGGAATGATCACCGTGCGGATACCGCCGCGCAGCGCAGCAAGGAGTTTTTCCTTGAGTCCGCCGATCGGCAACACGCGACCACGCAAGGTGATCTCGCCGGTCATCGCCACGTCGGCCTTCACTGGATTCCTGGTGAGCATCGATACCAGCGCTGTCGCCATCGCGATGCCCGCACTCGGACCATCCTTCGGCGTCGCGCCTTCCGGCACATGCAGATGCACGTCCTGCTTGGCAAGGAAATCCAGATCGATGCCGAGCTGCGCCGTGCGCGCGCGCACCACCGACAACGCGGCCGACGCGGATTCCTTCATCACGTCGCCAAGCTGGCCGGTCAACAACAACAGGCCCTTGCCAGGCACCAGGGTCGCTTCGACCTGCAGCAGGTCGCCACCGACCTCCGTCCACGCAAGGCCGGTGACCAGGCCGATCTCGTTCTGTTCCTCGGCGCGACCGAAGTCGAAACGGCGCACGCCGAGGTACTTGTCGAGATTCTTCGAAGCGACTGAAACCACGGTTTTCCTGGCCTTCGGCCCCGCCAGCGCGATTTCCTTGACGACTTTGCGGCAGATCTTGGAGATCTCGCGCTCCAGATTTCGCACACCCGATTCGCGGGTGTAGTAACGCACGATGTCACGCACCGCGCTCTCGGCGATCTTCAGCTCCTCGGGCTTCAAGCCATTGGCCTTGATCTGCTTGGGCATCAGGTAACGCATCGCGATGTTGAGCTTTTCTTCTTCGGTGTAACCCGGGAGGCGGATCACTTCCATGCGATCAAGCAACGGGCCGGGAATCCTCAGCGAGTTGGCGGTCGCCACGAACATCACTTCGCTCAGGTCGAGATCGACCTCCAGGTAATGATCGTTGAACGAGTGGTTCTGCTCCGGATCGAGCACTTCCAGCAACGCCGACGACGGGTCGCCGCGGAAGTCCATCGACATCTTGTCGATCTCGTCGAGCATGAACAACGGATTTCGGGTACCGACCTTGTTGAGGTTCTGCACGATGCGTCCCGGCATCGAGCCGACATAGGTACGGCGGTGGCCGCGGATCTCGGCTTCGTCGCGCACGCCGCCCAGCGACATGCGCACGAACTTGCGGTTGGTCGCCCGCGCGATCGACTGGCCGAGCGAGGTCTTGCCGACTCCGGGCGGACCGACCAGGCACAGGATCGCGCCCTTCATGTTCTTTACCCGCGTCTGCACGGCAAGGTATTCGAGGATGCGCTCCTTGACTTTTTCAAGCCCGAAGTGGTCGGCATCCAGCACGTCCTGCGCGGCCTTCAGATCCTTGCGCACCTTGCTACGCTTCTTCCACGGCACGCCGAGCAACCATTCAAGATAATTGCGCACCACCGCAGCTTCGGCCGACATCGGCGACATCTGCTTGAGCTTGTTGAGCTCGTTCCTGGCCTTGGTCTCGACTGCCTTGGGCATGCCAGCCGCGGCGATCTTGCGGGTCAACTCCTCGATGTCGTTGGGCGCATCGTCGATCTCGCCGAGTTCCTTCTGGATCGCCTTCATCTGCTCGTTGAGGTAGTACTCGCGCTGGCTCTTTTCCATCTGCGACTTCACCCGGCCGCGAATGCGCTTTTCCAGCTGCTGCACGTCGATCTCGCCATCAACCAGGCCCACCAGTTGCTCCAGGCGCGCGCCGAGCTCGTGAGTTTCCAGCAACTTCTGCTTGTCGCCAATTCGCACGCCCAAGTGCGCCGCAATGGTGTCAGCGAGCCTGCCCGGCTCATCGATGCCAGTCAGGGTCTGCATCAGTTCCGGCGGCAGTTTGCGATTGGTCTTGACGTACTGTTCGAACAAGCCCATCAGCGAGCGCGTGATAGCTTCGAGTTCGCGTTCCTCGCGATCCACGACGGCTTCGACGACCACCGCCTGCCCGGTCAAGGTGCCGTCGCGCTCATCCACCTTCTCGACCTGCACCCGCGATACGCCCTCCACCAGCACCTTGATGGTGCCGTCGGGCAGCTTCAGCAGTTGCAGCACATGCGCAAGCGTGCCGACCGCATACAGGTCGTCCGCGCCGGGATCATCGACATCAGCGGATTTCTGCGCGACCAGCAGGATGCGCTTGTCGGCTTCCATCGCCAGGTCGAGCGCGCGGATCGACTTGTCGCGTCCGACGAACAGCGGGATCACCATGTGCGGAAACACGACGACGTCGCGCAACGGCAGCACTGGCAGATCCAGCAGCTCGCGGTCGGCGGGCTCGCGCAGGGTGGGATCGGTCATGTGGACTCCGGAAAATCGGGGGAGCCAGACGGAACACGTCAGGCAGAGTTCGGTGGGCGCAGCGGCCCATGGCCACGGTTATGGGGGCCTGCGCGAAAGTATGCAAGCGCAGGACGCGGGACATTGCGTCCGGCGTCAACGAATAACTTCGGAATCAAAAGGTTACGGAGGAAATCACAAGCTGGCCCCGACCATTATCGAGGCCCGCTTCAGACCCATCCCCGGGGCAAAACACCGGAGCGCGGCAGTAGACTCCGGTTCAGTCGGCGGCGGCAACTTTTGGCGCGACCGGCGGGCTCTGGTAGATCAGGTACGGCTCGGTCTTGTGGTCTATCACCGACTCGTCGACCACCACCTTGCTGACGTTCTCCAGCGAAGGCAGCTCGTACATGGTGTCGAGCAACACCGATTCGACGATGGTGCGCAGGCCGCGCGCACCGGTCTTGCGCTTGAGCGCCTTGCGGGCGATCGAGACCAGCGCGTCCGGGCGGAATTCCAGCTCGACGCCTTCCATCTCGAACAGCTTCTTGAACTGCTTGGTGATGGCGTTCTTCGGTTCGGTGAGTATCGTGACCAGCGCCGCCTCGTCGAGCTCCTCCAGGGTCGCGACCACCGGCAGGCGGCCGACGAACTCGGGGATCAAACCGAACTTGATCAGGTCCTCCGGTTCGACCTGCGCCAGCACCTTGCCGATCTCGATCTTGCGCTCGCTGCTCTTGACCTTGGCGCCGAAACCAATGCCGCCGGCTTCGGTGCTGCGCTGCTGGATGATCTTGTCTAGGCCGGCGAATGCACCGCCGACGATGAACAGGATATTGCGGGTGTCGACCTGCAGGAACTCCTGCTGCGGATGTTTTCGTCCGCCCTGCGGCGGCACGCTGGCGACAGTGCCTTCGATCAGCTTCAGCAGCGCCTGCTGCACGCCTTCGCCGGACACGTCGCGGGTGATCGACGGGTTGTCGGATTTGCGCGAGATCTTGTCGATCTCGTCGATGTAGACGATGCCCTGCTGCGCCTTGTCGACGTCGTAGTCGCACTTCTGCAGCAGCTTCTGGATGATGTTCTCGACGTCTTCGCCGACATAACCGGCTTCGGTCAACGTCGTAGCGTCGGCCATCGTGAACGGCACGTTGAGCATGCGCGCCAGCGTTTCGGCCAGCAGCGTCTTGCCCGAGCCGGTCGGGCCGACCAGCAGGATGTTCGACTTGGCCAGTTCGACGTCGTCGTTCTTCTGCCGGCTCTCGATGCGCTTGTAGTGGTTGTAGACCGCCACGGCGAGGGTACGCTTGGCGCGCAACTGGCCGATCACGTACTGGTCGAGAACCTCGAGGATCTCCTTGGGCTTGGGCAGGTGGCTGCGGGCCGACTGAGCCTTTTCCTCGAGCTCCTCGCGGATGATGTCGTTGCAGAGCTCGACGCATTCATCGCAGATGAACACGCTCGGGCCCGCGATCAGCTTGCGGACCTCGTGCTGGCTTTTCCCGCAGAACGAGCAATAGAGGATCTTGTTGCTGTCGCCGGTGGTGCGGCCCTGTCGGTCGTCGCTCATGCTTTTGCCTGAAAGGATGCTCGTGTCTGGAACCCGCCTGGATCGGCGTGTTCAGGTGTTACTGCCCGAGAATAACACAGCGATCCGACCCGTCCCCGGGCCGAATCGCTTGCGTAAAAGTCTGTGGTATCAATGATTTGACGAGGCAATTGGAATGCCGATCAACCCCGCCCTGCGAACCGGTCAGTTCGCCTGCACAGAATCTTCCGGGCGCCGCTCCAGCACCTGGTCGATCAGGCCGTAATCACGCGCGGCTTCTGCGCCCTTGAAGTTGTCGCGCTCGGTGTCATGCGCGATGGTCTCCAGGGACTGGCCGGTGTGCTTGGCCAGGATCTCGTTGAGCTTCTGCTTGAGCGCGAGGATTTCGCGGGCATGGATCTCGATATCGCTGGCCTGACCCTGGAAACCGCCCAGCGGCTGGTGGATCATCACCCGCGAATTCGGCAACGCATAACGCTTGCCCTTGGAACCCGCCGCCAGCAGCAGCGCGCCCATGCTGGCCGCCTGGCCGATGCAAATGGTGCTCACGTCCGGCTTGATGTACTGCATGGTGTCGTAGACGGCCATGCCGGCGGTGACGATGCCGCCCGGCGAGTTGATGTACAGACTGATGTCCTTCTCGGGATTTTCGGCCTCCAGGAACAACATCTGCGCCACGATCACATTCGCCATGTGGTCGTCGATGCCGCCGACCATGAAGATCACCCGCTCCTTGAGCAGCCGCGAATAGATGTCGTACGCGCGCTCGCCGCGGCTGGTCTGTTCGACCACCATCGGTACGAGGTTGAGGGCTTGGGTTCGGTTGTCCATTTGCACGGCACCTATGACTGACGGGTTTGGCGAAGTCCGATCAACGTGGGGTCGATCGGAACGCGGCGCAAGTGGCAAGAACCAGATGCGACCGTCAGCGCTTACTGACGGATCGCGTCGCTGAACGACATCGGCTGCTCGGTGTGCTGGGCGCGCTCGGCGATCCAGTCGATCACCTGCTCTTCCATGACCCGGTTCTGCAGGCCCGACATCAGCTGGGCGTCGTTGCGGTACAGCTCGACCACCTGCTGCGGCTCTTCGTAGGTAGAAGCGATCAGCTTGAGGGTTTCATTGACGCGCTTGGGATCCAGCATCAGTTCGTTGCGGCGCGCGATCTCGCCGACCAGCAGGCCGACCAGCACACGCTTGCGGGCAGGTTCGATGAACGCCTGGTGGGCATCGGCCGGCAGTTCGCCGATCTGGCGGCCCTGGCTACGCGCCTGCTCGATGGCCTGACGGGCCATGTCTAGGGCTTCGTTCTCGACCAGCTTCGGCGGCATCTCGACGTTTGCATAGGCCGCAATCAGCTGCTCGCCGACTTCGCGGCGCAGGCGCGTCATCAACGCGCCCTTGAGCTCGCGCTCCAGATTGCTGCGGATGTCGGCGCGGAACTGCTCGGCGTCGCCACTCTTTATACCGAAGCTCTTGATGAAGCCGGCATCGACCTCCGGCAGCACCGGCTCGGAGACCTTGGTCGCCTTCAGGTGCACCTGCACCTGCTTGCCGGCGAACTGCGGCACGCGCCAGTCGGCCGGGAAATCGACTTCGATGGCCTTGTCCTCGCCAACCGCCATTCCGCGGATGGCCGACTCGATCGCCGGGAACATGTTGCCGCTGCCGATGATCGACGCGCCGCGTTCGACGCCTTCGGCCGGCACGCGCTCGTTGCCGGCCATCGACCAGGTTTCGATCTCGACCGCATCGCCGTCCTGTGCCGCGCGTTCGACCGCCTCCCAGGTACGGCGCTGCAGGCGCAGGTTCTCGATCATCGCGTCGATGTCGGCATCGCTGACCTCGGCTGTGTGGCGCACCACGTTGAGCTTGGCGACCTCGATGTCGCCGAAGTCCGGCACCACTTCGAAAGTGGCCACATAGGCGAGCTGTTCACCGGTTTGACCTTCGCCCGCCGGGTCGACCGGCTGGATCTGCGGGTCGCCGGCGATCCGCAGCGACTCCTGGCGAACGGCGTTGCTGAAGCCCTCGCGCAGCAGACCGTCGAGCACTTCGGCGCGCACCTGCGGGCCGAAACGCTGCTCGATGACCTTGGCCGGCACCTTGCCGGGACGGAAGCCCTTGATCTTGGCGCCGCGCGCGATCTCGCGCAGGCGGCCGCCGACCTGGGTCTCCAGACGCTCGGCCGGAAGGCTGAAGGTCATGCGGCGTTCAAGGGTACCCAGCGATTCGACCGAAACTTGCATATCCACTCCTGCAACCGCGGCGTCTGGCCACGGCACGATATTGATGATTTCCGTCTACCCGCGGTGCACGCAGCGACCACGCGGTGGGAACGCGGTAGTTTCGCCGAAAACCGCCCGGTTCGCCAGCGGCCCGGCGGGGATTGTGCTTCCCGGTCCGGTTCGGCGATCCCGGGCACGTTCCCTGCAAACGCCTAACCTGCGGTGATCGCGCTCAGCGGAATGCCTGCGCCCTCCACCGCCACGAGGTAGCCCGCAGCCTCGGCCGGCAACGGCCGACTGAGCAGATAGCCCTGGCCGTAGGCGCAGCCCATGGTACGCAGCGCGTCGAGTTGCGAATTGTTCTCGATCCCCTCCGCGACCACCTTCATGCCGAGCCCATGGCCCATGGCGACGACCGCTGCCACGATCCCGCCTGACTGATCGCAGCTGCCCAGGTCGGTGACGAATGAGCGATCGATCTTCAGGCATTTCACCGGGAAACGGCTCAGGTAGGCCAAGGACGAGTAGCCCGTTCCGAAATCATCGATCGACAGCGAAAAGCCGGCGGCCCGCAGATCCTCCATCACTGCCACGCTGCGCGGACCGACATCCATGATGCTGGTCTCGGTGATTTCCAGATCCACCCTGGGGGCATTGGGCCCGCTCAGGTCGACACACGATGCCAATCGAGCCGCGACGTCCTTGACGGCAAGTTGCCGGGCCGACACGTTGACCGAGATGCACTTGCTGACGCCGTAGATTTGCTGCCATTCGCAAACCTGCCGGAACGCGGTCGTCAATACCCATTCGCCGATATCGACAATCAGCCCGTTGACCTCGCACAACGGGATGAACTCCTCCGGACTGACCGTGCCCAGCACCGGGTTTTCCCAGCGCAGCAACGCCTCGAAGCGGGACAGCTTCATTCCCTCCAGTTCGAAGATCGGCTGGTACACCAGGGTGAACTCACCGTTGTCGAGGGCACGGCGCAACTGGGTCTCGACTTGGAGCTTGCGGACCCGCACGGTGCTGTCGTCCTGGCTGAATACCGCGAATCCATCGCCACCGCCCTGCTTGGCGCTGTACATCGCCACGTCGGCGCAGTGGAGCAGCCCCTCCACCGAGGTGCCATGCTCGGGAAACAGGCCTATGCCGATGCTCAAGGCGGCATACATCTCCTTGTTGCCCACCTGAAGCGGGGCCGCGAACGCCTTCAGCAGGGACTGCGCCACCGCGCAGGCATCGTCGGCCTTCCGCAGGCCGTTCAGGATCACGACGAACTCATCGCCCGCAAAGCGTGCGACGAAATCCTGCGAGCGCAGCGTTTCGCTGAATCGGACGGCGGCGCCCTGCAGGAACAGGTCGCCGGCGGCGTGCCCGAGCGTGTCGTTGACCTCCTTGAACCGGTCGAAGTCCATGAACAGGACGGCACCGACCGTCCCGTTGCGCCGGCAGAATTCCACCGAGGAAGCCAGGTACTTCATCAGTGCCGAACGATTGGGCAGGCCCGTCAACGGGTCACTGGACAACCAGTGCTGGCTGGTCGCCAACTCGCGCGGATCGGTCATGTTCTGCAAGGCGAGGGTGAAAAATCGCTCCTCGTGGATCAGAACTTCGCTGAAGCCGATACGCGCGGTGATGGTATGCCCCTGCCGGTGCCGGAGCTGGATTTCCTGGATGCTGCGTCCATCGGAACCCGTCAGCATCGATCTGAACGCGGGACGATCATGATCCACTACCAGGCGGTGGAACATGTTGCCCTGCAGGTCGCCGTGCTCGTAGCCGGTGATTTCGCTGACCGAAAGGTTGGCTGTCAGTATCTGGCCGTCTCCGGAGATGGTCATGATGCCGGTCGGCGTGGAGTCGAGGATCGATTGGTGCTCGGCCGCCGCGCGGGTGGCGCGTTCGACCTCCGAACGCATTTCGTACAGCGCGGCCTCCACCAGGCGCACTTCGGCCAGCGCGCTGGAGGGACTGTTGCCTGCGGCGGGGTCATTGCGTGCCAGGCGCCGTGCCAACTGCACGACATGGTCGAGCGACCGCCTCAACGAAGACGCGAGATACACCGAGGCCACCACACCGGTCACGAGCAGGCACAGCGCAAGCAGGCTGCCGGTACGCCATATCGCCGCGATGTCCGCCAGCACGGGCGCCTCGTCGTACTCGATCAGCAGCGATGCGCCGCCCCCGCCCGACGTGGCCGTTACAGTCCGGAAAACACCGACCCCGCCATCGTCTGGCCCTGACTGTGTGGCGGCACCCACGGGGCGGAGCTGCGCCCGCAGCGCATGGCCCGCGGCGACCAGCGCATCCAGTTCCTGCTGCAGCGCCACGGGATCTGCCGTGGCATCGGCAAAGGTCTTGACCACCCGCGTCTGGGCCAGCGATCGGCTCACAAAGGCATCTGCCTGGGTTCGAGCCAACTGGTGCATCGTCACGGCAGCCATCGCAAGGATCAGCACGCCCTGGATCAATGCAAGTCCCAAGGACAGCCGACCGACCAGCGAGCCAAGTGGCTTCCAGGGAGCTCTCATGTGATCGTCACTTCGTTCAACCTCTTGTGCTCCAACATCTGCGAAGGCGGTGCCGTAACGACCGCGTTGTACCTGAGCGGGCCCCGTTCGCAACGGGAGACCTCCCGGAAAACCAGGATTGCGGTTTCCATTCCGCTGGCGTGGTGCGAAAGGCGGGACTCGAACCCGCACGCCTTGCGGCACTGGCACCTAAAGCCAGGGCGTCTACCAATTCCGCCACTTTCGCGATGATCGCCCGGCCAGACAATCGCGGACGCGCCGCATTCTAGGGCATCGCCGCAAAGAAAAAGGCATCCGGTGTGAACCGGATGCCTGGGTATGGTGGGCCGTCAAGGATTCGAACCTTGGACCTATTGATTAAGAGTCAACTGCTCTACCAACTGAGCTAACGGCCCGCAACGCGGAAAATTGTAACAAAAAACAAATGGGGTGGAAGACGGGATTTGAACCCGCGACCCCCGGAATCACAATCCGGTGCTCTAACCAACTGAGCTACATCCACCACAAAAAGAACCTGACCCTGCGAATTCGTATCGATGCCTGTGGCGCGCCCGGCAGGATTCGAACCTGCGACCACCGGCTTAGAAGGCTGGTGCTCTATCCAGCTGAGCTACGGGCGCGTGGCCCGCATATTAAACCGTCATGCCTTGCCGTTGCCGGCGGTTGGTCGGGGCAGAGGGATTCGAACCCCCGACCCTCTGGTCCCAAACCAGATGCGCTACCAGACTGCGCTATGCCCCGGGCCAGAACTTGCGTTGCGTGCCTTCCGTCGCGCGTCAACACCACGAAAGGCCGGCCATTCTGGGCGCCGTCCCGGCCGCTGTCAACGCCGGTTTCCCGGAAGCGCCGCGATTGCTGGCGCGCCACGTTGGCACCTTCGCCAGCGGCGTGTATGCTCGCGCGCAGCAACACATTTCACACTCACCATCACATCCACGAACGAACCAGAAGGAGCGGCCATGCGCAGCGGTAATCCGGCACTGAAGGACTCCACCTTCCTCGACCTCAGCAGCGGCACGGTGGTGCGCGACGGTGCCGACGTCATGACCCTGAACGGCACGGTCAACAAGACCGGCTTCCTGCTCCTGCTCAGCGTGATGACCGCTGCCTTCGCCTGGAGCCAGATCGAGTTCAACGCTCAGGGCGCGATCGGCGCCGGGCCTTACGTATGGGGCGGTCTGATTGGCGGACTGGTGATCGCGCTGGTCACCGTGTTCAAGAAACACTGGGCTCCGATCACCGCGCCGCTGTACGCGCTGGTCGAAGGCTTTTTCCTCGGCGCGATCTCGGCGATGTACAGCCACCTGTACGAAGGCATCGTGATGCAGGCGGTGCTGCTGACTTTCGGCACCCTGTTCGCGCTGCTGTTCGTCTATCGCACGGGCCTGATCAAGGTCACCGACAACTTCAGGATGGGCGTGGTCGCCGCAACCGGCGGCATCATGCTGGTGTACCTGGCCAGCATCGGACTGAGCTTCTTCGGCATCCAGATCCCGCTGATCCACGAATCGGGCCTGGTCGGGATCGGCTTCAGCCTGTTCGTGGTGGTGATCGCATCGATGAACCTGGTGCTGGATTTCGACTTCATCGAGACCGGCGTCGAACAGGGCGCGCCTAAATACATGGAGTGGTACGGCGCGTTCGGGCTGATGGTCACTCTGGTGTGGCTGTACATCGAGTTCCTGCGCCTGCTGTCGAAGCTGCAGTCGCGCTGATCGGCGCGGCGGGAACGAAAACGGGGCGTTGAGGCGCCCCGTTTTATGGGTGGGAGGTTGCTGCTCTGGCGGCTGGCGGATCAGGCCGCACAGACACGCAGCGCTCAGACCCGGCTGGCAATCGCCCTGGCAAACGCCATCGTATTGCCATCGCCCCCGAGATCCGGCGTCAACGAGTCCTTGGC
>JALZKJ010000033.1 GCA_030859305.1 Pseudomonadota bacterium | reverse complement strand
AACCCTCGCCTGGGCGGTGCTGCAACCCCGCCGCCACCGGCAGCAACGTCACCCGCGACGCGCGCGCAAGCTCGGCGCAGGCCGGCGATGGTTCACCGGGCTCGGAGCGCACCACCGTGACGCTGCGCGAGAACGTGCGCAGGAACGCCGCATGCCGGATCGCCTCATCGACCGGGCCGTACACCGCCAGGCGTTCGTCGCTGGCCTCGTAGCCGTCGCAGATCGCGCACAGCCGCACCGCACCGTCGTCGATCGCGGCATCAAGCGCGTCGATGGGCGGCATGCGGTCGACGATTCCGGTGGCCAGCAGCACGCAGGTCGCGCGCCAGTGCTGGCCGTTGTCGGCGCGTGCAACGAAACCGCCGTCGTCATCACGCTGCAGGGTGGTGATGCGGCCCTCGACGATCGTCGCGCCATAGCGTTCGGCCTGCTCGCGCAGCCTGCACAGCAGTTCGGTGCCGGCGACGCCGAACGGGAAACCCGGGCAGTTGTGGCTGGTGGGAATCCAGCGCGCGCGGCTGTTGCCGGCATCGACCACGACGATGCGCCGATGGAAGCGGGTCAGATAAGTGGCCGCGGTCAGCCCGGCTGGGCCGGCGCCGATCACCAGGCAATCCAGACGCCGGTCGCAGGGCGATTTCGATGCTGCCTGCCTGCTCATCGCTGCGGCGCCGTCAGCACGGTTCCAGCATGCGCAGGCCGAACCAGTCGCGCGGGTCATTCCAGCCGTCGACGACCTTGAGATCGGCGCTGGCGACCAGCTGCGCAAATTCGGCATCGGTGTACTTGTGGCTGTACTCGACCAGCATCGCCTCGTCGGCGGCGAAGTGGAAATGCCGACCGGCGACGCTGACCTCCTGCGCGCGCTGGCTGACCAGGAAGGTCTCGATGCGGCCGCGCTCGCGCGCATACACGGCGCGGTGGTGGAAGCCGTCCAGATCGAAGTCACTGCCGATCTCGCGGTTGAGCCGGGCGAGCAGATTGAGGGTGAACTGCGCGGTGACGCCGGCGGCGTCGTTGTAGGCAGCCTCCAGCGTGGCGGTGTCCTTGTCCAGGTCGATGCCGATCAACGCCTGGCCGCGCGGGCCCATTGTCGTGTGCATCGCGCGCAGCAGCGCGACCGATTCGTCGTGGGTGAAGTTGCCCAGGGTCGAGCCGGGGAAAAACATCTGGATGTGCCGCGGCGCGCGCGCCGATTCCGGCAGTTCGACCGGCTGGGTGAAGTCGGCGCATACCGGCAACATCTCGATCTTGGGGAACACCTGCGCCAACCGCGCGGTGCTGGCCAGCACGGTGCTGCGCGAGATCTCGATCGGGGTGTAGGCGACCGGGTCGTGCAGGCCTTCCAGCAATTGCTCGGTCTTGCGACCGCTGCCGCTGCCGTATTCGACCACGTGCGCCTGCGGGCCGATCGCATACGCAATCTCGGCCATGCGCGACTCCAGCAACGCCATCTCGACGCGGGTCGGATAGTACTCGGGCTGACGGGTGATCAACTCGAACAACTGCGAGCCACGTTCGTCGTAGAAATACTTCGACGGCAGCTGCTTGGGCGTCATCGCCAGGCCGGCCAGCGCGTCGCGGGTGATGTCGCCGAGGGTCGGGCGCAGGTCGGTGAGGGAGGCCTCGGTGCGGGCGAGTACAGCGTTCATGACAGGTCCTTGGCAAGCCGCAGGCCGGAGAACTGCCAACGATCGGGGGGATAGAAAAAGTTGCGGTAGCTGGCGCGGATGTGATCGCGCGGGGTCACGCAACTGCCGCCGCGCAGGATCCACTGGCCGCACATGAACTTGCCGTTGTATTCGCCCAACGCACCCGGCAAGGCGCGGAAACCCGGGTACGGCATGTACGCGGTGGAAGTCCATTCCCAGACGTCGCCGAACAGTTGTTGCAGGCCGACACGTTGCAGATCACTGTGCCCGCTGCGAGATGACTGCGGGTGCAGGGCTTCGTCTTCGACAAAATGACCGCTGGACGCCTGCATCGCGGCGGCGGCTTCCCATTCGGCCTCGGTCGGCAATCGCGCGCCGGCCCAGCGCGCGAACGCGTCGGCTTCGAAATAACTCAGGTGACACACAGGCGCGTGCGGGTCGATTTCGCGCAGGCCGCCGAGGGTGAATTCGCGTTGCAGGTCTTCGTCCCAGTACAGCGGACGCGACCAGTGTTCGGCATGGATGCGCGTCCAGCCCTCGCTCATCCACAGCGCCGGATTGCGATAGCTGCCGTCGTCGATGAAGGCGCGGTAATCCGCGTTGCTGACCGGCCGCTGCGCCAACGCGTGTGCCTGCAGCAGCACGCGGTGCCGCGGCGACTCGCTGTCGAACGCGAACGAATCAGATGCTCCCGGCCACGCGGTCGCGCCGATCTCGACGATGCGTTCGTCCTGGGCGATCCAGCGCAGACAGGGTTGATCGCGATCCGCATCGTCGTTGCGATGTTCGACCAGGTCCTCGCGGTAGGCCGGCTTGAGTGGATGGCGGGCGAACGCGTGCTTGATGTCGGTCAGCAGCAACTCCTGGTGCTGCTGCTCGTGGTGGGTACCCAGCAGGAGGGTGTGCAATGCGGTGTCGTCGCAGTCGCCGGCCTGCAGACTTTCGGCCACGCGCGCATCGATGGTGTCGCGGTAGTCCAGCACCTCGGCCAGCGTCGGCCGCGACACGAGCCCGCGCTGCGCGCGCGCGTGCATCGGCCCGACACTCTGGTAGTAGCTGTTGAACAGATAGTCCCAGTCGGGATTGACCGCGCGATAGGCGGCATCGCGTCCGAGCACGAAGCGCTCGAAGAACCAGGTGGTGTGCGCGAGGTGCCATTTGGCCGGACTGGTGTCGTCCATGCTCTGCAGCATCGCGTCTTCGGGCGACAGCGGCGCGGCCAGCGAGAGGCTGCGCGCACGCACCTGCCGGAAGCGCAAACCCAGCGCCGCCGGGGAGTGCGGTACATCGGCGCGCAGCGGTGCGGGAATCGACGTGGCGGGCGTCAGCGACATCGTTGGGAGGATAACGACGCACGGCGATGGTCGGGTGATGACGAGGTGACGCATGCGTATCCATCAAGGACTGTATGCATTTGGTCTGGCGATCAAGATCAAGATCAAAGGCAACTCTCCCCCAGACCCTCCCTGCCAGGGAGAGAAGCCAAGCGAAGAGGGGCTGAGGGAGATTTGCTCCTGCTCGTTCGTGGCAACAACACCTGCCATCACTTCTGCCGCGGCGAATGCAACGCCGCTCCGGCTTCGTCGCTGCCGGCGCGCAGTTGCGCGATCCGCTCGACCAGTGCGCGTGCCGCGTTGCGGGTTTCCTCGACCACCGCTTCGTCCTTGTCGAGCGCGGCATGGCTGGTCGCGTACGGCGCGTAGTAGCCGATATGGCGATCCAGTTGCGACGAAGCGCCCGCATCGACCAGGCCCATGCCGCGCAACCAGTCCGCCAACGCGTGGCGCAGGCTCTGCACGCCTTCGCTGTCGCCATGCACCACCAGTCCGAACGCGCGGCCGGCCAGGTGCTGCGGGTAATCCCAGCCGTCGAGTTCGATGCGCTTGGCCCGCGCCGCGTCCTTGCCGTCGGTGGTGGTCGGATCGGGGTTGCCGCCGTCGGCACAGACCAGCCGGTCCATCATCAGCTTGAGCACCGATGGCGCCTGGTTCCAGTGCACCGGCGTCACGATCATCACCCCGTGCGCGGCGGTCCAGCGCTCGTATATTTCTCCCATCCAGTCCGGCGCCTGGCCAAGACTGTGGTTCGGGTAGCACGAGCACGGCCAGTGGCACAACGGCATCGCGGTCGACACGCAGCCCTTGCAGGGATGGATCGAGCGACCGTATTCCGAGGTCAGGCGGTTGAGTTCGAGTACGTCGCATTCGACGCCGCTGCCGGTGATCACCGCGCGCACGGTTTCCACCAGCCGATAACTCTTGGACATCTCGCCGGGACAGGTGTGCTCGCTGCGCGGCGAGGCGCAGACCAGCAGGATCCGCGACGGGGTGGCGGGATCGCGCTGGCGGCGCTCGGCCTGCTGCAACGCCTCGTGGGTGGCGCGCCATTCGTCCGATAACGCGTAATCCGGATCGGCGAATCCTGTGCCGGCCGGGTGCGTGCGCGGGGCTTTTCGGCCTGAGTCGTAGGCATCCCATGCGACGGAGGCGAGGCGGCCGATATCGGCCTCCAGCGGTTCGAACGCGGGGTCGTGGAAACGCTGGCGATAGCGTGCGTCGAATTCCGTGCGAGTGAGCATCGGGTCGGGTTGCCCGGTGCGCGGTTGCAGCTGCGCACGGGTCGGATCGCGGTTCGCCATGGCGGCCTCCGTTGCGGAAACCACAGTCAAGCGGAGTGACGGTGAAGGGCGCGTACGCGGGTTTTCGTCGGCCTCAACCGCGTGGTCGCGACTTACGCCGCTGCTGCAAAAGCCATCAACGACCCACGCCGACGTCGATGAAACGCAGGAACTCGGCGCGGGTGCGCGCGTCCTCGCGGAAGCTGCCGAGCATCTTCGAGGTGATCATGCTGACGCCGCGCTTGTGCACGCCGCGGGTCGTCATGCATTCGTGCGCGCCTTCGACCACCACGCCGACGCCGAGCGGCTGCAGCACGTCCTGGATGACCTCGGCGATCTGCGCGGTCATCTTCTCCTGCACCTGCAGGCGCCGCGCATAGGTCTCGACCACGCGCGCGAGCTTGCTGATGCCGACCACCTTGCCGTCGGGTAGGTAGCCGACGTGGGCCTTGCCGATGATGGGCGCCATATGGTGCTCGCAATGGCTTTCGAACTCGATGTCGCGCAGCACGATCAACTCGTCGTAGCCGGCGACTTCCTCGAACGTGCGCGCGAGGTATTCGCGCGGGTCGTCGATGTAGCCGCTGAACCAGTCACCGTACGCGTTGACCACGCGTTTGGGGGTGTCGATCAGGCCTTCGCGCGCGGGGTCGTCGCCGGCCCAGCTGAGCAGGGTGCGGACGGCGGCTTCGGCCTGCTCGCGCGTGGGCCTGGCGGGCGGCTTGATGGAATGCTTGATGGAATGCTTGATGGAATTGGCCATGGCGTCGAGAGGCGATTGCGTGGGCGATCATCGTACTCCTAGGCGCAGTTGCCCAATTGCGTAGAGCGGAGCTTGCTCCGCTTGCGGGGTACGCGCGCAAGGCCCAGCCGGGCAGACTCGGATCTACGGCCGGGTTTTGCTCGGCCGCCACGCATGAAAATGCAACCTCATGGCGGCGGGGCATCACGCGCATAAAAAAGGGGCCGCATACGCGGCCCCTGGAAGTACTCAATGTTGCTGGAGAGATCGGTGACGACTATCAGCTATCGGAGGTGAAGGTGATGTCCATCATCAGCCGATCAGTGACTTGCCGGATCGCGGGCCTTATCGGCCGTCGCGGTCCGCATCGCCCGGCATCTTGCGCTCGATGTGGTGCCAACCATCGCGCACGGCCTGCCTGGCTTCGTTCCACTCCAGGCGCGAGTCGGAGCGTGTCCTGTCCCAGTTGCGCTCGAGGTTGCCTTCTACATCCTCGAACTTCTGCCCACGGTTCTCGCCGTAGGTGTCGTAGCCGTACTTGTAGGCCGGCTCGTAGTCGTTCCACTCGCGACCGGCGGTGTAATACGGGGTGTTCTTGTATTCGTTCCTGAAGTGATCGTTGTACTCGGTAGGGTTGACCGCTTCTGCGATCGAGTCACCGGCTTTCGCGCCAACAACGCCACCGACAACCGCACCAACCACGCTGCCGATCGGGCCACCGACCGAACCGACCGCGGCGCCGGTCACCGCGCCTGCAACCGCACCCGTACCTGCACCAACGCTGTGGTCTTTTTTGATGTCGCTCATGAGTTTTTGCTCCAAATTGCGTGGGGGGGCCGCGCCATTGGCTGGCCCGGTCAGACGAAAGCTAGGCGGTTGCCCGTGCAATGCGGGTGAAAGTCGCGATGCTTCGGAGTACGCGTTAAGCGACAGTTCGCGAATCGGGCGCTGCGGACGTGGCCACATACCCGCCAGTGATACGGCTGCAATCCTGCGGCGACACGCCCAATACGCTGTATCCGGCTGCGTGCGTGCTTCGCAACGCCTGTTCAGCACGGGTCAACAGGCTGGGGACGGATTCGCCACGCTGCGACGCCGCCAGACGACGCTGACGCTGACCGGCGTGCCGTGACCGTCGATGCGGAACGGCCGCCTGGCGAACCCGCCGGCCACCACTGCGCCAACCGTTCGCACGCTCCGCGGCCGCCTTCGCGGATCACCACCCGCGCGCATTTCGGCATCACCGGTCGATTTCAAGCAAGCGCAACATCACAAAGCACATTAGTAGGAGCGGCCCATGGCCGCTCCTACCGGTCTGTTCTCCATGCGCCGGATTGCATGCGTCAGCCCTGGCGCAATCGCCACGCCAACCCGGACACGCGCGCGGCGTGACGCGCCAGCGC